>NZ_CP113097.1:4845525-5184034 GCF_026625125.1 Pseudomonas putida | reverse complement strand
CCGCGAGGCCCGCCAACACCAGGGTCAGGTAGGCGGCCGGGGTTTGCGCACTGTGCCACAGGTGCCACCAGGGGCCGCTGAGGTTGAGCAGGATCAGGCCGCTGAGCAGCATCAGCCCGTGGTACAACGCAAGGACCAGGGTGGTGCTGGAGCGGGTGTATAGAAAGCGGATCAGGTTGTGCAGGATGAGCATGGCCAGGCCGCCGAAGAGCATGCCGAACAGCAATGGCTGGCCTTGGTTCGAAGCGGCGACTGCCGCAGGCTCCAGGGTGATGGCCGGGCGCAGTTGATGCTCGGAGACCAGGCGCAGGTAGACGTCCACCGCGGTCGGGCTGTTCGGCAGGGGCAATACGTGATCGCTGCCACGCAAGGTCGGGCTGGCGTTGCCGGCCTGGCGGCCGTGGTGCAGCTGGCGTAGCAGCCTGTCGCCCTCCAGGGCGTAGAGGTCCAGGCGTGAAAGGTCCGGGGCGAAGACCCGCAACAGTCGCTCCTGCTCACCCGGTTCGAGGCGATAGTGTAGCCACAGGGCCTGTTGCGACGGTGCTGCATCGAGGTCGCCCAGGGTAGTGGGGCTGAACTGGTTGCGATAGCGATCCGAGCGGACGTCGCTCAATTGCAGGTTGGCTTGTTCGTCGAGCAAAACGGACCAGCCTCCGCCTTGGTCGGCCGAAGCCGGGTGCAGGCAGAGCAGGGTCAGCAAGCTGACGATCAGAGCTGTGGCAATCCGAAGCCGACGCACTACGAGATCCCTTCCTAGCTGATGTGCCGTGGAGTAACTATGCGCGGCGCGCCAAGTCGAAGGCAAGGCCCCGAGGGGGCCATGTCGACGAGCCGAAAGCCGCACGCGCAAGACGCTGCGGCTATCCGGTCAAGGTTCTTGCTGGTGTTCACCGCGCTCGCGGGCAATGGCCCGATAGCCGATGTCGGTACGGTAGAAGCTACCGTTCCAGGTGACTTCCTTGGCGAGGCGGTAAGCCTGCTGCTGGGCATCTGCGACCGTGCTGCCCATGGCCGTGGCGCAGAGCACGCGGCCACCGTTGGTCACGACCTGGCCGTCCTTGAGCGAAGTACCGGCATGGAACACCTTGCCTTCGATCTTGGCTGCGGCCTCCAGGCCACTGATCGCGTCGCCCTTGGCGTAGTCGCCTGGGTACCCGCCGGCAGCCAGCACCACACCCAGGCTCGGGCGCGGGTCCCACTGCGCTTCGACCTTGTCCAGTGCCTTGGCGAAAGCGGCTTCGATCAACAGCACCAGGCTCGATTCCAGGCGCAGCATGACTGGCTGGGTTTCCGGGTCGCCAAAGCGGCAGTTGAACTCGATGACCTTGGGGTTGCCCGCCTTGTCGATCATCAGGCCGGCATACAGGAAGCCGGTGTACACGTTGCCTTCTTCGGCCATGCCGCGCACGGTCGGCCAGATCACCTGGTCCATCACGCGCTGGTGGACATCGGCGGTAACGACTGGGGCAGGGGAGTAGGCACCCATGCCGCCCGTGTTCGGGCCGGTGTCCTGGTCACCCACGCGCTTGTGGTCCTGGCTGGTGGCCATTGGCAGCACGTTGTGGCCGTCGACCATCACGATAAAGCTGGCTTCCTCGCCGTCGAGGAACTCTTCGATCACCACGCGCGAACCGGCTTCGCCAAAGGCGTTGCCTGCGAGCATGTCACGCACGGCGGCTTCGGCTTCTTCCAGGGTCATGGCGACGATCACGCCTTTGCCTGCAGCCAGGCCGTCGGCCTTGATCACGATCGGCGCGCCTTTTTCCTGCAGGTAGGCCAGGGCCGGCTCGATCTCGGTGAAGTTCTGGTAGTCGGCGGTCGGGATCTTGTGGCGAGCCAGGAAGTCCTTGGTGAATGCCTTGGAGCCTTCCAGCTGGGCCGCGCCCTTGGTCGGGCCGAAGCAGTCCAGGCCGCGGCTGCGGAACAGGTCCACCACACCGATGACCAGTGGCGCCTCGGGGCCCACGATGGTCAGGTCGACGTTCTTCTCGGCGAAGTCTGCCAGTTGCTCAAGGGCGGTCACGTCGATGGCAACGTTCTCGCACTTGGCTTCAATGGCGGTACCGGCGTTGCCAGGGGCGACGAATACTTTCTCGACGCGTGGGTCCTGGGCGACTTTCCAGGCCAGGGCGTGCTCACGGCCGCCGCTGCCGATGATCAAAACTTTCATTACAGGCTCCTTCGGAGAAGCTGCAAGCTGCAAGCGTCAAAAGAAAGCGGTTGGCGCTGATCCTTTCACGTGCTCACAACTCAGGGATTCAAGGGGCTGTGGCTGCAAGCAGGAGCAATTTGCCCTGCTCTTGCTTGCAGCTTGCAGCGTAAAGCTTGCCGCTGCTATCAGTGGCGGAAGTGGCGCATACCGGTGAATACCATGGCGATGCCGGCTTCGTCAGCGGCAGCGATCACCTCGGCATCGCGCATCGAACCACCGGGCTGGATCACGGCGCTGATACCCACTTTAGCGGCATTGTCGATGCCATCACGGAACGGGAAGAACGCGTCCGACGCCATGACCGCACCTTGCACTTGCAGGCCGGCATGCTCTGCCTTGATGGCAGCGATGCGCGCGGAGTTGACGCGGCTCATCTGGCCAGCGCCGACGCCGATGGTCTGGCGCTGCTTGGCGTAGACGATGGCATTGGACTTGACGAACTTGGCCACCTTCCAGGCGAACACCAGATCGTGGATTTCCTGCTCGGTCGGTGCACGCTTGGTGACGATCTTCAGGTCTTCGGCGGTGATCATGCCGTTGTCGCGGCTCTGCACCAGCAGGCCACCGTTGACGCGCTTGAAGTCCCAACCGGCGGCACGCTCGGCTGGCCACTCGCCGCACTCCAGCAGACGTACGTTCTGCTTGGCAGCCACCACGTCGCGGGCCGCCTGGGAGATTTTCGGGGCGATGATCACTTCGACGAACTGGCGCTCGACGATGGCCTTGGCGGTTTCGCCGTCCAGTTCACGGTTGAAGGCGATGATGCCGCCGAAGGCCGACTCGCTGTCGGTGGCGTAGGCCAGGTCGTAGGCCTTGCGGATACCGCCCTCGTCCTCAGGCACCACGGCAACGCCGCAGGGGTTGGCATGCTTGACGATGACGCAGGCCGGCTTGACGAAGCTCTTCACGCACTCCAGCGCGGCGTCGGTGTCGGCCACGTTGTTGAACGACAGCGCCTTGCCCTGCAGCTGGATGGCGGTGGAAACGCTGGCTTCGCCTTTGTTGGCTTCAACGTAGAACGCAGCGCTCTGGTGCGGGTTCTCGCCGTAGCGCATTTCCTGAGCCTTGACGAACTGGCTGTTGAAGGTGCGCGGGAACTCGCTGCGTGCTTCAGTGGACAGCGTGTCCTTGGCCTGGTCGATGGTGCCCATGTAGTTGGCGATCATGCCGTCGTACGCCGCCGTGTGCTCGAAGGCCTTGAGCATCAGGTCGAAACGTTGGGCGTAGGTCAGGCCGCCGGCCTTGAGGCCTTCGAGGACGCTGGCGTAGTCGCCGGCGTTGACCACGATGGCGACGTCCTTGTGGTTCTTGGCAGCCGAACGGACCATGGTCGGGCCGCCGATGTCGATGTTCTCGATGGCGGTCGGCAGGTCGCAGCCAGGCTTGGCGATGGTGGCTTCGAACGGGTACAGGTTGACGGCGACCAGGTCAATCGGCTTGATGCCGTGCTCGTTCATGATTGCGTCGTCGACACCGCGACGGCCGAGGATGCCGCCGTGGATCTTCGGGTGCAGGGTCTTGACCCGGCCGTCCATCATTTCGGCGAAGCCCGTGTAGTCGGCCACTTCCACCGCGTTCACGCCGTTGTCCTTGAGCAGCTTGTAGGTGCCGCCGGTGGACAGGATCTCGACACCGAGCTGCTGCAGCTCACGAGCGAATTCGAGGATACCGGTCTTGTCGGAGACGCTGATCAGGGCGCGGCGGACTGGCAGGCGGGTAGTCTGGTCGGTCATTTCGGATTCCAATAACGCGGTGGAGTCAGCAAAAAAGGCGCCTCTGTTCAGGGAGTCGCCTTTTCTGATTGGGATTCTGGCTTACAACAAGTCGTACTGCTTGAGTTTCTTGCGCAGGGTGCCTCGGTTGAGCCCGAGCATCTCGCTGGCCTTGGTCTGGTTGCCCTTGACGTAATTCATCACGCTTTCGAGCAGGGGCGCCTCTACTTCGGAGAGCACCAGGTTGTACACGTCAGTGACGGTAGCGCCTTCCAGGTGTGCGAAGTAGTTGTGCAGCGCCTTCTCGACGCTGTCACGAAGGGTCTGGCCCTCTTCGCTCGGCGTGTTGAGGTGCTGTTTGAGGTTGGCGTTGTCGCTCACGGGCGTTGTTCCACTCACTAATGTCTCGGTCATCATCGTCATGCGGCCACCCCTTGTCCGTCCTCTGTCTCAAGGCTCTGTCGACGTTCGCTGAAAAAAGCTCGAACGTTGGCGCACTGCGCTTGTGTGTCTTCCAAAGCGTTGAACCGGGAGCGAAACTCCTTGCCGCCGGGTCGTGTTGCCAGGTACCAGCCGACGTGCTTACGGGCGATACGTACGCCCATCACATCGCCATAGAAGGCGTGCAGCGCGGCAAGGTGCTCCAGCAGAATACGTTCCACTTCGTCCAGCTGCGGGGCCGGCAAATGCTGGCCCGTCCCCAGGTAATGCTCGATCTCGCGAAAGATCCAGGGCCGCCCTTGGGCGGCCCTGCCAATCAGCAGACCGTCGACGCCGGTGGCGTCCAGCACCGCCCGGGCCTTTTCTGGCGAAGTGATATCGCCGTTGGCAAAAACCGGAATGGACACCGCCTGCTTGATGGCAGCGATGGTGTCGTATTCGGCTTCGCCGGTGTACAGGTCGGCGCGTGTGCGGCCATGCACCGCCAGCGCCTGGATGCCAGCCTGCTCGGCGATTCTCGCCACGTTCAGGCCGTTCTTGTTCGCCCGGTCCCAACCGGTGCGGATCTTCAGGGTCACCGGGACGTCCACCGCGCCGACCACGGCGTGGAGAATCTCGCTGACCAGAGCTTCATCTCTCAATAAAGCAGAGCCTGCAGCTTTGTTGCAGACTTTTTTTGCCGGGCAACCCATGTTGATATCGATGATCTGGGCGCCAGCTTCGACGTTGGCCCTGGCAGCCGCTGCCATCATCTGCGCATCGCCACCGGCGATCTGTACCGAGCGCGGCTCGGGATCGCCTTCGTGAATGCGGCGCAGGCTGGACTTGCGGCTGTTCCACAGGCTCATGTCGCTGCTGACCATCTCCGACACCACCATGCCCGCGCCCAGGCGCTTGCAAAGTGTACGGAAAGGCTGGTCCGTGACCCCGGCCATGGGCGCGAGGATCAGGTTGTTACGTAGTGTATATGGGCCGATGCGTACCGCCGACATAGGTGTTCCCTGTTGTGGGGCCGAATCATTGGAGTCGAAAAAGGGTTGGCATAATACCCGCTCTCGGTGACCGGATAAAGATGGATTTGGATAAATTCTGAACAGTTGCAGGCTTATGACCAGGCGCTACAAGCTGCAAGCTGCAAGCGGCAAGAGGGGGCAGACCGGTTGTCGGCTCGCTTCTCTTGTAGCTTGCAGCTCGGCGTCTATTCGGGGGAGCGGAAGCTCAAGCTGTAATTCACCGCTCTAGGGCCAGGGTCGAGGATATCCAGTGCAATGTGGATTGGCGTCTGGCTGGGCATTTCGCCACGGCCGGCCAGTTCACCCGAGAGATACTCGCTCGGCTTGAAGCGCCGGCTGGCGATCAATTGGCCATTGAGGTCGGCAAAACGCAGCTCCAGCAGAGGGAACGGCTGGGCAAAGGGGGCACGGTTGTAGATGATCGCGTCGACGATCAGCGCGCCTTTGAAGTCCGGGTGGCTGCGCACGACCAGGTTGCTGCTCTTGATCCGGCCGATATCGACACGGGTAGGCACCTCGCAGCCAAGCATCGGGCACAGCTGCTGGAAGAGCGGGCGATACTGGTCCTGGCGCGCCATTTCATCGAAATGGAACCACACGTACTGGAAGGCCAGCAGGCCGGCGGCCAGTAGCGTGAGCACGCTCCAGAGCACGCGTTTGCCCCAGTGGGGGCGCGGCTTTTCCCAGCCCAGTTGCAAAGGGTCGTCGACCACGTCGATGAGCGGCTCCTTGCGTGACGCACGCGAGGCCTTGGCGGTGAAGCCAGGTTCAAGGCGCTCGCCGGTCAGCCCCGGGTCAGGGGTGTCATCGTGCGCCGACAGATGCAGATCCGTATCGTCATCATCACGGGCACTCAGGCCCTTTTCGTGAACGGGTTCGTCATCTGGCGGCAGCCGCTCGGGGAAGTCGTTCGGGTTGTCGCGCTCGGCAGGCCGATGCACGGCAGGTTCATCATCGAAGTCCAGGTCCAGGTTGCCGTCCAGCGTGGGCTCGGTGCGATCGCCCGGGGCAGGCTCCAGGTCCAGCGGCTCTGGCTTGAGCAGTACCGGGGCGGGCTCTTCGGGCTCCAGCGGCTCATGGTGATCGTCGGTCGCATTACCGAACAGCTCGTCGCCATGGGGCTCGGCGGCGGGCTCGTTACGCCGCGCCTGTAGTGCATCGACAGGGGCGGCGGGGCGCGGCTCGTCTGCCTTGCCACGGCGTTCGAGGCGGGCCAGTTCCTGGTCCAGGTCGAGTTCGTCGAGGGCTTGCGCTGTGGCTGCCCAGTCTTGCGGCTCGGCGGCTGGGCGCTCGCTCACCGGTGGCTCGGGCGCAGTGACTGGCCCAACCGCCGGGATTGGCGGCACTGCCGGGGCGGCGCTGGCGCGGTTCTGCTCCAGCAGTTGCTTCGCCGCGTTGAACACCTGCAGGCAATGGCCGCAGCGCACGACCCCACGCGCCACGCTCAATTGGTGGTGGGTGACGCGAAAGCTGGTCTGGCAATGCGGGCACTGGGTGACGAAACTGTCGGTCATGCGGCGATCCGGGAGCTGTGCAGAAAAGTATTTTAGGCCCGCTTAGCGGCGGCGACCACTGATGCGTACCCAGCCGTCGCGTACGACGATCGGGTCCAGCTCGAAGTCGGCAGCGTAGGCTGCGGCCACTTCCTCACCCTGTTCGGCGAGGATGCCAGACAATGCGAGCAGGCCGCCTGGGCGTACCAGGCCGGACAGCTGCGGCGCCAGCGAGACCAAAGGGCCTGCGAGGATATTGGCGACCAGCACGTCGGCCTGCATGGCCGGCATATGCTCGGGCAGGTACAGCGCCAGCTTCTCGTCGGCGACGCCGTTGCGCTGGGCGTTGTCACGCGAGGCTTCGATGGCCTGCACGTCGATGTCGGTACCGACCGCTTCGCGTGCGCCCAACAACAGTGCGGCAATCGCCAGAATGCCCGAACCGCAGCCGAAGTCCAGGACCTGGGTGCCTTCGAGCTGCTGGCCGTCGAGCCATTCCAGGCACAGGGCGGTGGTTGGGTGGGTGCCGGTGCCAAAGGCCAGGCCTGGGTCAAGCAGCAGGTTCACGGCGTCCTTTTCCGGAGCCTCGTGCCAGCTTGGCACGATCCACAAGCGGCGGCCGAAGCGCATTGGCTGGAAGTTGTCCATCCAGCTGCGTTCCCAATCCTGATCCTCGATCACTTCGGCCTGGTGTTCCGGCAGCTGCGTGCCGGTCAGCAGGCGCAGGTGAGCGAACACCTGTTCAGGGTCGGCGTCGGCCTCGAACAGTGCCAGCAGGTGGGTATGCGACCACAGCGGCGTGGTGTTGAGGTCGGGTTCGAAGATCGGCTGGTCTTCGGCGTCCATGAACGTGACCGACACGGCGCCGACTTCGAGCAGGGCGTCTTCGTAGGTTTCGGCTTGTTCCGGGCTGATGGCCAGGCGTACTTGCAGCCAAGGCATGGCGGGCACCTTTGGTAAATCGAGAGGGGCAGCCCGAGGCTGCGCGAAGGCTGGCAGTTTACGCGAGTGCGGGGTGTTTGTGGATGGCTTGAGGCGCTGCCTGCAGCTCAATGGCCGGCAAGCCGGCTTCCTTAGGCCCTTCAGTGTTTTTCAGTGTGGTGATCTGACCGAAGGCGCTGCTTTGCCCGCGATCGGGCCCGTAAATGGGGGGCTGCATGACCGTTGGCGTGAGAAAGCCCCACAAAAAACCCCGGCACAGGGCCGGGGTTCGTGTTGCATCACGCTAACGCGATCACTCCTGGTTGGCCAGTTTGTGCTCGAGGTAGTGGATGTTCACGCCGCCTTTGCAGAAACCTTCATCACGCACCAGGTCGCGGTGCAGCGGGATGTTGGTCTTGATGCCGTCGACGACGATTTCGTCCAGGGCGTTGCGCATGCGGGCCATGGCTTCATCGCGGTCTTTGCCGTAGGTGATCAGCTTGCCGATCAGCGAGTCGTAGTTCGGCGGAACCGAATAACCGCTGTACAGGTGCGAATCGACGCGAACGCCGTTGCCACCCGGGGCGTGGAAGTGCTTGACCTTGCCTGGGCTCGGAATGAACTTCTTCGGGTCTTCTGCGTTGATCCGGCACTCCAGCGAGTGACCGCGGATCACCACGTCTTCCTGACGGATCGACAGCTTGTTGCCAGCGGCGATGCTGAGCATCTCCTTGACGATGTCGATACCGGTGACCATTTCCGAGACCGGGTGTTCAACCTGCACACGGGTGTTCATTTCAATGAAGTAGAAACGGCCGTTTTCGTACAGGAATTCGAAGGTGCCGGCGCCACGGTAGCCGATTTCGACGCAGGCATCGACGCAACGCTTGAAGACTTCCTGGCGGGCCTTCTCGTCGATGCCCGGAGCAGGTGCTTCTTCCAGTACTTTCTGGTGACGACGCTGCAGCGAGCAGTCGCGGTCGCCCAGGTGGATAGCGTTGCCCTGGCCGTCGGACAGCACCTGAACTTCCACGTGACGTGGGTTGGTCAGGAACTTCTCCAGGTAGACCATCGGGTTGCCGAAGGCGGCACCGGCTTCGGTACGGGTGAGCTTGGCCGAGGCGATCAGGTCCTCTTCCTTGTGCACCACGCGCATGCCGCGACCACCACCACCACCGGCGGCCTTGATGATCACCGGGTAGCCGACGTCACGGGCGATCGCCAGGGCGACCTCTTCGTCTTCCGGCAGCGGGCCATCGGAACCTGGTACGGTCGGTACGCCGGTCTTGATCATCGCGTCCTTGGCCGACACCTTGTCGCCCATCAGGCGAATGGTGTCGGCGCGCGGGCCGATGAAGGCGAAACCGGACTTCTCCACCTGCTCGGCGAAGTCGGCGTTCTCTGCGAGGAAGCCGTAACCCGGGTGGATGGCGGTAGCGCCTGTCACTTCGGCAGCGGCGATGATCGCCGGGATGTGCAGGTACGAATCTTTGGACGAAGCAGGACCAATGCAGACCGACTCGTCTGCCAGGCCCAGGTGCATCAGTTCACGGTCGGCCGTGGAGTGCACGGCGACGGTCTTGATGCCCAGTTCTTTGCAGGCACGCAGGATCCGCAGGGCAATTTCCCCGCGGTTGGCGATCAGGACTTTTTCCAGCTTCCCAGACATCGTTGGCTCTCCGCGAATCAAACGATGGTGAACAGCGGCTGGTCGAACTCAACCGGCTGACCGTCTTCCACCAGGATGGCGTCGATAACGCCGCCGATATCGGCTTCGATGTGGTTCATCATCTTCATCGCTTCGACGATGCACAGCGTGTCGCCTTTCTTCACGCTCTGGCCCACTTCAGCGAAGTTCGGCGAGGTCGGCGAAGGTTTGCGGTAGAAGGTGCCGACCATTGGCGAGCGGATCACGGTGCCTTTGAGCGCCGGGGCAGTGGCGGCAGCTTCGGCAGCCGGCGCAGCAGCAGCGACTGGAGCAGCAGCAGGTGCGGCAGCCATTGGCGCAGGTGCGTAGAACTGCTGAGCGGCTGGGGTCTTGCTATGACGGCTGATACGGACCGACTCTTCGCCTTCCTTGATCTCCAGTTCGTCGATGCCAGACTCTTCCAGCAGCTCGATCAGTTTCTTGACTTTACGGATATCCATTAATCATCAACTCCCAAAGGTTCGGTCAGGGGGCATAAGTTAAAAACGTATCTGAAACGTTTTTCTCGAACCCCGGCCCACTCAGGCCAGGGCTTCTATCATCAGGGCTGTGCGTTGGCAGCCAGTTGTTCCAGTGCGGCCTCCAGGGCCAGGCGATACCCGCTGGCGCCCAGACCGCAGATCACCCCTACGGCTACATCGGAGAAGTAGGAGTGGTGACGGAACGGTTCGCGTTTGTGCACGTTTGACAGGTGCACTTCGATGAATGGGATGCTCACCGAAAGCAATGCGTCACGTAATGCGACGCTTGTGTGGGTGAAAGCAGCCGGATTGATCAGGATGAAGTCCACACCCTCGTTGCGTGCGGCGTGAATCCGGTCGATCAGCTCGTACTCGGCATTGCTCTGCAGGTATTGCAGGTGATGGCCCGCGGCGCGCGCGCGCTGCTCCAGGTCCTGGTTGATCTGGGCCAGGGTCACGGCGCCGTAGTGGCTCGGTTCGCGGAGCCCGAGCATGTTCAGGTTGGGGCCGTGAAGCACCAGTAGCGTTGCCATCTGCAGATTCCTTGGATTTGTAGGGCAATTCGACACAGCGCGGCGAGTGTGCCGTAAAGCGACCGCAAGTGTCCAGTTCCCGGCAATAGCCAGCACGATGTCCGAGGTTCGCGCGAAGTATGTGACCAAAAAATTAAATCTGGTCACTCCTTCGCAGAATTATGCCGGCACGCGGGAAGTTATAGACCGAGTTTGCCGCGCACGCGCGCCAGAATACCCGCGAATTCGGCGGCGTTTATCTCGCCAATGACCCGATCGGTGGTCATTTCGCTGCCGTTCGCGGCAAAGAACAACAGTGCAGGCGGGCCGAACAGCTGATAGCGGTCGAGCAGAGTACGTTGCTCGGCGTTGCTTTCGGTGATGTCGAAACGCAGCAACTTGAAGGCGCTCAGTTGGGGTTGGACCTGCGCTGCGTTGAGGACTTCATGCTCGATGACCTTGCAACTGATGCACCAGTCGGCGTACCAGTCGAGCAACACGGGCTGCCCCGCCGCTTTCGCCTCGGCCAGTGCCGCGTCGAGTGCAGCAGGCGTGGTGACGGTTTGCCAGGCATCCACCGAGGCTGCCGGGCCACTGCCGGCACTTGCCGGCGCGGGTGCTGGCAATGGGCGCAGCGGGTCGCCCTGGCCATGCAGGGCGCCGTACCAGCAGGCCAGGCCGTACACCAGCAGGGCCAGGCCCAGCAGTTGCGCCAGACGTTGGCGTGGCGCCTTGACCACGAACTCCAGCGCCCCGAGGAAAACGGCCACGCCCACGCTCAGGAACCCGACCAGCAACAAGGTCGCCGGCCCCGGCAGTACGCGGCTGAGCAGGCCGATGGCGAGGCCCAGCAGCAGTACACCAATAGCGTTTTTCACGGTGTTCAGCCAAGGCCCGCTCTTTGGCAGCCAGGCCGCGCCCCCCGTGGCCACCACCAGCAACGGCGCGCCCATGCCCAGGCCCAGGGCGAACAGTTTGAGAGCGCCACCCAGGGCGTCACCGCTGGCACTGATATACAGCAAGGCGCCGGCCAGAGGTGCCGAGACGCACGGCGAAACCAGCAGGCTGGACAGCACCCCCAGCACCGCTGCGCCCAGCAGCGAGCCGCCCTTGGTGCGGTGGGCGAGGGTATCGAGGCGATTGCTCAAGGCCTGTGGCAGTTTGAGTTCGAACAGGCCGAACATGGCCAGGGCGAACAGCACGAAGAACAGCGCGAAAGGCACCAGCACCCACGCCGATTGCAGCCGCGCCTGCAGGTTCAGGCTTGCACCGAACAGGCCCATCAATGCGCCCAACATGGCGAAACTGGCGGCCATGGCCAGCACATAGGCCAGCGACAGGGCCAGGCCGCGCAGGCCACCGACCTGGCCACGCAAGACCACGCCAGAGAGGATCGGCAGCATCGGCAACACGCAGGGCGTGAAGGTCAGGCCAACCCCGGCGAGGAAGAACAGCAGCAGTGATTTCCAGCTCCAGCCTTGTTCGCTGGCCGTCGCGGGGGCGTCGGCGGTGCTACCCCCTGCGCCGTCGATGCTCAGGCGTGCCGTCTCTGGCGGGTAGCACAGGCCCTTGTCGGCACAGCCCTGGTAGCCGACCAGCAGGGTGAAGGCGCGAGCGTCGGTGCGCGGCAGTTCGATGTCCAGTACGCCGTGGTAGACCTCGACGTCGCCGAAGAACTCATCGTGTTTGGCCTCGCCCTTGGGAATGTTCGGCGAGCCCAGGGCGATGTCTGCCGGCTCGGTGCGAAACTGGAAGCGATGGCGGTAGAGGTAATAGCCGTCGGTGGCGACGAAGCGCAGCTTGAGGGTGTGCGCATCAGCCTGGACCAGGCTGAGCTTGAAGGCTTCGTGTACTGGCAGAAAGTCTGCGCTGTTGCTCAGCGAGGCGGCGCCGAGGGTGGCGCTGGGGCGGTTGTCGAGCAGGCCCGTGGCGAAGGCAGGGCTGGCCAGCAGCAGGAAAAGCAGGAAAAACAGGCGGCGCATGGCGTCCTCGCGGGGTGGAACGTGCCGGGCATGATAACGGAGTTGGCCTTCGTTGGGGGGCGGGGCAGGCAAACGATCACAGCCTGAAGGCCCGCACCGCCCGGTTCAGTTCGCCACCAAGGGTCAGCAATTGCTCGCCCTGCTCACGCCCTTCACCGATGCGCTGCAGGTTGTCTTCACCCAGTTCATGAATCCGCTCGCTGTGCCCCCGGATCTCGCTCACCGCATCACTCTGCTGCGCCGTGACGTCAGCAATGCGCACTGCGGTATTGGCTATGGTGCGGATCGCGTTGACGATTTCGTCCAGCGCGCCATCGGCAGCCTGTGCCTGGTCAGCTGTAGCTTGGGCGTGTTCCAGTTGCGCGCGCATGCCCGTCACCGATTCCCTTGCCGCCTGCTGCAGCCGGTCGATCAAGGCCTGGATCTCGCCAGTGGCGCCAGTGGTGCGTTGCGCCAGCGAGCGTACCTCGTCTGCGACCACGGCAAAGCCGCGGCCCATCTCGCCCGCGCGGGCGGCTTCGATGGCGGCGTTCAACGCCAGCAGGTTGGTCTGCTCGGCGATCGACCTGATCACCGTGAGCACACCGCCGATGGTGGCCGACTCCTCGGCCAGCTGTTCGATCATGCGTGCATTGCCCTGTACTTCATCGACCAGCGTGCGCAGCCCGCCAAGGCTCTGGCCGATAACCGTCTGGCCTTGCTCCACGGCGCGGCCGGCAGCGCGGCTGGCATCGGCCGCAGAGCTGGCATCACCGGCCACTTGCAAAATGGTGGCCTCCAGTTCGCCCAGTGCATCGCGGATCTGCCCGGTGTCACCCGCCTGGCGCTCTGCGCCGTCATGCAGGGCAGCGCTCATGCCGGCCAGTGCGTGACTGCTGCCGGCCACCTGCTCGGCGTTGTGGCGGATGGTGCCGACCAGCTCTACCAGGTACTGACGCAGGCGATTGAGCGATTCCTGGATGTCGTGCAACTCGCGGTTGGTCTTGCCCAGGGCGATGGGGGCGGCGAAGTCGCCTTCGGCCCATCGTGACAGCGCCGGGGCCAAGCCAGTCAGGGTACGCGTCAGCCGCCGCTGCAAGGTGTCGATGAGCAGGGCGATCAGCAGGATCAGGCCGATCATCAGGCCTTGGATCAGGCGCACTTCGCTGGCGATACGGGCATGCTGGCCGCGCACTTCAGGCTCAAGGCTGGCAATGGCCTTTTGCACGGCGTCGAGCCGTTCGTTGGTGCTGGCGGCCAGCACGGTACGCCGTTCGATCTGGTCGCGGGTCCGTTGCAGTTCGCCCGGGTAGCGGTTGAGCAGGCTTTGCAATTCGCGTTTGAGGCCAACGGCAACGTCTTCCTGCTCCCCTGCGGCCTGCGTTTCCAGGCCCATCATGGCAGCGAAATCATCGGCGTTGGATTCGGCGGCGCGGGTCACGCCCAGCAACGGCAGGTTGTCGATGACCTGAGCCTGGGCGCGGATCAATTGCAGCTCGCGTTCCACCTCGTCGGCCAGTTCGGCGCGGCCGCTGCTGACCAGTTTGTCACGGGCCAGTGACAAGCGGCCCAGGTGGACGCTGGCGTCGAACAACGGCAGCAGATAACGGCTAGCCTCGCTGCTGTCACTGTCGCGGGCATAGTTGGCCAGCTGTTCGAGATTGGCGCCCAGCTCACGCTCGGCCTGCAACAGCAGGGCTTGAGGGTCGCCGGCCAGTTTGCCAGCCGCGAGCAGCTCGTTGGCGGTGAAGGCTTGCAGGCTATCAAGGCTTGGGCGCAATTGGTCGGCCAGCGCTTCAGGCCAGTCGGCGAGTGCCTGCGCAAGCTGTTGGTTGGCCTCCAGCGCCGCCGCATGGCGCAGGGCGTCGCCGCTGCCCAGATAGGCCTGGATGTTGCGCGCGGCCTGGTTCTGGAACTGCTGCGACAGGCCCAGATAGCGTTCCATCAATTGATAGGGGCGCTCCAGGGCACGCTGCGACCACCACAGGGTTGCACCCAACGCGATACACACGGTCACCAGTAACAGGGTGTTGAAATTGGTCAGCCACTTCAGGCGCATAGCCGCTAACTTCCTGCGGGGGTGGGGAGGTAGGTGCCTGAAGTTATTGCTATTTTGTGACGCGGTGATGACGATGATGGCTCAAGGCTATCTTGTTGGCGCGGGTCGGCCGCTCAGGGCTCGACCCGGACTACACAGTTGCGCCCGGCATGCTTGGCCCGATACAGCGCCTCATCTGCGGTGCTGGCCATGCTCAATGCATCGAGCTCATCGTCCAGTTGCACGATCCCGGCACTGAAGGTGCACTGCAGGTCGCAGGGCTGCGCGGGGTAGAGAATTTCGGCGAAGCGTCGGCGAATCTCATCCAGCACCTTGTGGGCGGCATCCAATGCGGTGTTGGGCATGACGATGGCGAATTCTTCGCCGCCATAGCGGCCGATGAAGTCGGTCTTGCGCAGCCGTTGCTTGAGAAAAAGCGCCAGGCTCTTGATCACCCGGTCGCCCATGGGGTGGCCATGGCGGTCGTTGATCTTCTTGAAGTGGTCGATGTCGAGCATGGCAAAGCTCAGCGGCTGGCCCTCGCGACGGGCGCGAAAGCTACAGTCCTCCAGCAGTTGCAGGATGTGCGTGTGGTTGTACAGGCCGGTAAGGCTGTCGCGGACCATGCGCGACTTGAGGTGGCGCGCACGCGCAGCGCGGTTGCGCACGGTGGTGATCAGGTGGCGTGAGCGGATCGGCTTGGTCAAAAAGTCGTCGCCGCCCTCGCTCATGGCATCGAGCTGTTTGTCCAGGTCGTCCTCGGCGGACAGGTAGATGATCGGTACGCTGACGTAGCGGTCGTTGTGGCGGATCACCTTGGCCAGTTCCGGGCCGGAGCAGGCGGGCATGTAGAGGTCGAGAATGATCAGGTCGGGCTGAAAATCAGCCAGCTCGGCCATGGCGCGGATCGGGTCGGTCAGGCTGCGGGTGATCATGCCGGCGCTGCCCAGCACGCGTTCGGTGTGCAGCGCCTGGGTGCGTGAGTCGTCGATGATCAGCACGCGCAGTGGTTCAAGCGGCGCGGTGCTGGTCATGATCTCAAGCTTCTCAAGCAGGCTGGAGGCCTCCAGTGTGCCGGTGAGAAACGCTTGGCCACCTGCGCGCACGGCGGCCAGGCGCGTTGGCGTGTCCGCTTCGTTCAGGCTGAAGAACAACAGCGGGATCGGCTGCTCCAGCCCCGACTGCACCTGCGCCGCCAGTTGCATGCCGCAACCCGGCCCGCTGAAGTCGACATCCATCACGATGGCAGATGGCCCCAGCTCTGCCACAGAGGCCAGCAACGCGTCGACGCTGAACAGCGGTTGCACGCTCAGGCCGAAGAACTCCAGCTGCTGGGCCAGACGCTCGGCACGTTCGTGGTCGCGCAGCAGCAGATACACCGGCCTGCGGGCAGGTGGCAGGGTCAACTGGTCAAGTTGGTCGCCCTTGCGCAAACCTGTGCGCGACAGGCGTTGCAGCAGTTGATCGAGCTCCTGCTTGAGGCGCTCTTGGCTCGGCTCCGCGGCTTGGGTCATGTCCTGACTACTTATTAGTGGATGTGCAGGTGCGATGATGGCTCTATGCTAGCAGTTCTTTTCACCCATGCGAGTGCGGCGGATCAACAAAGCGTTGATGAGGAATATTCAGTTACTGACTGATTGGTCGCTTATGCGTACGGTGGTGTCTGCTTTATAGTGCAGCAACATGGGCTTGCCGTGGCACCCTGGCACTGGCCTGTGGTCAAAAGCCCTGAACCGTCGTGACTGATAAGGACAAAGCCATGCTGGACTGGAAAAACCGCGAGGCCAAGGCCGAGCCCCGTGAGCGTGTCGATGGCCGCGGTGCTGCCGCCCGTGGCTATTTGGGTGGCCTCTGGAGCCGAGCCCTGGTAACCCTGATCGGGTTGTACCTGCTGGTCTGCATCGGCTTGGGCTGGTACTGGAGCCAGGAACCGGAGCTGTTCCCGGTGCAGCAGACCGCTCAGGCAGCAGCTGAGCGCAATGGCCAGCAGATGGTGATTGGTTACACCACCATCGAAACGCTCAAGACTGTGGCCGAAACCCTGCTGAACAAGCCGGGCGGCTACATTTCCAACGATCGCTTCCCGCCGGGGTTGTGGATGGACAACATGCCGAGCTGGGAATACGGCGTGCTGGTCCAGGTGCGTGACCTGTCCCGCGCTTTGCGCAAAGACTTCGCCCGCTCGCAGTCGCAATCTACCGAGGATGCGGACCTGGCCAAGGCCGAGCCGCGTTTCAACTTCGATAACAAGAGCTGGATCCTGCCGTCCAGCGAGTCGGAGTTCGAAGAGGGCATCAAATCGCTTGCCCGCTATCAGGCTCGCCTGGCTGCAGGCGACAAGGGCGCGATCTTCTACACCCGTGCCGACAACCTGAACAACTGGCTGGGCGATGTCGCTACGCGCCTGGGCTCGCTGTCGCAGCGCCTGTCGGCCAGCGTTGGCCGGGTCAAGCTCAACACCACGCTGAAGACCGAGTCGGTGGTTGCCGGCCAGGCGCCGCAGGTGGACGAGGAGGTGGTGGAGACCCCATGGCTGCAGATCGACAACGTGTTCTACGAGGCCCGTGGCCAAGCCTGGGCGCTGTCGCACCTGCTGCGGGCCATCGAGGTGGACTTCGCCGACGTATTGGCGAAGAAGAATGCCACCGTCAGCGTGCGCCAGATCATCCGTGAACTGGAGGCCTCGCAAGAGGCGCTGTGGAGTCCGATGGTGCTCAATGGCAGTGGTTTCGGCATGTGGGCCAACCACTCGCTGGTCATGGCCAACTACATTTCGCGGGCCAACGCTGCGGTCATCGATCTGCGCCAGCTGCTGTCGCAGGGTTGAATATGGCCATCAGCCCCAAAGAGGCCGCCCACCGGGCGGCCTCCGACCGAGAGCTGGTTGCCTGGGTGGACGAAGCCGACCAGGTGCTTGGGGCGCTGCCAAGGGCCGACCTGCGTGAACGGGGCCTGATCGGCCGGTGTACCTTCATTCTGCTGTTCAACGGCGCAGGGCAACTCTGCGTACACCGGCGTACCTTGAGCAAGGCGCTGTACCCAGGTTACTGGGATGTGGCAGCAGGCGGCATGGTGGCCGCAGGCGAGTCGTATGCCGTCTCGGCAGCCCGCGAGCTGGCCGAGGAACTGGGTATCGAAGGCGTGGCGCTGCAATTTCACGAGCGGTTCTATTTCGACCAGCCGGATAACCGCCTGTGGTGCGCGGTGTATTCGGCGGTGTCCGATGCGCCTTTGCGGCTGCAGCCGGAGGAGGTGAGCGAAGCGCGTTTCGTCAGCCTCGCACAGGTCGAAGAAGATCAGCATATCTACCCTTACTGCCCTGACTCCTTGGCAGCGCTGGCGCGCTACAAGGCTGCTCAGTCGTAGGCGAACTGGTCGATCAGCCCCAGGCGCGGCACGCGGGTACCGGGCTCGAGCACTGCGCCAGGGGCGATGACCGCGTTCGCACCTATCCTGCAACCATCGCCTAGCAAGGCGCCAAACTTGCGCACCCCGGTGTCGAGGGTCGCCTGTGCGTGGCGAATCCTGATGACGGCCCCCTCCAGTTCATTGCGGTAGTTGGCGATGATCGCCCCGGCTTCGATATTGACGTTGGCCCCGATCAGCGAGTCGCCGACGAAGTTGAAATGGGCCAACTTGCTCGAATCGAGCATGAAGCTGCTTTTCACCTCGCAGCTTGGCCCTACGATGCAGTTGCTGGCGATGTAGACGCCACCTCGCAGGTAGGCACCCGCAGCCACGAAGGCCCCGGGGCCAATGATGATTGCCCCCTTCAGCACCGCCCCGGGCTCGACGACGGCGGTGTGATGAATGGCATGATCACCCTGGCGCCGATACCCTGCGTCGAGGCGCGTCATCAGGGAAAGGACCTGGCTTTCACATGCCTGGGTCACGCCCCATGGGGTGGGCACGGCTACGCCTAACTCGTGCCAGCTGGCGATGAACGTACCGATTTGAGGTGTCGTCATGGGCCTGTCTCCTGGGTAAGACGCGCCAGTTTGCATCAACCCAGGCGCCGACAGGCGGCGAAGTCGCAAAACATTCGCATAATGGCGCATTCCAGTACTTAGCAATTGCCTGTTTTATCGTTACACTGCGCGCCCTTTTCGGGCTGCCGCAGGTCTTGCAGCAGTAGCGCCGCCCCTGCCAGAGTGGGGCTTCGCGGTCGGCACCTGCCGACCAGTTTTTGTCCTCAGCACAGAGGAACAAAAGTGGCCAAGAAAGCTTCTTCCTTTTCCGCCCTTGGCGGTCTCGTGTTCTCCACCGACGCCGGTCGGCACTGCCCCGACTGCAGCCAGCCGGTGGATGCCTGCATCTGCAAGCAGCAAACCCTCCCCGAAGGCGACGGCATCGCCCGTGTTCGCCGTGAGAGCAAAGGTCGTGGCGGCAAGACCGTGACCACCGTCACCGGTGTACCGCTGCCGCCAGACCAGCTCAAAGCGCTGGCCACCACGCTCAAGCGCCGCTGCGGTACCGGCGGCGCCCTGAAAGACGGGGTTATCGAGATCCAGGGCGACCATGTCGAGCTGTTGATCGGCGAGCTGACCAAACAGGGTTTCAAGGCGAAAAAGTCCGGGGGCTGAGGCCATCCCGCGACTTTTTGCCCAGCGCTTTCTAAACTCGTTCCCGCGACCAGGGTCTATTCCTGGGCACGGATGAATCGTCATTTCCAGCTTTTACACTGCGCCCGCCACCATGTGGGGCAGTGTCTTCGACTTTATAGGGGACTTGAATGTCCGTACGACGCACACGCAAAGACGATGGTAGCCAATGGACCGTGGCCGACAGCCGCAGTGTTTATGGCATCCGCCATTGGGGCGCTGGTTATTTCGCCATCAATGAAGCCGGGCGCGTCGAAGTGCGCCCCAACGGCCCTCAAAGCGCGCCGATCGACCTGTTCGAGCAGGTCGATGAGCTGCGCCAGAGCGGGTTGTCGCTGCCGCTGTTGGTGCGCTTCCCCGATATTCTGCAGGACCGCGTGCGCCAGCTGACCGGTGCCTTCGACGCCAACATCGCGCGCCTCGAATACCAGAGCCAGTACACCGCGCTGTATCCGATCAAGGTCAACCAGCAGGAAGCGGTGGTAGAGAACATCATCGCCACGCAGAACGTTTCCATCGGCCTGGAAGCGGGCTCCAAGCCTGAGCTGCTGGCGGTGCTTGCGCTGGCACCGAAGGGCGGCACCATCGTCTGCAACGGCTACAAGGACCGTGAGTTCATCCGCCTGGCGCTGATGGGGCAAAAGCTCGGCCACAACGTGTTCATCGTCATCGAGAAAGAGTCCGAGGTGGCGCTGGTGATCGAAGAGGCCGCCGAGCTCAAGGTCAAGCCGCAGGTTGGGCTGCGCGTTCGCTTGTCCTCGCTGGCTTCGAGCAAGTGGGCAGACACCGGTGGCGAGAAGTCCAAGTTCGGCCTTTCTGCTGCCCAGTTGATTTCGGTCGTGCAGCGCTTCCGCGATGCCGGGCTGGACCAGGGCATCCGTCTGCTGCACTTCCACATGGGCTCGCAAATCGCCAACCTGGCCGACTACCAGCACGGCTTCAAGGAGGCCATCCGCTACTACGGCGAGCTCCGTGCCCTGGGGCTGCCGGTCGACCATATCGACGTAGGTGGTGGCCTGGGTGTGGACTACGACGGTACCCACTCGCGCAACGCCAGCTCGATCAACTACGACATGGACGACTATGCCGGCGTGGTGGTGGGCATGCTCAAGGAGTTCTGTGACGCGCAAGGCCTGCCGCATCCGCACATCTTCTCCGAGAGTGGTCGCTCGCTGACTGCGCACCACGCCATGCTGGTGATCCAGGTAACCGACGTCGAGAAACACAACGACGACGTGCCGACCATCGAAAACAAGGAAAGCCTGCCCGAGACCGTTCAGTGGCTGGCCGACCTGCTCGGCCCGACCGACATCGAGATGGTCACCGAGACCTACTGGCGCGCTACGCACTACATGGGTGACGTGGCGGCGCAGTACGCCGATGGCAAGATCAGCCTGAGCGAAAAAGCCTTGGCCGAGCAGTGCTACTTTGCTGTGTGCCGCCGCCTGCACAACTCGCTGAAGGCCCGCCAGCGCTCGCACCGCCAGGTGCTGGATGAACTGAACGACAAGCTGGCCGACAAGTACATCTGCAACTTCTCGGTATTCCAGAGCCTGCCGGACACCTGGGCCATTGGCCAGGTACTGCCGATCATCCCGCTGCACCGCCTGGACGAAGAGCCGCTGCGCCGCGCCGTGCTGCAGGACCTGACCTGCGACTCCGACGGCAAGATCAACCAGTACGTCGACGAGCAGAGCATCGAGACCAGCATGCCAGTGCACTCGCTCAAGGACGGTGAGGACTACCTGCTGGGCGTATTCCTGGTCGGTGCCTACCAGGAAATCCTGGGTGATATGCACAACCTGTTCGGTGACACCGACTCGGTGAACATCTACCAGAACGCCGACGGCAGCGTGTACCACGCCGGTATCGAGACCCACGACACCATCGAAGACATGTTGCGCTACGTGCACCTGTCGCCGGAGGAGTTGATGACCCACTACCGCGACAAGGTGGCCAGCGCCAAGATCACTGCGCGCGAGCGGACCCAGTTCCTCGATGCACTGCGCCTGGGGCTGACCCGGTCTTCGTACTTGTCGTCGTGATTGGCAAGGCTGCTCCTGCTAACGCAGCAGGAGCAGCCTGGCATCAGTGAATCCACAGCCCTTTTCGTTGCAGGCGCCAGCCCGTCCAACCCAGCGTAACCGCTCGTAACGCCATGAACCCGAGAAACGCCCACCACAACCCGTGGTTGCCAAACCCACTCATGGCCCACGCCAGCGGCAATGCCATCAGCACCGAAACCAGCATCGCATTGCGCATCTCCCGCGCCCGCGTCGCACCGATGAACAGCCCGTCCAGCACGTAACTCCACACCGCAACCAATGGCAGTACCGCCAGGTACGGCAGGTACGGGTATGCCGCCGCGCGCACGCTGTCGATGTCGGTCTGCAGGTCGATGAACACATGCCCGGCCAGCAGGAACAGCCCGGCAAACCCCAGGCTGGTGATCAATGACCATCCACAGGCCACGACCAGTGAGCGGCGCAGGGTGTCCCGATCGCGGGCACCGATGGCATGGCCGCACAGGGCCTCCACGGCATGCGCCAGCCCGTCCAGGGCGTAGGCGGTGAGCAGCAGGCCGTTGAGCAGCAGTGCGTTTGCCGCCACCGTCGCTTCGCCCAAGCGGGCGCCTTGCACAGTGATCAGCAGGAACACCAGCTGCAGGGCCAGGCTGCGTAGGAAGATATCGCGGTTGACGGAAAGCAGCGGCCGCCAGGCTTGCCAGCGCTTGAGTGCCGCCCAGGCGATATGCCCGGGGTAGGCGCGCAGGGCAGGGCGGGTCAAGGCCAGGCCCAGCAGTGCGGCCGCCCACTCGGCGATCACCGACGCCCGCGCCGACCCCAGCACACCCCACTCCAGGCCAAGCACGAACCATAGGTTGAGAACGATGTTCAGCAGGTTGGTGGTCAGCAGGATGGCCAGCGGCGCGCGGGCATTCTGTGTGCCGAGGAACCAGCCGACCAGCGCGTAGCTGGCCAGCGCCGCCGGCAGGCCGAGCAGGCGGGTATGGAAGAAGGCCTCGGTCGATTGCTGCAAGGCTTGGCTCGGTTGCATCGCGTGCAGCGCCAGTTGGCTGAAGGGCAGGGCGAGCAGGCCGATGAGCACGGCAAAGCCCACCGCTAGCAGCAGGCCTTGCACCAGTACCTGGCGCAACGCAGCACCATCGGCACGCCCTGCGGCCTGGGCAGCGAAGCCGGTGGAGCCCATGCGCAGGAAGCCCATCAGGCCGACCATGAAGGTGAACAGCGTGGCGCCTACGGCCACTGCGCCAAGCTGATGGGCGTGGGGCAGGTGACCGATAACCGTGCTGTCTACCAAGGCTACCAATGGCACCGAGATGTTGGACAGGATCATCGGCGCGGCCAGGGCCCAGACGTTGCGGTGGGTGAGGCGGTGGCGCCAGTCGGTGGCAATTTGCGACATTTGTGTTCCTGAGAAAGCAGGCCGCTATGTGCCCTTCTGGATCGAGAGGCCGCATTGTACCGGCCAGCCACCTGCCGTTGCGCTATAGTTGCTGCCTTCACGCCTACGCTGCCTATTTAGAGTCCCCACTCCATGTTCAACAAAGGATTGTTGCTGGCCTGCGCGCTGGCCCTGCTCAGTGCCTGTGATTCCTCCACGCCAGACGAACCTGCCGCTACCGAAAAACCGGCGGCAAGCACCCTGGCCGAATCTGCGGCGCCCAAGCCTGAGGACACTGCCGAACTGGCCAAACGCTACGAGGGCCGTGAGCTCAGCGTGCTGGATGTCTCGGAAGTGCAGCTCGACGGCGCCAGTGCCCTCTCGGTCAGTTTTTCCGCGCCGCTGGACGCCAAGCAGGACTTCGCTGCCAAGCTGCATCTGGTCGATACCGTCAAAGGCAAGGTCGACGGTGCCTGGGAGCTTGCCGACAACCACATGGAGCTGCGCCTGCGGCACCTCGAGCCGCAGCGCAAACTGGTGCTGACCGTCGACAAGGGCCTGCTGGCCGTCAACGGCAAGCAGCTTGAAGGCGAATCGGTGACCCATCTGGAAACCCGCGACATGCAGCCGACCATCGGCTTCGCCAGCCGTGGTTCGCTGCTGCCGGCGCGGCTGGCCGAGGGCCTGCCGGTGATTGCCCTGAACGTCGACAAGGTCGATGTCGAGTTTTTCCGGGTCAAGCCGGACATGCTCTCGACCTTCCTGGTCAACTGGGGCCGCAACAGCAGCCTCTACTACTACCAGTCCAAGGAAACCCTGGCCCTGGCCGACCTGGTCTACAGCGGCCGGTTCGACCTCAACCCGGCGCGCAATACCCGCGAGACCGTGTTGCTGCCGATCGCCGGGATCAAGCCGCTGCAGGAGCCGGGCGTGTACCTGGCAGTGATGCGCGCGTCAGGGACCTACGATTATTCGCAGCCGGCGACGTTGTTCACCCTCAGCGACATCGGCGTGTCGGCCCACCGCTATCGCGACCGCCTTGACGTGTTTGCCCAAGCCCTGGAGGGTGGCAAGGCGCTCAAGGAGGTAAACCTCGAGCTGCGTGACGACAAGGGCAAGCTGCTGGCCCAGGCCAAGACCGATGGCCAAGGCCATGCCCAACTGCCGCTCACGGCCAAGGCCGATACCCTGATCGCGACCCAGGGTGTGCATACCACACTGCTACGCCTGAACACTGCAGCGCTGGACCTGGCTGAATTCGACATCACCGGCCCGCAGGCAAACCCTCTGCAGTTCTTCATCTTTGGCCCGCGCGACCTGTATCGCCCGGGTGAGACGGTGCTGCTCAACGGCCTCTTGCGCGACCAGGATGGCAAGCCGGTGAAGGCCCAGCCGGTCAGCGTCGAGGTGCGCCGCCCGGATGAGCAGGTCAGCCGCAAGTTTGTCTGGGAGGCCGATGCCAGTGGCCTCTATCAATACCCGTTGCAACTGGCCACAGAAGCGCCGACCGGTCGTTGGCAACTGTTGCTCGACTTGGGAGGGGGGCGCAAGCAGGTCTATGAATTCCTCGTCGAAGACTTCCTTCCTGAACGCCTGGCGCTTGAACTGAAGGGCAGCGGCACACCGCTCTCGCCCGAGCAAACGGCGCAGGTCCAGGTCAATGGCCGTTACCTCTACGGTGCGCCGGCGGCGGGCAATCGGCTGAGCGGGCAGGCGTACGTGCGCCCCCTGCGCGAAGCGGTGCCTGCTTTGCCGGGGTACCAGTTCGGTTCGGTTACCGAAACCGAGCTGAACCAGGATCTGGAGCTGGATGAAGTGACCCTCGATCAGGCCGGCAAGGCCGTGATCGCTATCGAAAGCCGCTGGGCCGAAGCGCGCTCGCCGTTGCAGTTGACCGTCCAGGCCAGCTTGCAGGAGTCTGGTGGCCGCCCGATCACCCGTCGTCTCGAACAACCGATCTGGCCCGCCGACCGCCTGCCTGGCCTGCGTGGCGTGTTCGAGGGTGAAGAAACCGACAGCGACGGCCCGGTGGAATTCGAGTTCCTGGTGGCCGACCGTGACGGCAACAAGCTCGCTGCCAGCGGCCTCAAGGTACGGCTGATTCGAGAGCGCCGCGACTACTACTGGAACTACTCGCAAAGCGACGGCTGGAGCTACAACTACAACGAAAAATTCCTCACTCAGAGCGAGGAGCAGGTGAACGTGCAAGCCGGCTCTACCGCCAAGCTGACCTTTCAGGTCGAGTGGGGCCCCTACCGCGTGGAGGTGGAAGACCCGGAGACGGGCCTGGTGTCCAGCCAACGCTTCTGGGCGGGATATCGCGCCCAGGACAATGCCGAAGGCGGCGCAGTGCGCCCCGACCAGGTCAAGCTGGCGCTGGACCAGCCGGCTTACGCTGACGGCGCGACAGCGAAGGTCACGGTAACCCCGCCAGCTGCCGGCAATGGCTACCTGATGATCGAGTCCAGTGATGGCCCGCTGTGGTGGCAGGAGATCGATGTGCCCGCCGAAGGCAAGACCTTCGATGTGCAACTGGACAAACAGTGGGCTCGTCACGACCTGTACATCAGTGCCCTGGTGATCCGCCCCGGCGAGCGCAAGGCCAATGCCACGCCCAAGCGGGCCATCGGTGTGTTGCACCTGCCGCTGGGCCGCGCCGAGCGGAAACTGGCGGTCAGCCTGCAGGCAGCGGAAAAAATGCGCCCCAAGCAACCCCTGAAGGTCAGGATCAAGGCCACCAATGCCGATGGCAGTATTCCCAAACAGGCGCATGTGCTGCTGTCCGCGGTGGATGTCGGCATCCTCAACATCACCGACTTCAAAACCCCTGACCCCTACGCCAGCCTGTTCGGCCGCAAGGCCTACGGCGCCGACCAGCTGGACATCTATGGTCAACTGATCGAAGCCGGTCAGGGGCGCCTGGCCAGCCTGGCCTTCGGCGGTGACGCCGCCATGGCCAAGGGTGGCAAGCGCCCCAACACGACGGTCACCATCGTTGCCCGGCAGAGCGTACCGGTGGCCCTGAACGAGCAGGGCGAGGGCGAGGCGAGCGTCGATATCCCCGACTTCAATGGCGAACTGCGCCTGATGGCCCAGGCTTGGACCGAGGACCACTTCGGCATGGCCGAGGGCAAGACCGTGGTGGCGGCCCCGCTGATTGCCGAACTCTCGGCGCCGCGCTTCCTCGCCGGCGGCGACCGCACCAGCCTGGCGCTGGACCTGGCCAACCTTTCCGGCCTGGCCCAGCAGCTGACTGTCGATATCAGCAGCGAAGGGCAGGTGAGCCTAACAGGGGACGCCCAGCAGCGTGTTGCCCTGGCCGAGGGCCAGCGCACCACTCTGATGATCCCGGTGCAGGCGCAGGGTGGCTTGGGCCAGGGCAAGGTGCATGTGCGGGTCAATGGCCTGCAGTTGCCGGGCGAGCCGCAAAACACCTTCGAACGTGAATGGACGCTGGGCGTACGCCCGGCGTATCCGGCCATGCTCAAGCATTACCGTGTGGCCCTCAAGGACCAGCCCTGGACGCTGCCTGAAGCCGACCTGGCAGCATTCGAGCCTGCCGGGCTGGAAGCCAGCCTGGCGCTGTCGAGCCGCCCGCCACTGAACCTGGCCGAGCAGATCCGTGCCCTTGAAGCCTACCCCTACGGTTGCCTGGAGCAGACCACCAGCGGCCTGTACCCTTCGCTGTACGCCGATGCGCAGAGCCTCAAGCGCCTGGGGATCAAGGGCGAGCCGGCCGAGGTGCGCAAGCGCAAGATCGAAATGGGCATCGAACACCTGCTAGGGATGCAGCGTTACAACGGCAGCTTCGGCCTGTGGAGTTCGGACGGCGAGGAGGAGTACTGGTTGAGCGCCTATGTCACCGACTTCCTGCTCAGGGCGCGTGACCAAGGCTACGGGGTGCCGGCCGAGGCGCTGAAGAAAGCCAATGAACGCCTGTTGCGCTACCTGCAGGAGCGTAACCTGATCGAGGTCGACTACAGCGAGAACGCCGAACACACCCGGTTTGCCGTGCAGGCCTACGCTGCGCTGGTACTTTCGCGCAGCCAGCAGGCGCCGCTGGGTGCCTTGCGCAGCCTGTATGAACGGCGCGCCGATGCGCGCTCTGGCCTGCCGCTGGTGCAACTGGCGGTAGCGCTGGACAAGATGGGCGACAAGCCGCGTTCGCAGCAAGCACTGCAAGCGGGCCTGGGTATCAGCCGTAGCAACGGCTGGATGGCCGATTACGGCAGCAGCCTGCGTGACCAGGCACTGATCCTGGCGTTGCTGCAGGAGAGTGGTCTGGGCAGCAACCAGGTCGATCAGCGGTTGTTCGCGCTGTCTGATGAGCTGGCAGCCAACCGTTGGTTATCGACGCAGGAGCGCAATGCGCTGTACCTGGCCGGCCGTAGTTTGCTCGATAAGCCCGAGACCCCGTGGAAGGCGCGCCTGGACAGTGCCGGCGAGGTGCGGGAATTCAGCAATGCTGACGCTGGCATGAAGCTCGAAGGCCCGCTGTTGGCCTCGCCGCTGAGTGTGCAGAACGAGGGTAGCGAAACGGTCTACCAGCAACTGACCCTCTCGGGCTATCCACGCCAGGCACCTGCCGCGGGCGGCAACGGCATGCAGATCCGCCGTGAATACCTGGGGATGAACGGCCAGCCGCTGGACCTGCACAATTTGCGCAGTGGCGACCTGGTACTGGTGCATCTGGCGGTCAAGGCCACGGAGCGGGTTCCAGATGCACTGGTGGTCGACCTGTTGCCGGCGGGCCTTGAGCTGGAGAATCAGAACCTGGCGCAGAGCGCTGCCAGCCTGAACAATGCCAGCAGCGCAGTGAAGCAGTGGCGCGAGTCGATGCTCAATGCCGGCGTGGTGCACCAGGAGTACCGTGATGACCGGTACGTGGCAGCGCTCAAGCTTGACGGCTATGGCACCACTCACTTGCTGTACCTGGCACGAGCGGTGACCCCAGGCACCTACCGCATACCGCCGCCGCAAGTGGAGTCCATGTACCGCCCGAACCTCCAGGCGGTTGGCGACGGCCAAGGCGACCTGACGGTTGGGGGGCGCTGACGCGCAGCTACAAGCTGCAAGCTACAAGCTACAAGCTACAAGCTACAAGCTACAAGCTACAAGCTACAAGCTACAAGCTACAAGCAAAGCGGATCGGCGTCGTGCCGGCTTTTTCTTGCAGCTTGAAGCTTACAGCTTGCAGCTTCCAGCTCAGCGAATGACCCAGCTCATCACCCACAACCCGAGCACCAGCCAGATGATCCCGAGGATGATCGAGGCGCGCATGAAGGCACGGATTGCCGAGTACAGCAGCAGCAGGCCGACGATCAGGGCAAGAATGCTGATCAGTGAGGTGTCCATGCCCAGAGTGCGCGCAAGACCATCGATGAAGTTGCCCCCGGCATTGGCCAGCAGGTTGAACAAGCCGCTCAACGCATCGACGATGAAGCGGATCAACGAACCCAGTGCCTGGCCAAGCCACTCGAAAAAACCTTCTACATGCATAGTTGCTTCCTGATGTACGAATCGGCGAGTTTGCCGTCCCCAAGCCTTTGGCCATCACCTGGCCCGGTCGGTTCCCGATGCCTAGCTTAGCGCGGCCGCGCCACCGCGCGGCAAGGATCCTGCGCGCCAGCGTGGTGGCGTTGGTGGGGCTGGTCGGCCTGTTGTGGTTGGCTGACCGCATCTGGCCATTGCCCATGCCGGCAGATGACCTGGCGCGGGTGGTGCTGGCCGAAGACGGCACGCCCTTGTGGCGCTTCGCCGATGCCGAGGGCGTGTGGCGCTACCCGGTCAGCCCGCAAGAGGTTTCGCCTTTGTACCTGCAGGCCCTGCTGACCTACGAGGACCGTTGGTTCTTCCACCACCCAGGGGTCAACCCCCTGGCGCTGGTGCGCGCGGCATGGCTGAACGTGCGCGGTGGGCGTGTTGTTTCAGGTGGCAGCACGCTGTCGATGCAGGTGGCGCGCCTACTCGATCCTCACGACCGCACGCTGGCTGGCAAGCTGCGGCAACTGTGGCGTACGGCGCAGCTGGAATGGCACCTGTCCAAGCAAGACATTCTGCAGATCTACCTCAACCGGGCGCCCTTCGGCGGCACATTGCAGGGCGTGGCGGCGGCCAGTTGGGCGTACCTCGGCAAGTCGCCGATGCACCTCACACCTGCCGAAGCGGCGCTGCTGGCGGTATTGCCCCAGGCACCCAGCCGGTTGCGCCCGGACCGTCACCCCGCACGCGCCCAGCGTGCCCGGGACAAGGTGCTGCAGCGCCTGGGCGAGTATCAGGTATGGCCCGCCTGGCAGATCAAGGAAGCGGCCGAAGAAGCGTTGTTGTTGGCCCCGCGTCAGGAGCCAGCCCTGGCACCACTACTGGCGCGCCGGCTGAACACTCCCGGTAGCCCGCCGTTGATCCGCACCACGCTCGATGCCTCGTTGCAACGGCGCCTGGAAGACCTGCTGCTGGGCTGGCGTGCTCGCTTGCCCGAGCGTACTTCTGCAGCCGTGCTGGTGGTGGATGCGCACAGCATGGCCGTGCGCGCCTACCTGGGCTCGATCGACCTTGCCGATGAGCGCCGTTTCGGCCACGTCGACATGGTCCACGCCTTGCGCTCACCAGGCTCGACCCTCAAGCCGTTCCTCTATGGCATGGCCCTGGACGACGGCCTGATCCATTCCGAATCGCTGCTGCAGGATGTGCCGCGCCGCTATGGTGATTACCGGCCTGGCAACTTCTCGATGGGTTTCAGCGGCCCGGTCTCGGCCAGTTCGGCGCTGGCCTTGTCGCTGAACCTGCCGGCGGTGCAGTTGCTCGAAGCGTACGGCCCCAAGCGTTTTGCCGCGCAACTGCGCATGGCCGGGATGCCGCTGGCGCTGCCGCCATTGGCCGAGCCTAACCTGTCGTTGATCCTCGGTGGCGCAGGCAGCCGCCTGGAGGAACTGGTGGGTGGTTATGCGGCATTGGCCCGCGGCGGCAACAGTGCGCGGGTGCGTTTGCAACCGCAGGACCCACTGCTGGAGCGGCGCCTGCTGTCGCCGGGGGCGGCGTGGATCGTCCGGCGGATTCTCAGCGGCCAGGCGCGACCGGACCGTGATCCGCACGCGCAGTGGCTGCAGCGCCCACAGTTGGCCTGGAAAACCGGTACCAGCTATGGCTTTCGCGATGCCTGGTCCATCGGCGTGGGGCCGCGTTACCTGATTGGCGTGTGGATTGGCCGGCCCGACGGCACGCCAGTGCCCGGCCAGTTCGGCCTGGCCTCGGCAGCGCCGCTGATGCTGCAGATTCACGACCTGCTGACCAACCGCGATAGCCAGCGGGGCCTTGGCGTGCCGGTCGAGCACGTGCCTGCCAGCATTGGCGTGGCCGCGATCTGCTGGCCGCTGGGCCAGCCAATGAGCCGGCAAGACCCCAACTGCAGGCGCCAGCGCTTCGCCTGGACCCTGGACGGCACCGTCCCGCCGACCCTGCAGGCAGCCGATCAACCGCTTGGGCTGGGTTTGCATGAGCAGGTCTGGGTCAACGCCCAGGGGCTGCGAGTGGATGGCACTTGCCCGGGTGCCCACGCGCGCGATATAGCCCTTTGGCCAGCCCCGCTCGAGCCTTGGCTGGCGCGGGTCGAGCGGCGTGCGGCGCGGTTGCCGGCCGTGGACCCAAGCTGCCCGCCGCAGGTGCCTGCCACAGCACCGCCCCTATCGATCGTCGGTGTACGCCCAGGCGACAACCTGCGCCGCCCAGCCACCAGTCGCGAGCCATTGCAACTGCAGGTTTCGGCCCTGGGTGGGGGTGGGCGACGCTGGTGGTTCCTCAACGGCCAGCCCCTTGGCCAGACCGAGGGGCAGGGCAGCATGCGGGTACGCTTCGAACAGGCCGGGCAGAATGAGCTCAGCGCACTCGATGAGAGCGGTGAAACTGCGCGGGTGGCATTCCAGGTCAGCGACTAGCCGTTCGACGTTTAGCGGGGCAGCACCTACGCTTGCTGGTGATGGGTGTGGCCGGCCGACGCCCCGGCGCCCAAGGGATTGTGGAGCGTCCTATGCGTCTTACGGTCGTGCCCCCGTTGCTGCTGACCTGGGCCAGCCTGGCCCTCGCCGAGCCGTTGCCGGCGTTTCTCGACACCCAGGAATACGAGCGCCGTCTGCCGACCGCCAACCTGCCGGTGGATACCTATCGCCCCGTGACACCGGCGCTGCAGGTCGTGTTACCCACTGCCCCCGCCCGCGTGCCGTCAGGTGCCCGATTCGTGCTGCACAAGGTGCGTTTTGAAGGCGGTACGGTTTACCCGCTGAGTGAATTGCGTGAGCACTATCAAGCATTGATCGGGCACCAGATATCCGTGGGCGATCTGCAGCAATTCACTGAGCGACTGACCCAGCGTTACCAGCATGATGGCTACCCGCTGTCGTATGCCTACCTGCCACCTCAGGACTTTGCCGAGGGCCGTGTGCAGGTGGTGCTGGTGGAAGGGTACATCAAAGAATATGAGCTGCTGGGTGATATCGGCCCTTCTGCGCTCCACCTCAAGCAGATGACAGCACGCCTGCTGGCCGAGCGGCCACTGACCCAGGAGACGCTCGAGCGCTATGTCGGCGCGGCGCAGCGGATACCGGGTATCAATGTGAAGGCGGAGGTGGTGGTAGGGCGCGCCCCTGAAGAGGCAAACCGTCTGAGGATACGTGCGTGGCACAGACCCGTTGATGCTGGCGTGACCCTGAGTGACGGCAGCCGCGGAGGGCCGCAGGCGCTGTTCAAACTCGCCAGCAATGGCCAGACGCGCTTCGCCGAGCAACTGGCTGCGAGCTTTCTGCTGTCGGCCGGTGGCGACCACGTTGATTACCAGCGCCTGGATTACAGCCAGCCTCTGGACGCTCAGGGCAGCCAATTGCTGTTAGCCGTAGCGCGGTACCGCAGCGAGCCGCGCACACGCGTGCGCCTGGATCACGGTGCCGACATCGATCAGCGGCTCGAGAGTGAGCGTTATTCGGTCGGTCTCGGCCAGCCGCTGATGATTGCGCCGAACGAATGGGTGAACGTGGCCGGGCGTTTCTATTCGGTCGGGGAGCACATCGAGTATCGGTCCGGCGGCTTACCCGGGTACGACTCCTCTGTTCGCGCGCTGTCATTCGAAGGCGATTGGCGCAAGGCTGACCTGCGTCGCCTGCGCATGGTCAGTGCCGGTGTCTACCAGGGGATGGACTATCTGGGGGCGCGCAGCGATGCGGACTACGACATGGACTTTCTGCGCTTTCGAATCGCTGGGCTGCAGAGCGACCAACTGTCTGACAACTGGCAGAGCGTGGTGGCGGCCGCAGTGCACTGGAGTGACGACAGGCTGCCCGAAAGTGAGCGGGCGGCGTTTGGCGGGCAGCGTTTCGGCCGCGGCTACCCAAGCGACCAGGCTGCGGGTGACAAGGGCTGGGGTGTGGCTTACGAGCTCAACTACAGCATCAGGCCTGGCCGTGCCTGGTTGCAACGGGGGCAGCCCTATGCGGTGCTCGATGCAGCGCACGCCTGGTACAACGGCGGGCCTTTCGAGGATGCGCACCTCAGTTCAGTAGCGCTGGGCGTGCGCCTGGCAGGCGGGCGGTATGGCAATGTGGCGCTGGAGGTCGCCAAGCCGCTGGCGGATGTGGCACTGGACAGCCTGAACCGTGGGCCGCGGCTGATGCTGAGTGTCAGCTATCAGTTGGATTGAGCCACCGGCTTTAGGCCCTATCGACGGTTTGCCGGTGATAGGGCCTGTGAAGGCAGCTTCAATCAATGGGTGGTGAACCGCAGGTGCACCGGCGACGAACTGGGTGTCAGCGCCAGTGCCAGTTGCGTGCGGTTGTGCATATGGGTCAGCCGCAACACCTGCGACACATAAAGTTTCACGGTGTTTTCGGTAATCCCGAGTTCACAGGCAATCTGGTAGTTGGTCTTGCCTTTGCTCACCAGCCGCGCCACTTCCAGCTGGCGTGGTGAGAGCTTCTCGAACGCGGCAGGCAGGTCGCTCTCACCCTCTTCGACATCGCTGGCGCGGCGGTGAACGCCCTCGCCCCGAGCCTTTTCCAGGTCCTGGTAAAGTTCGTCGATGCAGCCAGCCAAGTCTTGCAACCGCTTGTTGAGACTGCCCAGGTTCTGGAAGTTGGATTTGCGCTCCAGCAAAACCTGCTCCTGGCGACGCACGCCTTCGAGCAGTTCGTCGAGGTCCACGGGTTTTTGGTAGTAATCCGCGAAGCCTTCGCGCAGCGCACGAATCACGTCCTGCTTGTCGGCGCGGCCGGTGAGCATGATCGCTTCGAACACGCGCTGGCGCCCGGCAATTTCTTTCAGCTCGCGCATCAGTTCAATGCCATCGCGCTCGGGCATGTGCAGGTCGCACAACACCAGGCCAATGGCTTCGTCTGCCACATAGCGCTCAATGGCTTCGTCTGTCGAATGGGCGGCCACGCAATGATGGCCCTGACTTTCAAGATACTCACACAGCTGTTCGACGATCAGCGGCTGATCATCAACCACCAGAACCTTCACCTCACTGAATGACTTGGTCACGATCACCTCCCTGTTCCTAAGCGGCCCTGCTCCCGGGCCAGACGCTCTGGCAGCTTAACCATAGACGCTGCTAGCGAACCTGTACAACGCATGTACAAGTATTCGGACAACGGGATCGATTATTGGATCCATACCGCTGTGAGCAGAAAGCCGGCCAGCACATAAGGTACGAAGGCTTGTTTGTCGCCCATTTGTTCGGTGAGTGCCTGCAACCTCTTCTTCACCTTCGGATTGAACAGGGTCCACAGGCGCCGGCGAGTCAGCAGCCAGAGCAACACGCTGACGCCTGCACCGATGAAGGTCCCGAGCACATATTCATGGCTGGTCGCCAACGCCAGGGCGCCCATGAGCTTGACGTCGTCAGCGCCGAAGCGGCCGAGCATGTAGCCTGGCAAGGTCAATAGCATGACGATGGCCAAGGCCCAGCCGGCATCGCTGGCGTCGGCGCCAATCCAGGTATGGCCAGTGAAGAACAGCCAGACCAAGGCACCCGCTGCTACCCCCAAGGTCAGGACGTCGGCGATCTGGCGTTCGCGAATATCCTGTTCAGTGCACAAGGCAAGCCACATCAGCAGAACAATGCTTTGCATTGGCAGGTCGATCCTTATTCGTTGAACACGTCTACCCGTTCATCAAGGTTTATCAACAGGGTAGACGCGATCTGACGAACGGGCTATGCGATGCTCATTTGGCCCTGCCTGGCGGGTAGTTGCCCAAGACCTGGCTCACCGTCTTCTGGATGGCGCTGTTGCGCTCCTCAGGGCTGGGCGGGTAATTGTTCATGATCTGCTCTGCACTGCCGCGCCAAACCAGCTTGCCGTCACGGCCATCGAACATGTCGACCTGGATGGTCGCCACCTTGTAATCGACGCTACGGGTTTCGTTGTACATCGGCCCGCCCCAGTACCCACCCCAATAGCCGCCCCAGCCACCGCCGTAGTTGGTGGTGATCTGCTGCTGGCGTTGCTCGACGATCAGATAAGCACGGACCTTGACGTCAGGCTGGGCACTGCCTTGGGCCGGGCGCAGGCCGCGCTGGTCGAGCTGGTCGGCGACGGCCTGGCGGATTCGCTGTTCAGTAAGGTCGCTCTTGATCCGCGGGTCATCCGGGCGGTAGTGCAGGGCCGGCTCTTGCCATGCCCAGCTGCGGTACGCGGCAAAGTCTCGGCTGGCGTCGAAATCCTGCTGGACGTTGTTGCTAGAGCAGGCGGCAAGCAACAGTACCAATGACAGTAGAACGAAGCGACGCATCATGATGGTTCTCCGTTAGGCATTAACTGGGAGGATAGCCGCTGAGCGCCTTGTGTACCGATTCGCGCAAGGCGCTTTCGCGGTCACGTGGCGAGCTTTTGTCGCTGCCGCTTTCAGCACTCGCGCTCCACACCGGCTGGCCGTTGCGAGCGTCGAACAGATCGATGCGCACCACCATCACCTCAACTTCGTAGGTGCGTACGATCGGCACGCTGCCATAGGCGCCGTAACCGTTGCGGTAGCCGCCGAAACCGACACCGCCATAGGGGTACGGGCCGTAGTAGGGGTCGTAGTAGTCATAGTCGCGTACCTGGCGCAAACGCCGCTCCAGGCGCATGTCGGCACTGACCAGCAAGTCGCCGGTCGCGCCCCGGGCTGGGCGTAGCCCATGCTGGTCGAGGGCACCACTGACGGCATCGGCCAGTTGCCCCGGGTCGGCGTCGGCAGTGCCGCTTGGCAACTGGCCGTTGCGCCAGCTCCAGCTGCGGTAACGGCCATAGTCACGCGGTGGGGCAGGGTAGGCACTGGCGTCGAAGGTGGTGGCCGCCTGCGCGGGCGCCGGTGGCAAGGGGCGGCTGCTGGCAACGTACGGATTGCTGCCCTGACAGGCGCTCAGGGCAAGCGGCAGCAAGGCCAGGTACAACAGGCGGTACGGCATGAGGTCCTCCCGGCGGGCAGGTCAGCGAGGGCGGCACATCCAGTGCAGGTAGCGACCAAGCCCGGCAAAGCTTGGGTGGCGGCGGTGGGCCAGTTCCATTTCCAGCAGGTCGAGCATCTGCGCCTTGGCCTGGAACTCCCTGGGCATGTAGTCGTGGAACACTCGCACGCCACTCTCGGTTTCGACCTGCCATAGAGGATCAAGTTGCACCTTGAGCTCACGCGGATCAAGCGGTTTCTGCGGGGTGAGGCTCTGTTTTTCACCTTCCAGGCGGTTGCTGCGCAACTTGCGGAAATGGCCCTTGAGCAGGTTGCGATAAACCAGCGCATCCCGGTTGTAGAAGGCCAGGGACAACCAACCGCCGGGCGCGGTCAGCTGGTGCAGCACGGGAAGGATGCTCTCTGGCTCGGCCAGCCATTCGAGCACGGCGTGGCACAGCACCAGATCGTAGGGCTCGGTGAGTTGACCGAGCAGGTCCTGCCATGGCGCCTGGATGAAGGTGGCGGTCTGGCCGGCATCGGCAAAGCGCGTGCGGGCACCTTCGAGCATGGGTGCGGCCGGTTCGGCCAGGGTCACTTGGTGACCGCGCTCGGCCAGCCATAACGCCATGTGGCCGAGCCCTGCGCCGATGTCGAGCACCCGTAGCGGGCGGTCTGGGAGGGTTTCGGCCAGGTCGGCCTGCAGCACGGCCAGGCGGATAGCGCCCTTGGCGCCACCGTAGATTTTCTCGGCGAAGCGGGTGGCCAGTTCATCGAAGTGACGGTCGTTCATCGAGCGAAGCGCCTTTCGGTGTCGGCCAGCTTGGCCCGTACCACCTGCTCCATGTCCAGGCCCAGTTCGCTGCACAGCAGCAGTAGATAGAGGACGACGTCACCTACCTCCTGGCCGGCGTGGGCGAGTTTGTCCGCAGGCAGCTGGCGCGATTCGTCCTCGCTGAGCCATTGGAAGATTTCCACCAGCTCGGCCATTTCCACACTGGCCGCCATGGCCAGGTTCTTCGGGCTGTGGAAGCCGCGCCAGTCGTTGTTGTCACGGATCTGGTGCAGGCGTTGAGTGAGTTCTTGCAGGTTCATCGCGGGTCTCCTAGTGCCGCATAGCTTCCGTGCAGCCCCAACGCAAAGCAAGAGGATTCAGGGGCCACAGTAGCCTGTGGCCTTCACAGCGCCGCCCAGCGCCCGACCATATGCAGCAGCTCGCCATGCCCATCCAGGCGCAGTTCCCCGGCAGGGCCGGCCGCGCTGGCGCTCAATACCACCTCCGAGGGCAGCCGCACGGGTTTGCGGAAATCCACCTCAAAGGCATATCCGCTGTCTGGCAGGTGCCCGCGCAGCGCTGCCAGCGCCATGGCTTTGCTCCACATGCCATGGGCGATCGCCTTGGGGAAGCCGAACAGCCGGGCACTGGTGGCGCTCAGGTGAATCGGGTTGTAGTCGCCACAGACTTTGGCGTAGCGCCGGCCGATATCGCTGTCGGCGTACCAGCGGGTCGCTTCAGGCAATGGCTGGGGTTCGCTTTCCTCTCGCTCTTCGGGCTGCCCTTCAACTTTCAAACCGCGCACCAGCATCCGGCTGGTTTCGCGCCATATCAGGCCTAAGCCATCTTCGGCTTCGGTGATCAGGTCGAATGTGCCGCCCTTGGCATGTGGCTGCAGGTTGTCGGCATAGACCGCAAAGTGCAGCCCGTCGATGCCACCCAGGGGGCGCAGCACCTCGATACGGTTATGCAGGTGTACCAGGCCCAGCAGCGGGAAGGGGAAGTTGTCGGCGGTCAGCAACTGCAACTGCAGGGTGAACGCCATGATGTGGGGGTAGGTGCCCGGCAAGCGGGCGTCATCGGTGAAGTGGCAAAGATGCCGGTACGCTGCGAGATTGCCGTGCTGCACACGCATGAAGCAGCGCAGGCCATCGGCTGGCAGCGCCTGGCCGCTGATCTTGCGTTTGCTGGCAGCGCGCAGATAGAGGCTTGCGCGTGAGTCGGGGCTGTTCAGGTCATGCCAAGGGCGGTTCATGGTCACGCTCCCATCAATGCCTGGCCACAGACGCGCAGCACTTGGCCATTGACCGCGCCGGAGCCGGGCTGACTGAGCCAGGCGATGGCCTCGGCGACATCCTGCGGGCGACCGCCCTGGCCCAGCGAACTCAGGCGCCGCCCGGCTTCGCGCAGGCCCGTGGGCATGGCGGCGGTCATGTGCGTCTCGATGAAACCGGGGGCCACGGCATTGATGCTGCCACCTTGCGCGCCAAGCTTCGGCGCCCAGGCCTGGGCAAAACCGATCAGCCCGGCCTTGCTTGCGGCATAGTTGGCCTGGCCGCGGTTGCCGGCGATGCCGCTGACCGAGGCCAGCAGCGTGATGCGTGCGTCCGCCCCCAGCGCGCCGCCTGCATACAGTGCCTGGGTCAGTACCTGGGGTGCCTTGAGATTGACTGCCATCACCGCGTCCCAGTAGTCAGGGGTCATGTTGGCGAGGGTCTTGTCTTTGGTGATGCCGGCGTTGTGCACGACGATGTCGATGCCGCCGGGCAAAGCCTGGAGCAGCAACTCGGCGGCGTCGCTGGCGCAGATGTCCAGGCCCAGCGCCTTGCCGCCCAGGCGGGCGGCGAGGGCATCGAGGTCTTGTTGGGCCTGCGGCACGTCCAGCAGCATCACCTCGGCACCATCACGCGCCAAGGTTTCGGCAATGGCTGCGCCGATCCCGCGTGCAGCACCGGTGATCAGTGCCCGGCGCCCGGCCAGCGGCCGCGTCCAGTCTTCGACCTCGCTGGCACAGGCTTGCAAGCGCAGCACCTGGCCGGAAATGAACGCACTCTTGGGTGACAGAAAGAAGCGCAAGGCGCCTTCGAGCTGGCTGTCGGCAGCTTCATCCAGGTACAACAGCTGCGCCGTCCCACCGTTGCGCAGCTCTTTGGCCAGCGAGCGGCTGAAGCCTTCGAGGGCACGCTGGGCGACGCTGGCCAGCGGGTCGTCGATGCCTTCCGGAGGGCGCCCGAGTATGACCACATGGGCGCAGGGCGCCAGGCTGCGCAGCAACGGCTGGAAGAATTCGCGCAACTGCTTCAGCTCATCGCTGTCGGACAGATGACTGGCATCGAATACCACCGCCTTGAGCTTGGGCCCCAGGCCCGCCACCCATGCCGGCGCCTGTAGGCTTGCGCCATTGAAGCTGTAGCATTCGCTGGTCAGGCGGGGAGCGATGGCTTCGACCTGATTTGCCAAAGGCCCTCCGCCGATCACCAGCGCACCTTCCACAGGGCGTAGGCGGCCTGCCTGCCAGCGTTCCAGCGGTGCCGGGTGTGGCAGCCCGACGGCATCGATGAGGCGGCGGCCGAGGTTGGAGTTGGCAAAGTCGAGATAGCGATCGCTCATGTGCGGGTCTCCCTGAAGGCAAGCATTGAAGTGTGGACCAACTTTGTAGGAAGGTCGTTCGAATGCGGCAAAAACACCTAGGCTGTTCGGATCGAGATGTTTCAGGAGGAATCTACGCATGCGTTCACTTCGCCGGGTCGCGATTCTGGGCGGCAACCGAATACCTTTCGCCCGCTCCAACGGCACCTATGCCACTGTCAGCAACCAGGCAATGCTCACGGCCACGCTGGAGGGGCTGACAGAACGGTACCGCCTGCACGGTTTGCACCTGGGTGAAGTCGTGGCCGGCGCGGTGCTCAAGCATTCTCGCGACATGAGCCTGACGCGCGAATGTGTGCTGGGTTCGCGGCTCTCGCCACAGACGCCGGCCTACGATATTCAGCAGGCTTGCGGCACCGGGCTGGAGGCGGCCTTGCTGGTGGCCAACAAGATTGCCCTTGGGCAGATCGACAGCGGTATCGCCGGTGGCGTCGACACCACTTCCGATGCCCCGATCGGGGTCAATGAGGGGCTGCGGCGCATCTTGCTGCAGGCCAACCGTGGCAAGACCCTGGGCGAGCGGCTAAAGCCCTTCCTGCAACTGCGCCCGGGGCATCTGAAGCCCGAACTGCCGCGCAATGGCGAGCCGCGTACCGGGTTGTCGATGGGCGAGCATTGCGAGCGCATGGCCCAGGCCTGGCAGATTGACCGCGCCGAGCAGGACGCGTTGGCGCTGCTTAGCCATCAGCATCTGGCAGCGGCCTATGCCGAGGGTTGGCAGGATGACCTGCTGACACCCTTTCTGGGCCTCACGCGCGACAACAACCTGCGGCCGGACTTGACCCTCGAGCAGTTGAGCAAGCTCAAGCCCGCCTTCGACCGCAGCGGCGTGGGCACACTCACAGCGGGCAACTCCACACCGCTGACCGATGGTGCGTCGCTGGTGCTGCTGGGCACGGAGGAGTGGGCGCAGGCACAGGGCCTGCCGGTGCTGGCCTATCTGGTCGATGGCGAGACGGCTGCGGTGGACTTCGTCAAAGGGCAGGAAGGGCTGCTGATGGCGCCGGCCTATGCGGTGCCGCGGCTTCTGGCGCGCAATGGCCTTAGCCTTCAGGACTTCGATTATTACGAGATCCATGAGGCATTCGCTGCCCAGGTGCTGTGCACGCTCAAAGCCTGGGAGAGTGCCGAGTACTGCCGCGAGCGGCTGGGGCTGGAGGCGCCGCTGGGCGCGATCGATCGGAGCAAGCTCAACGTCAAGGGCAGTTCATTGGCGGCAGGGCACCCGTTCGCGGCGACCGGGGGGCGGATCCTGGCCAACCTGGCCAAACTGCTGGCGACGGCGGGGAAGGGGCGAGGCTTGATTTCGATCTGCGCGGCGGGCGGGCAAGGGGTGACAGTGATCGTCGAGCGGTGACCGCCTGTTGGGCTGCAGGGTGCCTGTAGCCGGTGTTAGGCTTGTCTGGTCAGAACCACAAGAACTCACTATGCCGAGTATCGGACACCCCCGCGCCATTCCAGCCCTGGTCCATTTGCCCAGGCCGCTCTATGCCCGTGCTGAAAGCCTGGGCGCCGGCTCCTGGACCACTCGCCACAGCCACGACTGGGTGCAGTTTTCCTATGCGATCAGCGGTGTGCTGGGTGTCTACACGCGTGATGGCAGCTATTTCGCCCCACCGCAATGGGGTGTGTGGATTCCCGCCGACGCTGAACACGAAGTGGTGACGTCCGGACGGGCGGAAATGCGCAGCCTGTACATTCGCCGCGACGCTTGCCCTTGGGCTTCGGCGCAGTGCCGGGTGTTGGAAGTGACACCGCTGGCGCGTGAGTTGATCAAGCAGTTCTGTGTTTTCCCAGCGCACTATCCCGAAGGCGATAGCGTCGAAGGCCGCTTGGTCTCGGTACTGCTCGATCAGCTTCGTACTTTGCCTGAAGTGGGGTTCTCCCTGCCGCTGCCGCGGCATGCCGGCTTGCTGGCGCTGTGCAACAGCTTGATTGCCGCGCCGGATCAGGTGCAAACCTTGCAGCAGTGGGCCGGCCAATTGCAGTGCTCGGAAAAGACCCTGATGCGCCTTTTTCAGCGCGAGACGGGGTTGAGCTTTCGTAACTGGCGTCAACGCATGCGGTTATTGTCGTCACTGGCGTTGCTGGAGACGGGGGCGAGTGTGACAGACGCGGCGCTGGGCTGCGGCTATGACTCGACGTCGGCCTACATCGCCGCCTTCAAGCAATTGTTTGGCTCTACACCGGGTGAGTTGACGTTGTAGCGGGGGGCCGGCCTCTTCTCGGGGAACCTGCGAAGAGGCCGGTGCAGCCTGCCGGTCAGGTGCGGAAGCGTCGTACCAGCGAATCCAGCTCATTGGACAACCCGGCCAGGCTTTCCGAGTCCTGCCGCGCCGCCTGCGCCAGGTCGGCCACCAACTGCGCATCACCGTGGATCTGGCTGATATGGCGGTTGATGTCTTCGGCAACCTGGTGCTGTTCTTCTGCCGCGGTGGCGATTTGCGTGTTCATGTCGCGGATGATGTCCACCGACTCGCGTATCTGGCCAAAGCTGTCGCGGGCCAGGCCAATGCGGTTGACCGACTGCTGCGACACTTCCAGGCTGGCATGCATCTGCTCGGCCACTTCGGCGGTACGGCTGGCCAGGTTGCCAAGCAGCCCATCGATTTCAGCCGTCGAGTCGGCGGTGCGCTTGGCCAGCGCCCGGACCTCGTCGGCCACTACCGCAAACCCGCGGCCCTGTTCGCCGGCGCGGGCGGCTTCGATCGCGGCATTGAGCGCCAGCAGGTTGGTCTGTTCGGCAATCGAGCGAATGGTACCGAGGATCGACTGAATGGCATTGCTGTCGCGCTCCAATTGCTGGATCGACTGGGCCGACTGCTCGATCTCCTGGCTCAGCCGGTCGACACTGTTGACGGCCGCATCGATCTGCTGCTGGCCTTCGCGGGCCTGTTGCTGGCCGCTGTCGGCCGACTGCGCGGCCTGGCTGCAGGAGCGGGCGACCTCGTTGGCGGTGGCGACCATTTCGTGGAATGCGGTGGAGACCATGTCCACCGCTTCGCGCTGGCGCCCGGCGGCCTCGGCCATGTCGCTGGAGACCTGAGTGGAGCTGGTGGAGGTGCTCAGGATCTTGCTCGCCGCCGAGCCGATATGCTGGATCAGGCTGCGGATGGCGCCGAGGAACTGGTTGAACCAACCGGCCAGTTGCGCCGTTTCATCACGGCCACGGACTTCCAGGTTGCGGGTCAGGTCGCCTTCGCCCTGGGCGATGTCCTCCAGGCCACTGGAAACGCTGTTGATGGGGCGCACGATGAGTTTGGCGAACGTGGCGCCGACCACGGCGAACAGCGCAGCCAGCACCAGCGCGACGCCGCCGATGAGCCAGGTGAGGCGGGTGGTGGTCTGCATCACTTCGCTTTGTTGGATCAGGCCTATGAAGGTCCAACCGAGTTTTTCGTCGGGGTAGACGTTGGCCATGTAGCGCACGCCGCCGATTTCGACCTCAGCCAAGCCCTTGCCGGCTTTGGCCAGCTCGGCATAACCGTCGCCGAAGCTGGCCAGCTGTTTGAAATTGTGACTGGCATCGCGTGGGTCGACCATCACGTTACCGTTGTTTTCCATGAGGATCAGGTAGCCGCTTTCGCCCAGCTTGATCTGCTGGACGATCTCGGTCAGGCCCTTGAGCGATACGTCGATGTTGACCACGCCACCGGGGCTGCCCAGTTGGTTGGCAACGGTGCGCACGGTGCTGACCAGTACGGCATCGTCGCCGGCCCAGTAGTACGGGGCGGTGCGCAGGGTCTTGCCAGGGTTGGCCATGGCCGCCTGGTACCAGGGGCGGGTGCGCGGGTCGTAGTTGCTCATGTTCGGATCGCCTGGCCAGAAGGCGTAGCCGCCGTCCTGCAGGCCATAGGACACGTAGGCGTAGTCCGGATGGCTTTTGGCCAGGCGCGTGAACAGTTCGTACAGTGTCTTGTCCTGTTCGCTGGGTGTGATTTGCGCAGCGTCGGCGCTGATGTGTTTCTTGACGTTGTCGCCGCTACCGGTGACCTGGGGGAGGCTGGCCAGGTAGTCGACGTTTTGGGTGATGCCCTGGAAAAACAGGTTCATCGCGTTACTGACCTGGCGGATTTCCCGGCTGCTGCCGTCAAGAAAACCGTCGCGGGCTTCGCCGCGCAGGTTGATGACCACCAAGGTGGCTACGAGGACGATGGGCAGTGCGGCGATGACCGCGAATGCCCAGGTCAGTTTCTGTTTGATGTTCATCGACGCTCCCGGAATTTATTTTTTTCGACACGCGAGGCAGGTAGAAACTGTATCGGCGGCATCCGGGTTTTTTTGAGTGAAAATGCCCGTATTTATTGGGCAAAGGCGCATTTGGCGACTATTCGGTCGGCTCCAGGCTAATATGGCATACCAAGCGTGGGCTCAACTGCAGCATTCACTCCCTTTTGCGAGATCTTTGAGAATCGGGCAATCAGGCCGGTCATTGCCTTTGCAGTGCGCTACCAGTTCGCTCAAGGTGTCACGCAGGCTGGCCAGTTCCTCGATACGCCGGTTCAGCTCATCGATGTGTTGCAGCGCCAGCGCCTTCACGTCGGCGCTGGCGCGCTGCCGGTCCTGCCACAGGGTCAGCAGCTTGCCCACCTCTTCCAGGGAAAACCCAAGGTCGCGTGAGCGCTTGATGAAGGCAAGGCTGTGCAAGTCCTCTGGCTGGTACAGGCGGTACCCGCTGTCGCTGCGGGTGGCCTGCTTGAGCAGGCCGATGGCTTCGTAATAGCGGATCATCTTGGTGCTGAGCCCGCTGCGGCGGGCGGCCTGGCCGATATTCATGGGGCCTCCTGCGAGGTGCTGGTGGGTTTCCAGGTCTTGAGCCACAAGGCGTTGCTTACCACGCTGACGCTGGACAACGCCATGGCGGCGCCGGCCACTACTGGGTTCAGATAACCCAGCGCGGCCAGCGGAATGCCGATGAGGTTGAAGATGAATGCCCAGAACAGATTCTGGCGGATTTTCGCATAGGTCTTGCGGCTGATTTCCAGGGCGGCAGGCACCAGGCGCGGGTCACCACGCATCAGGGTGATGCCGGCAGCCTGCATGGCCACGTCGGTGCCGCCCCCCATGGCGATGCCGATATCGGCGGCGGCAAGCGCTGGGGCGTCGTTGATACCGTCGCCGACCATCGCCACTACACCACCCTTTTTCAGCTCGGCTACCGTGGCGGCCTTGTCGGCCGGGAGCACTTCGGCGTGTACATCGTCGATGCCGAGGGTGTCGGCGACCACCTTGGCGCTACCGCGATTGTCGCCGGTCAACAGGTGGCTGCTGATATGGCGTTCGTGCAGGGCTGAGATAGCCTGTTGGGCACCTGGCTTGAGGCTGTCGCCGAAGGCGAACAACCCCAGCACGCGAGGCTGTGGGCCCCGTTCAATCAGCCAGGACAGGGTACGGCCTTCGGCTTCCCAGGCCTGTGCCTGTGTGGCGAGGGCGCCGGGTTGCAGGTTGCATTCGTCGAGCAGGCGCCGGTTGCCCAAGGCCAGTTCACGGCCTTGCACCTGGCCAGCGATACCGCGGCCGGTAAGGGACTGGCTGCCGGTTACCGTGGGCACCTCCAGCCCCTGCCCGGTGCAGGCATCGAGCACTGCCTTCGCCAAGGGGTGTTCGCTGCCCCGTTGCAGGGCAGCGGCCAAGCGAAGCATTTCAGCTTTCTCACCGACCAGTGCCTGGCTGTGGACAACGCGCGGGCTGCCAGAGGTGAGCGTACCGGTTTTGTCGAACACCACGCGGTTCACTGCATGGGCGCGCTCCAGTGCCTCGGCGTCCTTGATCAGGATGCCGTGGCGCGCGGCAACGCCTGTGCCCGCCATGATCGCCGCAGGTGTGGCCAGGCCAAGGGCGCAAGGGCAGGCAATCACCAGCACGGCGACGGCATTGATCAGCGCAGTCTGCAGCGGGGCGCCGGCCAGTGACCAGCCGATCAGGGTCAGCAGTGCGATCAACAGCACGGCCGGCACGAAGATCTGGCTGACCCGGTCTACCAGTTTCTGGATGGGCGCCTTGGCAGCCTGGGCATCTTCGACCAGGCGGATGATGCGGGCCAGCACGGTTTCTGCACCCAGCCCCCGGGTACGCACCAGCAGCCGGCCTTCGCCGTTGATCGCGCCGCCGGTAACGCTATCGCCCGGTTGCTTGGGCACTGGCAGGCTCTCGCCGCTGATCAGGGCTTCGTCGGCGTGGCTGTTGCCTTCTTCCACTTCACCATCGACCGGGAAGCGCTCCCCTGGCTTGACCAGCACCAGGTCACCGAGCTGCAATCGGGCAATTGCAACGTCTTCTTCGTGGCCATCGACCACCCTCACTGCGCGCTCTGGGCGCAGCGCCTCGAGGGCACGGATGGCGCTGGCGGTCTGGCGTTTGGCGCGGCTTTCAAGGTACTTGCCCAACAACACCAGGGCGATCACCACCGCCGACGCCTCGAAGTACAGATGCGGGGCCATCCCGGCCGGTGCCTTGGCCCATTGGTACAAGCTAAGGCCGTAACCGGCACTGGTGCCCAGCGCGACCAGCAGGTCCATATTGCCGGCGCCAGCGCGCACAGCCTTGTAGGCCGCTACATAAAAGCGGGCACCAAGGATGAACTGCACGGGGGTGGCCAGCGCGAATTGCGCCCAAGCCGGCAACATCCAGTGCACACCAAAGGGTTGCAGCAGCATCGGCAACACCAGGGGCAGGGCCAACACAAGGGCGGCGCCTACGGCCAGACGTTCGTTGCGCAGTCGGCGCTGGACGGCTTGCTGATCGTTGTCGGCCGGCAGCGGCAGGCTGGCACCGTAGCCGGCCTTTTCGACCGCGCCGAGCAACAGGTTGTCATCAAGGCCCTGCAGCACCTGAAGGTGGGCACGTTCGTTGGCAAGGTTGACACTCACCTGCTCAACGCCCGGTAGTTTGCCGAGTGCGCGCTCCACACGGCCGACGCAACTGGCGCATGTCATGCCATCGATGCGTAGCTCCAGGGTGCGGGTCGGTACCTGGTACCCGGCGCTGCGCACGGCCTCGACCAAGGCCGGCAGGCTGCCGGCCGGGGCTTGGACCCTGGCCTGTTCGTTGGCGAGGTTGACGCTGACCTGTTCAGCGCCATTGACCTTGCGCAGCGCGCGCTCGACGCGGCCAGCACAGCTGGCGCAGGTCATGCCGGAGATCGGCAGGTCGAATGAAGTGGATGCGGGCATGGCTCTCCTCCTTGGACAGGCCACCAGCATCAACCTTGCCATGTGGGGAAGGTCAATAGTCCAGGCTGGCTCGCCTCAGTACCAGCCCATTGTGGCCCATGGCAATGCGGTACTTGTTGATCTGGCCCGCTTGCAGGGTCAGCCGGGTGCTACGCTGGTCTTCCAGGCCGGGCGCGCAGCCGGGCATCTGCCCCGGCAGCAGGCGCAAGCGCACGTCAACAGGGCCGGGCGGCAGGTTGAAGGAGGCCGACTGCTCCTGGAACACGCGCCCGGAGAGCTGGTCGTTCAGATAGACACCGATTTCGCAGCTGGTGGCCACTTCCAGGCGTTCGCGTGAAATGATCAGCACGCTGTAGTCCGAGTTGCCTTCGGCGCTTGCCGGTGGCACTGCTGCCAGCGTGCCCAATAGCCCGACAACGCCCACTGCTGTCCTGAACATGAAGAATCTCCTGCTTGCCGAATCGTAAAGGCGCAGCTTGGCCGAGGTTGGTAGGGATTTCCAGCCCGGCCGTTCGATGCAGAACTTGACCTTGCCCCGATGGCAAGCTTGAAACTGCGCCAAACCCTGAAGGAGGCAACACCCATGCAAGTGTTCAACGTACAAGGCATGACCTGTGGCCATTGCGTCAAGGCGGTGACCCGCGCGGTACAGGACCAGGACGCGAGCGCCAAGGTCGAGGTCGATCTGGCCGGCAGGCAGGTGCGTGTGCAGAGCGCTCTGGCTGCTGAGCAGTTGCTGGCAGCGATTCGTGAAGAGGGCTACCAGGCCGACGTGGCCTGAAGTCGAATGGGACGCTTCTGCGGCCCTGTTTTGTTGCAAATGTTTTCATGCTGATGGCGTCGCTTGCAGGTAGACTTACGCACTTGCTTAGCCTGCTATGGATTCCTGATGAACCTGCGAATGGTGCTGATCCTGGGCGCACTCAGTGCGTTCGGGCCCCTTGCGATCGACTTTTACCTGCCCGCCTTCCCGGCCATGGCGCAGGCGTTCGCCACCGACGAAAAACACGTCCAGACCACGCTGGCCGCCTACTTCCTCGGCCTGTCGCTCGGGCAACTGGCGTATGGGCCGGTGGCCGATCGCTTTGGCCGGCGCAAGCCGCTGCTGTTTGGCGTCACGCTGTTTACCCTGGCGTCGTTGGCCTGCGCCTACGCGCCAAACCTGGACACGCTGATCTTGGCGCGCTTCGTCCAGGCGCTGGGCGGCTGCGCCGGAATGGTGTTGTCACGGGCCATCGTCAGTGACAAGTGCGACCCGGTGGCCTCGGCCAAAGTGTTCTCACAACTGATGCTGGTGATGGGGTTGGCGCCAATTCTTGCACCGATGCTCGGCGGCGTACTGGTGAACCTGGCGGGTTGGCAGTCGATTTTCCTGACATTGAGCCTGTTCAGTGCTGCTTGCTTGCTGGCGGTCGGCCTGGGGTTGCCAGAGAGCTTACCTGCGCACATGCCGCGCCAGCCGTTGTCGGGCGCTTTGCGTCAATACCTTCGGTTGCTGGCTGACCGCACGTTCTTTGGCCATGCATTGACCGGAGGGATCGCCATCGCGGGTATGTTTGCCTACATCGCCGGTTCACCGTTCGTGTTCATAAAGCTTTACGGTGTGCCGGCCGAGCACTACGGCTGGTTGTTCGGTACCAATGCGGCAGGTTTCATCCTGGTGGCGCAGATCAACGCGCGTCTGCTGGCAAAGCGTGGGCCGGCCTTCCTGCTGGTGCGTGCAGTATGGCTGTACCTGGCTGCGGGGCTGGCGTTGCTCGGAGTGGCAGCGCTGCGCCCAGCTGAACTATGGCCATTGCTGGTGCCGCTGTTCATCTGCATCGCCAGCCTGGGTTGCATCATCCCCAATGCTTCGGCGTGCGCCATGAGCGGGCAGGGCGCACGCGCCGGTAGCGCCTCGGCCTTGATGGGCTGCCTGCAATTCAGCGTCGCCGCAGGCGCGGCGGCGCTGGTCAGCCTGCTGCACGATGGCAGTGCAGTGCCTATGGCGTTGGTAATCAGCCTGTGCGGGGCGCTGGTGGTCAGTGTTGCGCTGTTGACCCGGCGCTTGCAGGCCACGCCTGCGGCTTGAGTGGGTGAGGCGCGCGCAGACGAGCTTCCAGTGTGACGACGAAGGCGCGTGCTTCTGCTTCGCTGCGAAAGCTCACCACATGCTGGTCAAGCCTGACTTCCCAGGGGCAGTTGGGGTTACGGTTAGACGCACTGACGATAATCTCCATCGCGGCATACCTCCGAAGGGTGGGGAGAGCGGCTCAAGTGTAGCGCTGCGGTTACGGGGTGCCAGGGTATGAGTGGGCGTCCTGACTGGCGGTCAGGGCATTTTCCGGCAGGGGCGTCAGACGCTTCCAGATGCAATGGCTGGAGGGTGTAGAACCTTCACTTTTGTTTGCGCTATTTATGGAACGGCGCTGTCGGCAGAGTCTCTGCCCGCGCGGGGCCATTGTTCCTCGTGCGTCGTTTCTTCCCTTCTATTTCGCGGCCTGATGCCTGTCACCTAAAACTGACGCGGGGCCATTGGCCTATTCCAATCGGTCAAGGGTTGCCCTACCCATCTCTCTTTGACTCCCCTGGGCTGCCTGCGCGGCTGCCGGACGGGCCGTTCATGCGGCTTATACTGACCCCGGTGCTAGGCCGGTAGCAGCTAGGGGGCCATCGGCGTTACCAATGTTGGCCATTGGAATTCGGATCTTGCAGGGAGTTGAAGGGACATGAATACAGTCAGCAGTATCAGTCAGATTGCCGGCCTGATGGCCGACCCCAAGCGAAGCGCCATGTTGTGGGCGTTGATCGATGGCACGCCGCGGCCGACCGATGAGCTGGCGATGATGGCTGGGTTGACGTCCTCCTCGGCCTGCGCCCACTTGTCATTGCTGTCGTCGGCAGGCCTGCTCAGGCTTGAAGCGCGCGGTCGCAAGCGTTACTTCCGGCTGGCGACGCCACAAGTGGGGGCGGCCGTGGAAGCCTTGGCCAGCGTGCAGCTGGGTACCGAAAGGGGCGTGCAGGCCAAGCCGTTGCCAATGCCGATGTCGACGCGCCGGGCCCGTCGTTGCGGTGATCACCTGGGCGGCGAGCTGGCCGGTGAGCTCTATCATCGGTTGGTGGTAGCAGGCTGGCTGGAGGGCAGCGTGCACCAGATGATGGTCAGTGAGGAGGGCCGGGCGCAGTTGGCTGGCATCGGCGTCTATATCGATGCACTGGCGCCTCAGCAGCAGCGCGGTTGCGTGATCTGCCACTGTAATGAGTGGAGCGACCAGGGGCCTCATCTTGGCGGCAGCCTGGGGCAGGCCTTGCTCACGTTGTTCCTGCAGTCGGGATGGATACGTGAGGCGGAGAACACGCGGGCATTGCAGATATCGGCACTGGGGATTCAGCAGATCAATCGCATTGCCCGCGTTCCAGCGTTGCAAGTGGGGTAGCTGCAACGCCTTGCCCGGTCACACCAAGCGTGCGTCCAGGCTGTTCTGCGCGAGGCGGCGGGCCTGGTCTTCAGTCATGCCCAGGTGGGTGTGCAAGGCGTGGAAGTTTTCGGTGACATACCCGCCGAAGTAAGCGGGGTCATCCGAGTTCACGGTCACCTTCACGCCGCGCTCGAGCATGTCGAGGATGTTGTGCTGGCTCATGTGATCGAACACACAGAGTTTGGTATTGGACAACGGGCACACGGTGAGTGGGATCTGCTCGTCGATGATGCGTTGCATCAGGCGTTCGTCTTCTATGGCGCGCACGCCATGGTCGATGCGCTTGATCTTCAGCAGGTCGAGGGCTTCCCAGATGTATTCGGGTGGGCCTTCCTCGCCAGCGTGGGCCACGGCGACGAAGCCTTCGCTGCGAGCTCGGTCGAAGACGCGCTGGAACTTGCTCGGCGGGTGGCCTTTTTCGGAGCTGTCCAGGCCGACCGCGATGAACGCGTCGCGGAACGGTAGGGCCTGGTCCAAGGTTTTCTGTGCTTCTTCTTCGCTCAGGTGGCGCAGGAAGCTGAGGATGAGGCCGCTGCTGATACCCAGTTGCTCGCGACCATCCTTGAGTGCCTGGTTGATACCATTGAGCACTACCTCGAACGGGATGCCGCGGTCGGTGTGGGTCTGCGGGTCGAAGAACGGCTCGGTGTGGATGACGTTCTGCGCCTTGCAGCGCAGCAGGTAGGCCCAGGTCAGGTCATAGAAGTCCTGCTCGCTGCGCAGCACGTCTGCACCCTGGTAATACAGGTCGAGGAATTCCTGCAAATTGTTGAAGGCGTAAGCGCTACGCAGGGCTTCGACGTCGTTCCAGGGCAGGGCGATCTTGTTGCGCTCGGCCAGGGCGAACAGCAACTCCGGCTCCAGTGAGCCTTCCAGGTGCAGGTGCAGTTCAGCCTTGGGCAGGGCGTTCAACCATTCATACATAGTGGGTGTTCTCAAATCAGGTACGGTTGCCGCCATTCTACAGGGCCAGGCCGGGTATTGCGCCCGGCCTGGCCTTGCATTGTCTCAACCACCGATCAGGTCCGACTCACCAGACGAGCGATTCGCCTTTGTAGTTGATGAAGCGCAGCCCGCCGTTGCCACTTTGCGCCTTGATCTGTTCGAGCATGCCCCGGGTACTGGTGAGCACGTCGATTTCGGCGTTCTCGCCGCCCATGTCGGTCTTGACCCAACCCGGGTGCATGGCCAATACGCAAAGGTCAGGCCGCTGCAGGTCGACCACGAGGCTGTTGATCATCGAGTTCAGCGCAGCCTTGCTCGCCTTGTACAGGCAAATCTCGCCACCGTCGGGGATGGTCACGCTACCCAGGATCGAGCTCATGAACGCTAACACGCCCGAGCCTTCACGCACTTGGCCGGCAAGGCGCCGGGCAACGCGGATCGGCGCCACGGCGTTGGTCATGAACAGGTCGCCGATTTCATTGCGCTGTACGGTTTCCGGGTCCTGCGGTAGCGGCCCCATGACGCCGGCATTGATGAACACCAGGTCGAACACCTCGCCTTGCAGGCTCTCCTTCAGGCCATCGAGCTGTGCGGTGTCGTTCATTTCCAGCTGTTCGACGCGTACCCCTGGCACGTTATCAAGAGCGCTGGGTTTTTGCGGGTCACGCACCGTGGCCGTGATGTTCCAGCCGTCTTCGTGAAGGCGCTGCACCAGGCCAAGGCCAAGCCCGCGGGAGGCACCGATGATGAGGGCAGTTCGTGAAGTCGTCATAGGTACATTCCTGTCGCGGTAGGGAAAAGGATTTGAGCATACTGCAGACTGGCGTCATGCGCCGCATCACGCGTGGTCAAGAAATGATCAATAGTGTTTGGCCGTGCGGGCCCGGGGGCTTCGCTTGTTGGCTAACGGGTTATCCACAGGCTGTTCCACAGTTAATGTGCGCAAGATGCCAGGCGGTCTAGGTGATAGGGGGTTCATGACTGGGGATAACTCACCCCGGCTCAGCCGACCGAGCCTTTTATCCTACTATGATCAAAAAATGGTCAATGCTATGCAGGCCATGAAGGACGTGGCCTGCATCGGAGTGCCCCAAGCTTATCCACAGGCAGGCCCACAGTTGTTGTGGGCAAAGGTCAGCGGGCTTCCAAGAGGATGCGCCCGCGGCTGAGGTCGGCCAGTTGCTGTTGCAGCGCACCGGTGTGCGCTTCGCCGACCGCAATGTGCAGGTCCACCCCATTGGCGGTGAACCGCTCTTCCAGCACGAGACCGTCGACTTCGGCCAGGCGCAGTTTGACCAGGGCCAGTTCGCTGAAGCTGCAGCTGCAGCTGTACTCGCTTCGTTGCACCAGCAGCCTTTTCGGCGCCTGCTGCAAGCATTTGTTGGCACCGCCACCATAAGCCCGGGCCAGGCCGCCGGTGCCTAGCTGGATGCCCCCGTACCAGCGGATCACCAATACCACGACCTGGTCACAGTCCTGGGCTTCTATGGCAGCCAGGATTGGCCTGCCGGCCGTGCCGCCAGGTTCGCCATCATCGCTGCTGCGATACTGCCCGCCCAGCTTCCAGGCCCAGCAGTTGTGGGTGGCAGCCAAGTCGCTGTGGCGTTCGATGAAACTCATCGCCTCGGTGGCGCTGGATATCGGGCCGGCGAGGGTGATGAAGCGGCTCTTGCGGATTTCCTCGCGAAACTCGCAGAGGTCGAGCAGGGTAGAAGGCATAAGTAGATGTCAGGCACTCGGCGTGATGCCGCACCCCTTGAGGATGATGTGGATAAGGTTGTTGCTCGCATCTTCCATGTCTTGCTTGGTCAGGCGGCTGCGGCCGGTAACCTGGCAGATCTGGGTGGCGAAGTCGGCATAGTGCTGGGTGCTGCCCCAGAGCAGGAATATCAGATGAACCGGGTCTACCGGGTCCATCTTGCCTGCTGCGATCCACGCCTCGAATACCGCCGCCCGGCCACGGAACCACTCGCGGTAGTCGGCGCTGAAGTACTCGGTCAGACAACTGCCGCCGCTGATCACCTCCATGGCGAATATCCGGGAAGCTTGCGGGTTGCGCCGGGAGAACTCCATCTTGGTGCGGATGTAATGGCTCAACGCAACGCCTGGATCGTCATCGATGCTCAAGGCGTTGAAGGTGCTGTCCCAGAGCTCGATGATGTTGCTCAACACGGCAATGTACAGACCGAGCTTGTTGGTGAAGTAGTAATGCAGATTGGCCTTGGGCAAGCCGGCTTTGAGCGCAATGGTATTCATGCTTGTGCCCTTGAAGCCATGGCGGGCGAATTCGTCTTCGGCGGCCTGGATGATGGCCTGTTCGTTCTTCTGGCGGATGCGGCCGGCGGGCTTGCCCGAGGCGGAAAGGCGATGCGCAGGGACTTCTAGGGTCATGGACGATTCCGTACAGGTCTGTGGCAACGGATGTCGGACAAGATTACCTTCCTGCGCTCAAGTAACAAGCATTAGCGTCACAAGCAGGCATCAGCGTGTCGCAGCCAGGCTCTCGAGGAAGCTTTCCAGCACAAGATTCGGCCGTCGCCCTTTGCGGGTTACCCAGCTCAGGCTCAGGTCATAGAAGCGCTGTGAGGGCTTGAGGGCGCGCAGCCGGCCTTGCTGGACCCAGAACGTGGCGTAGTGGTCGGGCAGGTAGCCGATGTAGCGGCCGGTAAGGATCAGAAATGCCATGCCCTCACGGTCCGACGCGCTGGCGGTGCAGTTCAGGGCCTGATAAAGCGCCTGGATTTCGGCGGGCAAACGGAAGGTCGGAGCGATCGCCTCCTGGCTGTTGAGGCGGGCTTCGTCGATCTGCTGATCGTCGGCATAGAACAGCGGGTGGCCGACCGCGCAATAGAGCAGCGAGCGTTCGCTGTACAGCGGCTGGTACTCAAGGCCCGATAGCGGGCTGGTTTGCGGCACCACGCCGACATGCAGGCTGCCATCGAGCACACCCTGCTCGACCTGGCTTGGGGCGATCATGCGGATCTGGATGCGTACCTCGGGGCCGCGATCCTTGAGCTCGGCCAATGCATGGGTGATGCGCATGTGCGGCAGGGTCACCAGGTTATCGGTCAGGCCGATGTTCAGTTCTCCGCGCAGGTGCTGGTGCAGGCCGTTGACTTCGGTGCGGAAGGTTTCCAGGGCGCTGAGCAGTTGCAGCGCCGAATGGTAGACCTCGCGGCCTTCCTCGGTCAGCGAAAAGCCGGCGCGGCCACGCTGGCACAGGCGCAGGCCCAAACGCTGTTCGAGGTCGTTCATCTGCTGGCTGATGGCTGAGCGGCCAATGCCAAGCACGTTTTCGGCAGCCGAGAAGCCGCCGCACTCTACTACGCTGCGGTAGATCTTCAGCAGGCGGATGTCGAAATCGCTGACTTGAGCGAGTGGGTCGGGGCGTCGGCTCATAAGTTTAGTCTTGCGCTACCTGAAGATTAGAAAAGTAGTCTTTTTCAGACTTTATCCACGTGCGAATTTAGCTGCAACAACATCCATCGTTGCCTATTCGTTTTTCGAGGAACCGCCGATGAACATGCCCGAAACCGCCCCTGCCGGTATCGCAAGCCAGCTCAAGCTGGATGCGCACTGGATGCCTTACACCGCCAACCGCAATTTCCATCGCGACCCACGCCTGATCGTGGCGGCCGAAGGTAATTATCTGGTCGATGACAAAGGGCGCAGGATCTTCGATGCCTTGTCGGGCCTTTGGACCTGCGGTGCCGGGCATACCCGCAAGGAAATCACCGAGGCGGTGGCGCGTCAGCTTGGAACGCTGGATTACTCGCCTGCTTTCCAATTCGGTCATCCACTTTCGTTCCAGCTGGCCGAGAAGATCACCGCGCTGACCCCTGGCGACCTGAATCACGTCTTCTATACCAACTCTGGTTCCGAGTGCGCCGATACCGCGCTGAAGATGGTCCGTGCCTACTGGCGCCTGAAGGGCCAGGCCACCAAGACCAAAATCATTGGCCGAGCTCGCGGTTACCATGGCGTGAACATCGCCGGTACCAGCCTGGGTGGCGTAAACGGCAACCGCAAGATGTTTGGCCAGCTGCTGGACGTCGACCATTTGCCGCACACTGTGCTGCCGGTCAATGCCTTCTCCAAAGGCCTGCCGGAAGAGGGCGGCATCGCCCTGGCAGATGAGATGCTCAAGCTGATCGAACTGCACGATGCTTCGAACATCGCAGCTGTGATTGTCGAGCCGCTTGCAGGTTCGGCGGGTGTTCTGCCGCCGCCTAAGGGCTACCTGAAGCGCCTGCGTGAAATCTGCACCCAGCACAATATTCTGCTGATCTTCGACGAAGTGATCACCGGCTTCGGCCGTATGGGCGCCATGACCGGGTCCGAGGCCTTTGGCGTGACCCCTGACCTGATGTGCATCGCCAAGCAGGTCACCAATGGCGCCATTCCGATGGGCGCAGTGATCGCCAGCAGCGAGATCTACCAGACCTTCATGAACCAGCCGACCCCGGAATATGCTGTGGAATTCCCCCACGGCTACACCTACTCGGCCCACCCGGTTGCCTGTGCTGCGGGTATCGCCGCGCTCGATCTGCTGCAAAGGGAAAATCTGGTGCAGTCGGCCGCCGAACTGGCACCGCACTTCGAGAAGCTGCTGCACGGCGTCAAGGGCACCAAGAACATCGTCGACATCCGCAACTACGGCTTGGCCGGCGCGATCCAGATCGCGGCCCGGGATGGCGATGCCATTGTGCGTCCGTATGAAGCCGCGATGAAGCTGTGGCAAGCCGGCTTCTACGTACGCTTCGGCGGCGATACCCTGCAGTTCGGCCCAACCTTCAACACCCAGCCGCAGGAACTGGACCGCCTGTTCGACGCGGTCGGTGAGGCGCTGAACAAGATCGACTGATCTTTCTGATTCTGACGTAAGGCGCGCGAGCTGTTAGCGCGCCAGCATCAACCTTCTTTATCTGGAGTTTTGCATGAGCATTGTTCAGCACCTGATCCACGGCGAGCTGGTTTCCAAGGGCGAGCGCACCGCCGATGTCTTCAACCCGTCCACCGGCCAGGCCGTGCGCAAGGTCGAACTGGCCAGCCGCGCGACCGTGCAGGAAGCGATCGACTCTGCCAAGGCAGCTTTCCCTGCCTGGCGCAACACCCCCCCGGCCAAGCGCGCCCAGGTGATGTTCCGTTTCAAGCAGCTGCTGGAGCAGAACGAGGCACGCATCTCGCAGATGATCAGCGAAGAGCATGGCAAGACACTGGAAGACGCTGCGGGCGAACTGAAGCGCGGTATCGAGAACGTCGAGTTCGCCTGTGCGGCACCTGAGGTGCTCAAGGGTGAATACAGCCGTAACGTCGGCCCGAACATCGACGCCTGGTCCGACTTCCAGCCGCTGGGTGTGGTCGCCGGTATTACGCCGTTCAACTTCCCGGCCATGGTTCCCCTGTGGATGTACCCGTTGGCCATCGCTTGCGGTAACGCCTTTATCCTCAAGCCGTCCGAGCGTGACCCAAGTTCCACCCTGTACATTGCCCAGTTGCTGCTGGAGGCCGGCCTGCCCAAGGGCATCCTCAACGTGGTGCACGGTGACAAGGAAGCCGTGGACGCGCTGATCGAGGCGCCGGAAGTTAAAGCGCTGAGCTTTGTGGGTTCGACCCCGATCGCCGAGTACATTTATGCCGAAGGTACCAAGCGCGGCAAGCGCGTCCAGGCACTGGGCGGGGCGAAGAACCATGCAGTGCTGATGCCCGATGCCGACCTGGACAACGCGGTCAGCGCACTGATGGGCGCGGCCTACGGTTCGTGCGGCGAGCGTTGCATGGCTATTTCGGTGGCGGTGTGTGTGGGCGACCAGGTTGCCGATGCGCTGATCGCCAAGCTGGAGCCGCAGATCAAGGCGCTGAAGATCGGTGCTGGCACCTCTTGTGGCCTGGACATGGGGCCGCTGGTGACTGCCGCAGCCCGTGACAAGGTAGTGGGCTACATCGATGAAGGTGTTGCTGCTGGCGCCAGGCTGGTGGTGGATGGCCGTGGTTTGCGTGTGGCGGGTAATGAAGATGGCTACTTCGTGGGCGGCACTCTGTTCGACAAGGTGACGCCAGAAATGCGCATCTATAAAGAAGAGATTTTCGGCCCAGTGCTGTGCGTGGTGCGCGTGAACAGCCTGGAGCAGGCCATGCAACTGATCAACGATCACGAGTATGGTAACGGGACCTGCATCTTCACCCGTGATGGTGAAGCGGCACGCCTGTTCTGTGATGAGATCGAAGTGGGTATGGTTGGCGTGAACGTGCCGCTGCCGGTGCCGGTGGCCTACCACAGCTTTGGCGGCTGGAAGCGCTCGCTGTTTGGCGACCTGCATGCTTATGGGCCGGATGGCGTACGCTTCTATACCCGTCGCAAGGCGATTACCCAGCGGTGGCCGCAACGTGCGAGCCACGAGGCGTCGCAATTTGCCTTCCCTAGCCTTTAAGACGTGAGAAGCGCAGCGGGGAGGCCGTCAGGCCTCCCCGCTTTGTTTTGCAGCGATTGTGAAGTTTATTGGAATTAAGCCTTGACGCGTTCTCGAATCCCCTTATAATGCGCCCCACTTCCAGCGTAGTCGGAACGAGAAACTCCTTGAAATTCAATGAGTTGCTTAATCCAGGTAGTGCTGGAGGTGCTTCGGTCATTTGATCGATAGCGGTTGAAATGGTGGTTGACAGCGCTTCTAAACGCTGTATTATTCGCCTCCCGCTACGAGAGATCGAAGCGAGCCAAGTGTTTGAAGCTAAACGAGTTTCTCGCAAAAAACTTCAAAATAAACGCTTGACAGGCTCTGAGGAAAGCGTAGAATGCGCGCCTCGGTTGAGACGAAAAGCTCTTAACCAAACGCTCTTTAACAAATCGAATCAAGCAATTCGTGTGGGTGCTTGTGAGTACGGACTGATAGTCAAAAAGATTATCAGCATCACAAGTGGCCATGCGAGAAATCACATAGTCATTTGAGATTGCTGAGCCAAGTTTAGGGTTTCTTAAAAACCCAAGCAGTATTGAACTGAAGAGTTTGATCATGGCTCAGATTGAACGCTGGCGGCAGGCCTAACACATGCAAGTCGAGCGGATGACGGGAGCTTGCTCCTTGATTCAGCGGCGGACGGGTGAGTAATGCCTAGGAATCTGCCTGGTAGTGGGGGACAACGTTTCGAAAGGAACGCTAATACCGCATACGTCCTACGGGAGAAAGCAGGGGACCTTCGGGCCTTGCGCTATCAGATGAGCCTAGGTCGGATTAGCTAGTTGGTGGGGTAATGGCTCACCAAGGCGACGATCCGTAACTGGTCTGAGAGGATGATCAGTCACACTGGAACTGAGACACGGTCCAGACTCCTACGGGAGGCAGCAGTGGGGAATATTGGACAATGGGCGAAAGCCTGATCCAGCCATGCCGCGTGTGTGAAGAAGGTCTTCGGATTGTAAAGCACTTTAAGTTGGGAGGAAGGGCATTAACCTAATACGTTAGTGTTTTGACGTTACCGACAGAATAAGCACCGGCTAACTCTGTGCCAGCAGCCGCGGTAATACAGAGGGTGCAAGCGTTAATCGGAATTACTGGGCGTAAAGCGCGCGTAGGTGGTTTGTTAAGTTGGATGTGAAAGCCCCGGGCTCAACCTGGGAACTGCATCCAAAACTGGCAAGCTAGAGTACGGTAGAGGGTGGTGGAATTTCCTGTGTAGCGGTGAAATGCGTAGATATAGGAAGGAACACCAGTGGCGAAGGCGACCACCTGGACTGATACTGACACTGAGGTGCGAAAGCGTGGGGAGCAAACAGGATTAGATACCCTGGTAGTCCACGCCGTAAACGATGTCAACTAGCCGTTGGAATCCTTGAGATTTTAGTGGCGCAGCTAACGCATTAAGTTGACCGCCTGGGGAGTACGGCCGCAAGGTTAAAACTCAAATGAATTGACGGGGGCCCGCACAAGCGGTGGAGCATGTGGTTTAATTCGAAGCAACGCGAAGAACCTTACCAGGCCTTGACATGCAGAGAACTTTCCAGAGATGGATTGGTGCCTTCGGGAACTCTGACACAGGTGCTGCATGGCTGTCGTCAGCTCGTGTCGTGAGATGTTGGGTTAAGTCCCGTAACGAGCGCAACCCTTGTCCTTAGTTACCAGCACGTTATGGTGGGCACTCTAAGGAGACTGCCGGTGACAAACCGGAGGAAGGTGGGGATGACGTCAAGTCATCATGGCCCTTACGGCCTGGGCTACACACGTGCTACAATGGTCGGTACAGAGGGTTGCCAAGCCGCGAGGTGGAGCTAATCTCACAAAACCGATCGTAGTCCGGATCGCAGTCTGCAACTCGACTGCGTGAAGTCGGAATCGCTAGTAATCGCGAATCAGAATGTCGCGGTGAATACGTTCCCGGGCCTTGTACACACCGCCCGTCACACCATGGGAGTGGGTTGCACCAGAAGTAGCTAGTCTAACCTTCGGGAGGACGGTTACCACGGTGTGATTCATGACTGGGGTGAAGTCGTAACAAGGTAGCCGTAGGGGAACCTGCGGCTGGATCACCTCCTTAATCGACGACATCAGCCTGCTGATGAGCTCCCACACGAATTGCTTGATTCTTTGTATAAAGACGATGCTGTAACGCGACCCTGTTATAGGTCTGTAGCTCAGTTGGTTAGAGCGCACCCCTGATAAGGGTGAGGTCGGCAGTTCAAATCTGCCCAGACCTACCAATTACTTGGTGCGGCCTAGAAAATACGGGGCCATAGCTCAGCTGGGAGAGCGCCTGCCTTGCACGCAGGAGGTCAGCGGTTCGATCCCGCTTGGCTCCACCACTCTTTCAGGTTGTACAGCTTTCAGAACTTAGAAATGAACATTCGGTGATGAATGTTGATTTCTGACTTTTGTCAGATCGTTCTTTAAAAATTCGGATATGTGATAGAAATAGACTGAACACCAGTTTCACTGCTGGTGGATCAGGCTAAGGTAAAATTTGTGAGTTCTGCTCGAAAGAGCAACATGCGAATTTTCGGCGAATGTCGTCTTCACAGTATAACCAGATTGCTTGGGGTTATATGGTCAAGTGAAGAAGCGCATACGGTGGATGCCTTGGCAGTCAGAGGCGATGAAAGACGTGGTAGCCTGCGATAAGCTTTGGGGAGTCGGCAAACAGACTGTGATCCAGAGATCTCTGAATGGGGGAACCCACTCAGCACAAGCTGAGTATCTTGTACTGAATACATAGGTGCAAGAGGCGAACCAGGGGAACTGAAACATCTAAGTACCCTGAGGAAAAGAAATCAACCGAGATTCCCTTAGTAGTGGCGAGCGAACGGGGACCAGCCCTTAAGTTGATTTGAGATTAGTGGAACGCTCTGGAAAGTGCGGCCATAGTGGGTGATAGCCCCGTACACGAAAATCTCTTATCAATGAAATCGAGTAGGACGGAGCACGAGAAACTTTGTCTGAACATGGGGGGACCATCCTCCAAGGCTAAATACTACTGACTGACCGATAGTGAACCAGTACCGTGAGGGAAAGGCGAAAAGAACCCCGGAGAGGGGAGTGAAATAGAACCTGAAACCGTATGCGTACAAGCAGTGGGAGCCTACTTTGTTAGGTGACTGCGTACCTTTTGTATAATGGGTCAGCGACTTATATTCAGTGGCGAGCTTAACCGAATAGGGGAGGCGTAGCGAAAGCGAGTCTTAATAGGGCGTTTAGTCGCTGGGTATAGACCCGAAACCGGGCGATCTATCCATGGGCAGGTTGAAGGTTAGGTAACACTGACTGGAGGACCGAACCGACTACCGTTGAAAAGTTAGCGGATGACCTGTGGATCGGAGTGAAAGGCTAATCAAGCTCGGAGATAGCTGGTTCTCCTCGAAAGCTATTTAGGTAGCGCCTCATGTATCACTGTAGGGGGTAGAGCACTGTTTCGGCTAGGGGGTCATCCCGACTTACCAAACCGATGCAAACTCCGAATACCTACAAGTGCCGAGCATGGGAGACACACGGCGGGTGCTAACGTCCGTCGTGAAAAGGGAAACAACCCAGACCGTCAGCTAAGGTCCCAAAGTCATGGTTAAGTGGGAAACGATGTGGGAAGGCTTAGACAGCTAGGAGGTTGGCTTAGAAGCAGCCACCCTTTAAAGAAAGCGTAATAGCTCACTAGTCGAGTCGGCCTGCGCGGAAGATGTAACGGGGCTCAAACCATGCACCGAAGCTACGGGTATCACCTCTGGTGATGCGGTAGAGGAGCGTTCTGTAAGCCTGTGAAGGTGAGTTGAGAAGCTTGCTGGAGGTATCAGAAGTGCGAATGCTGACATGAGTAACGACAATGCGAGTGAAAAACTCGCACGCCGAAAGACCAAGGTTTCCTGCGCAACGTTAATCGACGCAGGGTTAGTCGGTCCCTAAGGCGAGGCTGAAAAGCGTAGTCGATGGAAAACAGGTTAATATTCCTGTACTTCCAGTTATTGCGATGGAGGGACGGAGAAGGCTAGGCCAGCTTGGCGTTGGTTGTCCAAGTTTAAGGTGGTAGGCCGAGATCTTAGGCAAATCCGGGATCTCAAGGCCGAGAGCTGATGACGAGTTGCCTTTAGGCGACGAAGTGGTTGATGCCATGCTTCCAAGAAAAGCTCCTAAGCTTCAGATAACTGGGAACCGTACCCCAAACCGACACAGGTGGTTAGGTAGAGAATACCAAGGCGCTTGAGAGAACTCGGGTGAAGGAACTAGGCAAAATGGCACCGTAACTTCGGGAGAAGGTGCGCCGGTGAGGGTGAAGGACTTGCTCCGTAAGCTCATGCCGGTCGAAGATACCAGGCCGCTGCGACTGTTTATTAAAAACACAGCACTCTGCAAACACGAAAGTGGACGTATAGGGTGTGACGCCTGCCCGGTGCCGGAAGGTTAATTGATGGGGTTAGCGCAAGCGAAGCTCTTGATCGAAGCCCCGGTAAACGGCGGCCGTAACTATAACGGTCCTAAGGTAGCGAAATTCCTTGTCGGGTAAGTTCCGACCTGCACGAATGGCGTAACGATGGCGGCGCTGTCTCCACCCGAGACTCAGTGAAATTGAAATCGCTGTGAAGATGCAGTGTATCCGCGGCTAGACGGAAAGACCCCGTGAACCTTTACTATAGCTTTGCACTGGACTTTGAATTTGCTTGTGTAGGATAGGTGGGAGGCTTTGAAGTGGGGACGCCAGTTCTCATGGAGCCATCCTTGAAATACCACCCTGGCAACTTTGAGGTTCTAACTCAGGTCCGTTATCCGGATCGAGGACAGTGTATGGTGGGTAGTTTGACTGGGGCGGTCTCCTCCCAAAGAGTAACGGAGGAGTACGAAGGTGCGCTCAGACCGGTCGGAAATCGGTCGTAGAGTATAAAGGCAAAAGCGCGCTTGACTGCGAGACAAACACGTCGAGCAGGTACGAAAGTAGGTCTTAGTGATCCGGTGGTTCTGTATGGAAGGGCCATCGCTCAACGGATAAAAGGTACTCCGGGGATAACAGGCTGATACCGCCCAAGAGTTCATATCGACGGCGGTGTTTGGCACCTCGATGTCGGCTCATCACATCCTGGGGCTGAAGCCGGTCCCAAGGGTATGGCTGTTCGCCATTTAAAGTGGTACGCGAGCTGGGTTTAGAACGTCGTGAGACAGTTCGGTCCCTATCTGCCGTGGACGTTTGAGATTTGAGAGGGGCTGCTCCTAGTACGAGAGGACCGGAGTGGACGAACCTCTGGTGTTCCGGTTGTCACGCCAGTGGCATTGCCGGGTAGCTATGTTCGGAAGAGATAACCGCTGAAAGCATCTAAGCGGGAAACTTGCCTCAAGATGAGATCTCACTGGGATCTTGAATCCCCTAAAGGGCCGTCGAAGACTACGACGTTGATAGGTTGGGTGTGTAAGCGCTGTGAGGCGTTGAGCTAACCAATACTAATTGCCCGTGAGGCTTGACCATATAACACCCAAGCAATTTGCTGCTGCAGATTGTGGTGGTGAAGATGATACGAACCGAAAGTTCGCAACGAACCACAAATATCGCATATCCGGATTCGCTGGGCTGTCCATCTGGACATTCTGGCTACAGAATTTCTTGACGACCATAGAGCATTGGAACCACCTGATCCCATCCCGAACTCAGTAGTGAAACGATGCATCGCCGATGGTAGTGTGGGGTTTCCCCATGTGAGAGTAGGTCATCGTCAAGATTCATTTCGCAAAACCCCTATCTGCGCGAGCAGGTAGGGGTTTTGTCTTTCCGGCTCTGTTGCTCGAAAGTCGGCTCCCACATTTCGAGCTGTATCACTAGAATAGAGCCCACGTATCTATTCAGAACCTCGAGATGCCCAACCCAGTCGAAACTCAAGCGCTAGAGCAGTTGCCGCTGGACGAGTTGGTCGCGTGCCATGAATGCGACCTGCTGATGCGCAAGCCCCAACTGCAACACAATGAGAAGGCCCAGTGCCCCCGCTGTGGTTATGAGCTGTACGCTCACCGGCACAACGTAGTCAACCGCAGCCTGGCACTGGCGCTGACCGCGCTGTTGCTGTTCGTGCCTGCCAACTTCCTGCCGATCATGCAGTTGCACCTGCTTGGCCAGACGTCAGACGACACGGTGTGGAGTGGCGTGCTGGGCTTGTACAACTCCGAAATGCGCGGTGTCGCTGTCGTGGTGTTCCTGTGCAGCATGGCGGTTCCATTTCTCAAACTGATGTGCCAGCTCTTGGTGCTACTGAGCATCCGCCTGAACGTTGGGCGTAGCTATGGGCTGCTGATTTATCGCATTTATCATCATTTGCGAGACTGGGGCATGCTTGAGGTCTACTTCATGGGCGTGCTGGTCGCCATCGTGAAACTGGTCGACCTTGCCGAGCTGACCATAGGGCTAGGGTTGTTTTGCTTCATCAGCCTGTTGCTGATCCAGGTTTGGCTTGAAGTGGTGATGTCTCCACACCAGATCTGGAGTGCGCTGTCGGGGGAGGATCTGCATGCGGGCGATTGATGCGGGCATTGTGGTCTGCAATGAGTGTCATGAACTGAATCGACAGGATCCCGAGAGCAAGTCGCAGGCCTGCACGCGCTGCGGCGCGATTGTGCATGCGCGTCGGCCCAACAGTATCGTCCGTACCTGGGCGCTGCTCATCGCTGCCTCGATCCTCTACATACCTGCCAACGTGCTGCCGATCATGACTGTCAGTACATTGGGGCAGGGCAGCCCGGACACGATCATGTCCGGCGTCATTACGCTGCTCAAGCATGGCATGGTGCCCATTGCCGCAGTAGTGTTCATTGCCAGTATTCTGGTGCCCACTTTCAAACTGGTGGGTATCGGTTTGTTGTTGTATTCGGTGCAGCGCCGCCAGCCGTTGTCAGCGCGGCAACGCATTTTGATGTATCGGTTCATCGAGTTCATAGGACGCTGGTCGATGCTGGACATCTTCGTCATCGCCATCTTGGTGGCGGTGGTGAATTTCGGCCGTATTGCCAGTGTCGAAGCCAACTTGGGCGCTGTCGCCTTCGCTACTGTGGTGATTCTCACGATGCTCGCTGCTTTAACTTTCGATCCCCGACTGATTTGGGATAACACGGAGTCGGATGACGACCATGAGTGACATGCCAACGGCTAAAACCCGGCCCGCCTCCAACTGGTCGGCCATCTGGATTCTGCCGCTGATCGCTTTGATGATTGGAGGGTGGCTGGCCTGGCAGGCCTACCGTGATGCGGGTGTAGAGATCGAAGTTCGTTTCGAGAGCGGTGAGGGTATCGTCGCCAACAAAACCGAAGTCATCTACAAAGGCATGCCTGTGGGCAAGGTCAAAAGCCTGGTGCTCGATGCCGAGGGTGAAAACCAAGGTGTCATCGCCACCATCGAGATGAACAAAGATGCAGAGCCTCACCTGACCAAGGGCACACGCTTCTGGCTGGTCAAGCCCAGTGTCACGCTGGCGGGTATCTCGGGTCTGGAGACCTTGGTGTCAGGCAATTACATTGCCGTCAGCCCGGGTGAAGGTGAGCGAACCAAGCGCTTCAAGGCATTGAAGGTGGCGCCACCGCTTTCGGACAGCGAACCGGGCCTGCACCTCACGCTCAAAGCAGACCGCCTGGGCTCGCTCAACCGCGACAGCCCTATATTCTACAAGCAGATCCAGGTTGGCCGGGTAAAGAGCTATCGCCTGTCAGAGGACCAGAGCACGGTCGAGGTCAAAGTGTTCATCGAGCCGGCTTATGCCAGCCTGGTGCGCAAACATACGCGCTTCTGGAATGCCAGCGGCATCAGCATCGATGCCGGGCTGTCGGGGGTAAAGGTACGCAGCGAGTCCCTCTCCAGCATCGTTGCGGGTGGCATCGCCTTCGCTACGCCGGAGCACCGCAAGGATAGCCCGCCAACCGACCCGAGCCTGCCGTTCCGCTTGTACGAAGACTTCGATGCCGCCCAGGCGGGTATCCGTGTGAAGGTCAAGCTGAGCGACTATGAGGGCCTGCAGGCGGGGCGCACCCCGGTCATGTACAAAGGCATTCAAGTCGGTTCGCTGAAGGCCCTGAAGATGGAGGACAACCTCGGCAGCGCAATGGCTGAACTGACCCTGGACCCCCTGACCGAAGACTATCTCGTCGATGGCACGCAGTTCTGGGTGGTCAAGCCTTCCATTTCCCTGGCGGGTATCACAGGCCTGGAGGCCTTGGTGAAGGGTAACTACATTGCCATCCGCCCCGGTGAAAAGGGGGCCGCCCCGCAGCGCGAGTTCGAAGCAAGGGCCAAGGCACCGCCGCTGGACCTCAAGGCGCCTGGGCTGCACATGGTGCTGTTCGCCGATACGCTGGGCTCGCTGGAGGTCGGCAGCCCGGTGATGTATCGCCAGGTCAAGGTGGGTAGCGTGCAGAGCTACCAGTTTGCCCGCAACAGCAGCCGCATCCTGATCGGAGTGCACATCGAAAAAGAGTACGAGAACCTGGTCAATGGCTCTTCTCGCTTCTGGAACGTCAGTGGCATCACCCTCACTGGTGGCCTGTCGGGCATCAAGATAAAGAGTGAGTCGCTGCAGACCCTGATGGCTGGTGGTATCGCCTTTGACACACCAACGCCGAACGTACCGCTCAAACGTCATATTCCAAGGTTCCGCCTGCATGAGAGCCAGGAGGCGGTAAACCGTGCCGGCACCCTGATTACCATCCGTGTAGACCGTGCTGACGGCCTCAAACCGGGCACGCCCATCCGTTTCCGTGGCCTGGATGTTGGCAGTATCGAGAGTGTCGACCTGACCAAGGACCTGCAGGCTGTGTTGCTGCGCGCACGTATCACCGAAGCGGCAGACCGCATCGCCCGTGCTGGCACGCAGTTCTGGGTGGTCAAGCCGGCCCTTGGCCTGGTGCGTACCGAAAACCTCGATACCCTGATTGGCGGGCAGTACCTGGAAGTGCAGCCGGCGGTAAAGGACAAAGGTCCGCAGCGTGATTTCATCGCCTTGGCTGACGCGCCTGAGGTCACCGGGGTGGAAGTCGGCCTGCCTTTGACGCTCAGCGCACCGCGCAGGGGGTCGATCAAGCCGGGCGTGCCGGTGACCTACCGCGAGGTCGCGGTGGGTAAGGTAACGGGCTTCGAATTGGGGCAGACGGCCGACCGCGTGCTCATTCATATCCTGATCGAGCCGCGCTATGCCGCACTGGTGCGCGGTGGCAGCCGGTTCTGGAATAGCAGCGGTTTCGGTTTCGACTGGGGCCTGTTCAAAGGCGCCACGGTGCGCACCGAGTCGCTGGAGACCCTCATCGACGGTGGGATTGCCTTCGCCACGCCCGATGGCGAGCAGATGGGCAACCCGGCGCGGCCGCAGCAGACCTTTGCCTTGTTCGACAAGCCTGAGGACGCCTGGCTACAGTGGGCCCCGAAGATTCAGATCGCCAAGTAGGGAAGGGGCCGCGCTGCGGCCCTCATTGATTGAATAAAGCAACCGTTTTGCCCACTTTCTAAAAGCCGGCGCAGTCCATGTGGGAGCCGGGCTTGCCGGCGATGGGCCGCAAAGCGGACCCAGATGCTCGCTGATCCCGACCAGCGTGCAGCTCCGTTATGGGGGCTGCTGCGCAGCCCATCGCCGGCAAGCCGGCTCCCACCTCGACCGTGCAGTTCTTCAGGCCTGGGCTTTACCTGAGCAAGCAACGGTCTTACCCATTTCTAAAGCTCGGCGCAAATCCCTGTGGGAGCCGGGCTTGCCGGCGATGAGGCCACAACAGGCGACACAAGCATCACCAAATCGCAGGCAATAAAAAACCGACCCTAGGGTCGGTTTTTCGACAAGCGTCGCTTAGGCAGCTGCAGCTTCTTTCAGCGCCTTGATGTGGCCATTCAGACGGCCTTTGTGGCGAGCAGCTTTGTTCTTGTGGATGATACCTTTGTCGGCCATACGGTCGATTACAGGTACAGCCAGAACGTAAGCGGCTTGCGCTTTTTCGGCGTCTTTTGCGTCGATGGCTTTGACTACATTCTTGATGTAGGTGCGGACCATGGAACGCAGGCTGGCGTTGTGGCTGCGACGCTTCTCAGCCTGTTTTGCACGTTTCTTGGCGGAAGGTGTGTTGGCCACCGTCGAGCTCCTCGAAAGACTTTAGGTAAATAGCAAACAAAATAGGCCGCGAATCATGCCGATCAGTTGAGCGGATGTCAAGGCCACCTGCAGGGTTCCGCCGAGCGGTGCACCAACAGGAGGGAAATATTCCTTTCTGCTGCACGACCTGTAAACTCGGGAATTTTTGGCTCCCCTGCGAAGGCGCGGGAGTATCGCACATTCGGACGCTGTCTGGCAGCGTCCTCTGCCCTTGGCGTGAATCTTTTCGATGAACCTGCTCAAATCCCTGGCTGCAGTCAGCTCCATCACCATGATTTCCCGGGTGTTGGGGTTCGTGCGTGACACCATCCTGGCCCGTGTCTTCGGCGCCGGCATCGCTACCGACGCCTTTTTCATCGCCTTCAAGCTGCCCAACCTGCTGCGGCGGATTTTTGCCGAGGGGGCCTTTTCCCAGGCGTTCGTACCAATCCTTGCCGAATACAAGACCCAGCAGGGCGAGGAGGCGACGCGCACTTTCATTGCCTATGTCAGCGGCCTGCTGACGGTGGTCCTGGCCCTGGTGACGGTGATTGGCGTGCTAGCGGCACCCTGGGTGGTCTGGGCTACCGCCCCCGGGTTTGTGGACAATGCCGAGAAATACCAGCTGACCACCGACCTGCTGCGGGTGACCTTTCCTTATATATTGCTGATCTCACTGTCGTCACTGGTCGGCGCGATCCTCAATACCTGGAACCGTTTCTCGGTCCCGGCCTTCACGCCGACCCTGCTCAACGTGGCGATGATCATCTTCGCCCTGCTGCTCACGCCGTATTTCGACCCGCCCATCATGGCGCTGGCCTGGGGCGTGCTGGCCGGTGGCCTGGCGCAGTTGCTGTACCAGCTGCCGGCACTCAAGAAAATCGGCATGCTCGTGCTGCCGCGCCTGAACCTGCGTGACACAGGCGTGTGGCGTGTGCTCAAACAGATGCTGCCGGCCATCCTCGGTGTTTCGGTCAGCCAGATTTCGTTGATCATCAACACCATCTTCGCCTCTTTCCTGGTGGCCGGATCGGTGTCCTGGATGTACTACGCCGACCGCCTCATGGAGCTGCCCTCGGGCGTACTTGGCGTGGCCCTTGGCACCATTTTGCTGCCGACCCTGGCCAAGACCTACGCCAACAAGGACCGCGAGGAGTATTCGCGGATTCTCGACTGGGGCCTGCGCCTGTGCTTCCTGCTCGTGCTCCCCTGCACGCTGGCCCTGGCGATACTCGCCGAGCCGCTGACCGTTGCCTTGTTCCAGTACGGCAAGTTCAGCGCCTACGACGCGGCGATGACCCAACGGGCACTGATCGCCTATTCGGTAGGCCTGCTGGCGATCATTCTGGTCAAGGTGCTGGCACCGGGCTTCTATGCGCAGCAGAATATTCGTACACCCGTGCGGATCGCGATCTTCACCCTCATCTGCACCCAGCTGTTCAACCTGGCCCTGGTCGGCCCGCTGCAGCACGCCGGCCTGGCTTTGGCGATCAGCCTGGGCGCCTGCCTGAATGCGGGCCTGCTGTTCTGGAAGCTGCGCAGCCAGCAGCTGTTCCAGCCGCAGCCGGGCTGGACGCTGTTCCTGCTCAAGCTGGTACTGGCGGTGGCGCTGATGGTGGTCGTACTGCTGGTGGGCATGCATTACCTGCCTGCGTGGGAGCAAGGCAACATGTTCGAGCGTTTCGTCCGCCTTGGGGCACTGATCACGGCCGGCATCGTGACCTATTTCGGTTGCCTTTACCTCTGCGGCTTCAGGCCCCGGCATTTCGCCCGTAAGGCCCTGCACTGAGCTACAAGGCGGGTCAGGCGTCGGTTTTTCGTTTTCCACGCCGCACCCAGGCGCTGCTGCCTGTCACCAGCGCCCGGGTGTGGTTATAATCGGCCACTTTATGAGCAAGAAGCGCGTTATGCAGCTGGTTCGAGGTCTTCACAACCTGCGCCCCGAGCACCGGGGCTGTGTCGCCACCATTGGCAACTTCGACGGGGTTCACCGCGGCCACCAGGCGATCCTGGCGCGTCTGCGCGAGCGTGGCCAAGCGCTTGGCCTGCCTACGTGCGTGGTGATCTTCGAGCCGCAGCCGCGCGAGTACTTCGCTGCGGACACCGCGCCGGCTCGCCTGGCGCGCCTGCGCGACAAAATCGAGCTGTTGGCTGGCGAAGGTATCGACAGGGTCTTGTGCCTGGCGTTCAACCAGCGCCTGAGCCAACTCAGCGCCGACGAATTCGTCAAGGCGATCCTGGTCGACGGCCTGGGCGTGCGCCACCTAGAAGTGGGCGACGACTTCCGCTTTGGCTGCGACCGCGCGGGCGATTTCACCTTCCTGGTCGAAGCCGGCAAGCAGTACGGCTTCACCGTCGAGGCCGCCAACACGGTGATCCAGGACGGCTTGCGGGTCAGCAGCACCGAGGTGCGCCAGGCGTTGTCCGAAGGCAACTTCGAGCTCGCCGAGCACTTGCTGGGCCGCCCTTACAGCATTACCGGGCGCGTATTGCACGGCCAGAAGCTGGCCCGCCAGCTCGGCACGCCCACCGCCAACATCCAGCTCAAGCGGCGTCGTGTGCCGTTGTCCGGGGTCTACCTGGCCAGCATCGAAATCGACGGCAAGGCCTGGCCCGGGGTTGGCAATATCGGGGTGCGCCCCACCGTGGCCGGTGACGGCCGCCCGCACCTTGAAATTCATCTACTGGATTATGCCGGCGATCTGTATGGCCGGCGCCTGACGGTGGAATTCCACCACAAGCTGCGTGAAGAGCAGCGATTCGCCTCCCTGGAGGCGCTGAAGTCGGCGATCGATGCGGATATCGCCGCCGCACGTGCACATTGGCACGCTCAACCGCTAACGAAGAGCCTGAAATGACCGACTACAAAGCCACGCTAAACCTTCCGGACACCGCCTTCCCCATGAAGGCCGGCCTGCCTCAGCGCGAACCGCAGATCCTGCAGCGCTGGGACAGCATTGGCCTGTACCAGAAGCTGCGCGAAATTGGCAAGGATCGTCCGAAGTTCGTCCTGCACGACGGCCCGCCCTATGCCAACGGCAAGATTCACATCGGTCATGCGCTGAACAAGATTCTCAAGGACATGATCGTCCGCTCCAAGACCCTCTCGGGCTTCGACGCGCCTTACGTGCCGGGTTGGGACTGCCACGGCCTGCCGATCGAACACAAGGTCGAAGTCACCCACGGCAAGCACCTGACCGCCGACCGCACCCGTGAGCTGTGCCGCGAATACGCTGCCGAACAGATCGAAGGGCAGAAGACCGAGTTCATCCGCCTGGGTGTACTGGGCGACTGGGACAACCCGTACAAGACCATGAACTTCGCCAACGAGGCCGGTGAAATCCGTGCCTTGGCCGAAATGGTCAAGCAGGGCTTCGTGTTCAAGGGCCTCAAGCCAGTGAACTGGTGCTTCGATTGCGGCTCCGCGCTCGCAGAAGCCGAGGTCGAATACGCCGACAAGAAGTCGCAGACCATCGATGTGGCCTTCCCGGTCGCCGACGCCGACAAACTGGCTGCCGCCTTCGGCCTGCCGGCCTTGGCCAAGCCCGCTGCCATCGTGATCTGGACCACCACCCCGTGGACCATCCCCGCCAACCAGGCGCTGAACATCCACCCGGAGTTCAAGTACGCGCTGGTCGATACCGGCGAGCGTCTGCTGGTGCTGGCCGAAGAGCTGGTCGAGTCGTGCCTCAAGCGCTACGACCTGGAAGGCTCGGTCATCGCCACCGCCCAAGGCTCGGCCCTGGAGCTGGTCAACTTCCGCCACCCCTTCTACGACCGTCTGTCGCCGATCTACCTGGCCGACTATGTCGAGCTGGGAGCAGGTACCGGTGTGGTCCACTCCGCGCCAGCCTACGGTGAAGACGACTTTGTCACCTGCAAGCGCTACGGCATGGTCAACGACGACATCCTCACGCCGGTGCAGAGCAACGGTGTGTACGTCGAGTCGCTGGAGTTCTTTGGCGGCCAGTTCATCTGGAAGGCCAACCCGGCCATCGTCGAGAAGCTGAGCGAAGTCGGTGCGCTGATGCATACCGAAACCATCAGCCACAGCTACATGCACTGCTGGCGCCACAAGACCCCGCTGATCTACCGCGCCACCGCGCAGTGGTTCGTGGGCATGGACAAGCAGCCCAACACCGGCGAGCCGCTGCGTGAGCGCGCGCTCAAAGCCATCGAAGACACCCAGTTCGTCCCGGCCTGGGGCCAGGCGCGCCTGCACTCGATGATCGCCAACCGCCCGGACTGGTGCATCTCGCGTCAGCGCAACTGGGGTGTGCCGATCCCGTTCTTCCTGCACAAGCAGACCGGTGAACTGCACCCGCGCACCGTCGAACTGATGGAAGCGGTGGCCAAGCGTGTCGAGCAGGAAGGTATCGAGGCCTGGTTCAAGCTGGACGCTGCCGAACTGCTCGGTGATGAAGCCGGCCAGTACGACAAGATCACCGACACCCTGGACGTGTGGTTCGACTCTGGCACCACCCACTGGCACGTATTGCGCGGCTCGCATGACATCGGCCACGCCACCGGCCCGCGTGCGGACCTGTACCTGGAAGGCTCCGACCAGCACCGTGGCTGGTTCCATTCCTCGTTGCTGACCGGTTGCGCCATCGACAACCACGCGCCGTATCGCGAACTGCTGACCCACGGCTTCACCGTGGACGAAAGCGGTCGCAAGATGTCCAAGTCGCTGGGCAACACCATCGAGCCGGAAAAAGTCAACAACACCCTGGGTGCCGACATCCTGCGCCTGTGGGTCTCGGCTACCGACTATTCGGGTGAGATGGCCGTTTCCGAGCAGATCCTGCAGCGCAGCGCCGACGCCTACCGCCGTATCCGCAACACCGCACGCTTCCTGCTTTCCAACCTGTCCGGCTTCGACCCGGCCCGCGATCTGCTGGCCCCGGAAGATATGCTGGCCCTGGACCGCTGGGCAGTGGACCGTACCCTGCTGCTGCAGCGCGAGCTGGAAGAGCACTACAGCGAGTACCGCTTCTGGAATGTCTACTCGAAGATCCACAACTTCTGCGTGCAGGAGCTGGGCGGCTTCTACCTCGACATCATCAAGGACAGGCAGTACACCACCGGCGCCAACAGTGTTGCACGTCGCTCCTGCCAGACCGCGCTGTACCACATCAGCGAAGCGCTGGTGCGCTGGATCGCGCCGATCCTGGCCTTCACCGCCGATGAAATCTGGCAGTACCTGCCGGGCGAGCGCAACGAGTCGGTCATGCTCAACGGCTGGTACCAGGGCCTGGCCGAGCTGCCCGAAGGCACCGAGCTGGATCGCGCTTACTGGGACCGCGTGATGGCGGTCAAGGCTGCGGTCAACAAGGAGCTGGAAAACCAGCGCGCCGCCAAGGTCATCGGTGGCAACCTGCAGGCCGAGGTCACCTTGTTCGCCGAAGAAGGCCTTAGCGCCGACCTGGGCAAGCTGGGCGATGAGCTGCGCTTCGTTCTCATCACCTCCGCTGCCAGCGTGGTGCCGTTCGCCCAGGCGCCGGCCGATGCCGTGGCCACCGAAGTCGAAGGCCTCAAGCTGAAAGTGGTCAAGTCTGGCCACACCAAGTGCGGCCGCTGCTGGCACTTCCGCGCCGACGTCGGCAGCCATCCGGAGCACCCGGAAATCTGCAGCCGTTGCGTCGACAACCTGAGCGGTTCCGGTGAGGTGCGCCACTATGCCTAACCCTGCAGTGGGGCGCTTCGGGCGCCTTGCATGGCTCTGGCTCAGCCTGCTGGTCCTGGTCGTTGACCAGGCCACCAAGCTGTATTTCAACAACGCCCTGAGCATGTACCAGCAGATCGTGGTCATTCCTGACTACTTCAGCTGGACCCTTGCCTACAACACCGGCGCGGCGTTCAGCTTCCTGGCCGACAGCTCTGGCTGGCAGCGCTGGCTGTTCGCCCTGATCGCCGTGGTGGTCAGCGCCGTGCTGGTGGTCTGGCTCAAGCGCCTGGGGCGCAACGAGACCTGGCTGGCCGTGGCGCTGGCACTGGTGCTCGGTGGCGCGCTGGGCAACCTGTACGACCGCATCGTGCTGGGCCATGTGGTGGATTTCATCCTGGTGCACTGGAAGAACGTTCATCACTTCCCGGCCTTCAATGTGGCCGACAGTGCCATCACCGTTGGTGCGGTGATGCTGGCGCTGGATATGTTCAAGAGCAAGAAGTCTGAGGATCCGGTCCATGACTGACACCCGTATCGGCCAGAACACCGAAGTTACCCTGCACTTCGCGCTGCACCTGGAAAACGGCGATACCGTCGACAGCACGTTCGACAAGGCCCCAGCCACCTTCAAGGTCGGCGACGGCAACCTGCTGCCGGGCTTCGAGTCCGCACTGTTCGGCTTCAAGGCCGGTGACAAGCGCACGGTCGTGGTTGCCCCGGAGAATGCCTTCGGCCAGCCTAACCCGCAGAACGTACAGGTCATGCCACGGTCCCAGTTCGAGGGCATGGAATTGTCCGAAGGGCTGCTGATCATTTTCAACGATGCCGCCAACACCGAATTGCCCGGTGTGGTCAAAGCGTTCGATGACAACCAGGTGACCATCGACTTCAATCACCCACTGGCAGGCAAGACCCTTACCTTCGAGGTGGAGATCCTCGAGGTGAAGGCCCTGTAAGCCTGGAGCCGAGCATGCAAATCAAACTCGCCAACCCTCGCGGTTTCTGCGCAGGGGTCGACCGGGCGATCGAGATCGTCAACCGTGCGCTGGAAGTCTTCGGCCCACCGATCTACGTGCGCCATGAAGTGGTGCACAACAAGTTCGTGGTGGAAGACCTGCGCAGCCGTGGCGCCATCTTCGTCGAGGAACTGGATCAGGTACCGGACGACGTCATCGTCATTTTCAGTGCCCATGGTGTTTCCCAGGCCGTGCGCCAGGAAGCCGCCGGTCGCGGCCTGAAAGTGTTCGATGCCACCTGCCCGCTGGTGACCAAGGTGCATATCGAGGTCGCCAAGTACAGCCGTGACGGTCGCGAGTGCATCCTGATCGGCCATGAAGGGCACCCGGAAGTCGAAGGCACCATGGGGCAATACGACGCCAGCAACGGCGGCGCCATCTACCTGGTCGAAGACGAGGACGATGTGGCCCAACTGCAAGTGCGCGACCCGGACAACCTGGCGTTTGTCACCCAGACCACGCTGTCTATGGACGATACCAGCCGTGTCATCGATGCCCTGCGTACGCGCTTCCCGAACATCGGCGGCCCGCGCAAGGACGACATCTGCTACGCCACCCAGAACCGCCAGGACGCCGTCAAGCAACTGGCCGGTGAGTGTGACGTGGTGCTGGTGGTGGGCAGCCCCAACAGTTCCAACTCCAACCGCCTGCGTGAGTTGGCCGAGCGCATGGGTACCCCGGCCTACCTCATCGATGGTGCCGAGGACATGCAACGCGGCTGGTTCGACCAGGCGGCACGGATCGGTATAACTGCCGGCGCTTCGGCCCCGGAAGTGCTGGTGCGGGGCGTGATCGACCAGCTCAAGGCCTGGGGTGCCACGGGCGCCGAAGAGCTCGATGGGCGCCCGGAGAACATCACGTTCTCCATGCCCAAAGAGCTCCGGGTGCGTTCACTGATCTGATCAGCGGCCTGCGCACAGGGAATCTTCCGCTTCTCCCGTGCGCAGGCTGACCCTACCGCTGGTCGCCAGCACAACATGATGCCGGCTGGTTGCAGACGAACCCTCACAGACCTCAAGCCGCCCCCCAGACAAGTTGTTGTTCTTTCCCAGCGGCACACCCAGTGCGCTGAACCTTATCTGGCTCCCAGTATTGGCCTTCACCCGCTGGGGCCGAGCCGGTCGGTACTCGCGCAGCAACTGCTGGTTATGCTCCAGCAGTACGCGCCAACCTTTGCCCCAATCATCATCCAAAGGCTGGACCACCACCGCCTGGCTCTGCAGGGCCGCGTGGCCGCGTGCGCTACGCAGCGTCTGGGCCAAGTTGCGGGCCACTGCTGCCCTGTGCAGCTCATCGCTCAATTTCGCGTAGGCCGGCACGCCAAGCTGGGTCAGCAGCGCCGCCATAGCCAGCCCGAACATCATTTGTATCAGTGTTACGCCCTGTTGCTTCACCGTGCATTCCTCCCTGGAAGTGCTTGGCTGTAGCTTCAGGCTCGGTAGGCAAGAGGTCCAGTCGAGCAGGTGCAAGGCAATTGCGGGAAATATCGCAGGAGGTGCAGGGATGCACACGAATCAACGGGGCATGACGCTTCTGGAGGTACTGTTGGCCGTAGCGGTCGTGGCACTGGGCATGTTCGCCGCTGCAGGGTTGCAGCTTCAGGCATTGCAGGCCACTGACAGCGCGCGCCGCGACATGCTGGATGCGTTGGGCGCGCATACGTTGCTTGAACGGGGCCGGGCCGCGGGCACACTGACGGTGCCGAGGCCATGAGGCGTAAGCAAGGTGGCTTCGGCCTGGTCGAAGCGCTGCTTGCGCTGGCCATCGGCCTGATGCTGCTGACTGCAGCCAGCCACCTTTTCATCTCGGCCCACCAGGGCTGGCGCCTTCAATCTGCGGCGCTGCGCATGCAGGCGGACGCCCGTCTGGCATTGCTGCGCATGGCTCAGGATATCCGTATGGCGGGCATGTTCGGTTGTTTGCGCCTGAGGCCTGAGGACTTCAAGGACCCATCTGCGCGGGATGCTTTTGCGCGGCCTGTGCTGGTTGGCCCGGCAAGCCTGAGCCTGGTAGTGGCAGAACTGCCAGGGCACCCCGGGGTCCCGGACTGGACCTTGCTCACCGATTGCGTCAAGAGCGCCGAGGTGCAGAAGGGGCGTGCGAACAGCGCGAGCTTGCCGTTGGCCTTTCCTATCAGCCGGCACCACTACCAACTCTACGACGGCACGCTGAGGTTCGTGCGGCGCAACAACCCTCAGCCATTGGTCGACCACGTGCGTGAACTGCACATTGAGTCTGCCGAAACCGCCGAGGGGCAGCGGGTAGATGTGCAACTGACATTGTTCGATCCTGATCTGGGCATCGAACAGCGTTACGGCATGAGTGTGGCGGTCCGCAATCCGGTTGCCCGGCCATGAAGCGCCAGCGTGGCATGGTCCTGCTGCTGGCGCTGGTGTTCAGCCTTTTGCTTGGCCTGCTGACGGCTTCGGCGTTGCGCGATGCCTTGGTGGAAGCGCGCATGGTCGGCTACCTGCGCGAGGGTTTGCAGGCACTCGATCAGGCCGAAGCCACGCTGCTGGTCGCAGAGGCCGAACTGCAGCGCGCGCCCCCTGGGTTGTGCCAGGCGTGCCTGCCACCCCCGCGCGCGCATGACTTGCCGGGGCAATGGCAAGCCAGCCAGAGCGGTTACTTCCAACTGCAGAACCTTGGCCAGACAACCCTGGCCGCGCATCGGCCGGGGGATGAGCCCGTCACGCTTTACCGAGTGACCGCAGTCAGCCGGCAACTCGCGGCCAGGCAAGTGCTGGAGGCGGTGTATGCCGTGCCAGCGGCTCAAACACAGGCGCCGCAGCGGATTCTGTGGCGGCAGAGACTGAAGGGAGACTGACATGCAGCAAGGCCTGAGCCTGATCGAACTGTTGATTGTCGTGGCTGTCACCGGCATTCTGGCAGCCATTGCCTACCCCAGTTACAGCGACCAGCTCAGGCGAGCCGCACGCAGCGAAGTGGTTGGCCTGCTGCATGACGCTGCCCTGCGCCTGGAACACCACCGCGTACGCACCGGCCAATACGCCGAGGGCGAACCGGTACTGCCCGTTGGCAACCGCCATTACAGCCTGCATGCCGAACGTGGCAGCGATACCTTCACGCTGCGTGCACGGCGGCTGCCGCATGGTTTGATGGCCGATGACCGCTGCGGTGATTTTCAGCTCGACCAGGCCGGTGTACAGAGCAATCCGGGTGGCACCGTGGCCATTGCGCGCTGCTGGGGAAGCTGAAGATTGAATGATGCCCGTGCATCGCGGTTTTACTTCAGGTGTTGGATCGACAGATGAACAAGCAAGTAGTGGTGGTCGGCGGCGGGGTGATCGGCCTGCTGACGGCGTTCAACCTGGCTGCGAAGGTCGGCCAGGTAGTGGTATGTGATCAGGCCGAGGTCGGGCGTGAATCGTCTTGGGCGGGCGGCGGCATCGTCTCGCCGCTTTACCCTTGGCGCTACAGCCAGGCAGTCACCGCGCTGGCGCACTGGTCGCAGGACTTTTATCCACAGCTGGGGGAACACCTGTTCTCCAGCACCGGTATCGACCCGCAAGTCCACACCACCGGCTTGTACTGGCTCGATCTGGACGACGAGGCCGAGGCGCTGGCCTGGGCGGCGCGCGAGCAGCGGCCGCTCAGCCCTGTGGATATCTCGGCGGCCTACGACGCGGTCCCCGTACTGGGCCCAGGCTTCAAGCGCGCCATCTACATGGCAGGCGTGGCCAATGTACGCAACCCCCGGCTGGTCAAGGCGCTGAAGGCGGCGCTGCTGGCACTGCCCAACGTGACCTTGCGCGAGCACTGCCAGATCACCGGCTTTGTTCGCGACGGTGAGCGCGTGACTGGCGTGCAGACGGCAGACGGCGTGCTGCAGGCCGATGATGTCGTGCTCAGCGCGGGCGCCTGGAGCGGCGACCTGCTGCGCACGCTGGGGCTTGAGCTGCCGGTGGAGCCGGTGAAGGGCCAGATGATCCTGTTCAAGTGCGCTGCGGACTTCTTGCCGAGCATGGTGCTGGCCAAGGGGCGCTATGCGATCCCGCGCCGTGACGGGCACATTCTGGTGGGCAGCACGCTGGAGCATGCCGGGTACGACAAGACCCCGACCGAGGAGGCACTGGCGAGCCTCAAGGCTTCGGCGGTGGAACTGTTGCCGGAGCTTGCCGATGCCACCGTGGTGGCGCACTGGGCCGGGCTGCGGCCGGGGTCGCCTGAAGGTATTCCGTACATCGGCCAGGTGCCGGGGCATGACGGGTTGTGGTTGAACTGCGGGCATTACCGCAATGGGTTGGTGCTGGCGCCGGCATCGTGCCAGTTGTTCACTGATTTGCTGACGGGGGGCGAGCCTATCATTGACCCGTCGCCTTATGCCCCGGCCGGGCGTCTGGGCTGATATCGCCTGGGCCGCTGGGCGGCCCAATCGCCGGCAAGCCGACCCCACAGGTTGTGCACCTGTTTTGAATGTTACGTAGTGCCTGTGGGCGGTACTGGCTCAGTTTTGCTGGCTTGGCCCCTGCTGAAGGTGCGCCTGGCTGCAATACCACTGGCTGCCTTGCTGCAGCGCCCGGTCATTGGGCAGGTGTACGCCGCAGTGGGCGCAGCGCACCATCTTCAGCGGGTCGTCGAGTTTCGGCTCGGACGGCGACTGCTGGCTGATCTTGAATTTACGCCACAGCCAGAACGCGGCGGCGATCAGGGCGATCCAGAAAAGTAGGCGAACCATGGTGTCCAGCTTGTCTATTGATTGAGGCGATAGTCTAGGGCGCGGCCAATAAAAAAGGGAGACCTCAGTCTCCCTTTCTCGTACCCCGTTGGATCAGTCGAACAGACCAAAGGTCATGTAGCTGAACCAGGAACGGTCTTTCTCGGCTTCCTTTGGCCCTTCCGGCAGGATCGGGTCGCCGTTTTCATCTTTGGGCAGCAGGTCCTGCGGCATCTCGGAGCGGGCATCCTGGAACTGGCGGACCACGTCCTGGTTGGCGCGGGTTTCACCTGGTGGCAGCGGGGCGTCGGTCTCGATCAGGCCCAAGGTGGCCTTGGACAGCCAGCCGCGGCCGTCAGATTCGGTCTGCTTGGGCTGGAACTCGCCATCGACCAGGCTCGGGTGGTCAGGGTAGTTGAGCTTGAGGGTTTCCAGGCTGGTGGCGGCCAGTTCGTCCAGGTGCATCTTCTGGTACGCCTCGACCATCACGGCCAGGCCGTCGCCGACCGATGGGGTTTCCTGGAAGTTTTCCACCACGTAGCGGCCACGGTTGGCGGCTGCCACGTAAGCCTGGCGGCTCAGGTAGTAGTCGGCCACATGGATTTCATAAGACGCCAGCAGGTTGCGCAGGTAGATCATGCGCTGCTTGGCGTCCGGGGCGTAGCGGCTGTTGGGGAAGCGGCTGGTCAGCTGGGCGAACTCGTTGTACGAGTCGCGGGCGGCACCCGGGTCACGCTTGGTCATGTCCAGCGGCAGGAAGCGCGCCACCAGGCCGCGGTCCTGGTCGAACGAGGTCAGGCCTTTGAGGTAGTAGGCGTAGTCGACGTTCGGGTGCTGCGGGTGCAGGCGGATGAAGCGCTCGGCAGCCGACTTGGCAGCCTCGGGCTCTGAGTTCTTGTAGTTGGCGTAGATCAGCTCGAGCTGCGCCTGGTCGGCGTAACGGCCGAACGGGTAGCGCGATTCCAGGGCCTTGAGCTTGTTCACGGCGCTGTTGTAGCTGGAGTTGTCCAGATCAGCCTGGGCCTGCTGATACAGCTCGGCCTCGCTGAGGTTCTCGTCAATGACCTCTTTATTAGAGGAACAGGCCGCGGTAAGCCCGAGGATGGCGATCAGCAGCAGGTGTTTCACTTGCATAGCGGCTTGCGTCCCTTTGACGGCCGCTGTCTTGGGCGGTGCCGTCCTGTTATGATGAGCGCCCCGGCCAACCCCGGGACAAAAGAAGCCGTATTTAACCACAAGCTCGCAGCCGAAACCAAAGGCTGTGCGCCCGCCGAATCGAGCATGTCCGAGATCATTCAACTTAGCGCAGAGGTACCGTCCGAACTGGGCGGTCAACGCCTCGACCAGGTCGCCGCCCAATTGTTCGCCGAGTACTCGCGTTCGCGGCTTACTTCGTGGATCAAAGAGGGCCGCCTGACGGTCGATGGCGCCGTCGTGCGCCCTCGAGACACCGTCCATGGTGGCTCTGTGCTTGCACTTGAGGCCGAGCAAGAGGCCCAGGGCGAGTGGATCGCCGAAGACATCGAGCTGGACATCGTCTACGAAGACGACCAGATCATGGTGATCAACAAGCCGGCCGGGCTGGTCGTGCACCCGGCTGCCGGGCACGCCAGTGGCACATTGCTCAACGCCTTGCTGCACCATGTGCCGGATATCGTCAACGTACCGCGCGCTGGCATTGTCCATCGCCTGGACAAAGACACCACCGGCCTGATGGTCGTGGCCAAGACCTTGCAGGCGCAGACCAAGCTGGTCGAGCAGCTGCAAAGCCGTACGGTCAGCCGGATCTACGAGTGCATCGTGATCGGCGTGGTGACTGCCGGCGGCAAGATCAACGCCCCGATCGGCCGTCACGGTGGCGCACGCCAGCGCATGGCGGTGACCGAAGGCGGCAAGCCGGCGGTCAGCCACTACCGTGTGCTCAAGCGCTTCCGTTCGCACACCCACGTGCGGGTCAAGCTGGAAACCGGCCGTACTCACCAGATCCGTGTGCACATGGCCCATGTTGGTTTCCCGCTGGTCGGTGACCAGACCTACGGCGGCCGCTTCCGCATCCCGCCGGCAGCCAGCCCGACCATGGTCGAGGCGGTCAAGACCTTCCCGCGCCAGGCCCTGCACGCACGCTTCCTGGCGCTGGACCACCCCACTACCGGTGAGCGCATGGAGTGGGCGTCGGAGCTGCCGGATGATTTCGTCTGGTTGCTGTCGCTGCTGAACCAGGACCGCGAGGCGTTTATCGGATGAGTGGCCTGGCGCAGGCGCTGCTGTTCCCCGACTGGCCCGCACCGGCCACGGTTCGCGCCTGTGTCACGACCCGCCAGGGCGGCGTCAGCTTGCCGCCCTACGCATCTTTCAACCTCGGTGATCACGTGGGCGACGACCCCCTTGCGGTCGCCGAGAACCGCCGCCGCCTGAGCGACGAATTCGTCATTCAGCCCGCCTGGCTCAAGCAGGTGCACGGACTGGCCGTGGCGGATGCCGACCCCTCGGTGGTCGCCGAAGCCGACGCCAGCTGGACCGACCAGCCAGGCATTGCCTGCACCGTAATGACCGCCGACTGCCTGCCCGTGCTGTTCTGCGACCGCGCAGGCACCCGTGTGGCTGCCGCGCATGCCGGCTGGCGCGGGCTGGCCGGTGGCGTGCTGGAAGCCACGCTGGAGCGCCTGGCATTGCCGCCTGAAGAGGTGCTGGTGTGGTTGGGGCCTGCCATCGGCCCGCAAGCATTCGAAGTGGGCCTGGAGGTACGGGATGCCTTCACCGCCGTGCACCCAGAGGCTGCCAAGGCTTTTGTCGAGGGTGAGCGGCCGGGCAAGCTGATGGCCGACATCTATGCACTGGCGCGCATTCGCCTGGCGGCGCGCGGCGTTACTGCCGTCTATGGTGGTGGCCTGTGCACCGTCAGTGATGCACGGTTCTTCTCTTATCGCCGTACCCCGCAGGGCGGGCGATTCGCTTCGCTGGTCTGGCTGGCCCCGCACTGATTGGCTGGCACCGTTAATCCATAAGGCTGACTTTAGTCAACCCCGCTACGCTTGAATCTTCCAGAATCACCCTTATCTATAAGGTCATCTCAGGCAGGTTTCTTCATCAAAGGCGCTGTCCATCGCTCCGACCTGCCCTTATCAGGAAGGTATCCCCATGCGAATAGACCGTTTGACCAGCAAGCTTCAATTAGCGATATCCGATGCCCAGTCCCTGGCCGTTGGCATGGACCACCCTGCCATCGAGCCCCTGCACCTGTTGCAGGCGTTGATCGAGCAGCAAGGTGGTTCGATCAAGCCACTGCTGATGCAGGTTGGCTTCGACATCAACAACCTTCGCCAGACACTGGTAAAAGAACTCGACCAGCTGCCGAAAATCCAGAACCCCACCGGCGATGTGAACATGTCGCAGGACCTGGCGCGCCTGCTCAACCAGGCCGACCGCCTGGCCCAGCAGAAGGGTGACCAGTTCATTTCCAGCGAGCTGGTGCTGCTCGCCGCCATGGATGAGAACAGCAAGCTCGGCAAGCTGCTGCTCAGCCAGGGTGTGAGCAAGAAGGCCCTGGAAAACGCCATCAACAACCTGCGCGGCGGCGCGGCGGTGAATGACGCCAACGCCGAAGAATCGCGCCAGGCGCTGGACAAGTACACCGTCGACCTGACCAAGCGTGCCGAGGAGGGCAAGCTGGACCCGGTCATTGGCCGTGACGACGAGATCCGCCGCACCGTGCAGGTGCTGCAGCGCCGTACCAAGAACAACCCCGTGCTGATCGGCGAGCCCGGCGTGGGCAAGACTGCCATCGCCGAAGGCCTGGCCCAGCGCATCATCAACGGTGAAGTGCCCGACGGCCTGAAGGGCAAACGCCTGCTGGCGCTGGACATGGGCGCGCTGATCGCCGGTGCCAAGTACCGCGGTGAGTTCGAGGAGCGCCTCAAGTCATTGCTCAACGAGCTGTCCAAGCAGGAAGGCCAGATCATCCTGTTCATCGACGAGCTGCACACCATGGTCGGCGCCGGTAAAGGCGAAGGCGCCATGGACGCAGGCAACATGCTCAAGCCGGCGCTGGCGCGTGGCGAACTGCATTGCGTTGGTGCCACCACGCTCAACGAATACCGCCAGTTCATCGAGAAGGACGCAGCCCTTGAGCGACGCTTCCAGAAGGTACTGGTGGAAGAACCGAGCGAGGAAGACACCATCGCCATTCTGCGTGGCCTCAAAGAGCGCTATGAAGTGCACCACAAGGTGGCCATCACCGACGGCGCGATCATTGCTGCGGCCAAGCTCAGCCACCGCTACATCATCGACCGCCAGCTGCCGGACAAGGCCATCGACCTGATCGACGAAGCGGCCAGCCGTATCCGTATGGAGATCGACTCCAAGCCGGAAGTGCTCGACCGCCTCGACCGTCGCCTGATCCAGCTGAAGGTGGAGTCCCAGGCGCTGAAGAAAGAAGAAGACGAAGCCGCCAAAAAACGCCTGGAGAAGCTGACCGAGGAAATCGAGCGCCTGGAGCGTGAGTATTCCGACCTGGAAGAAATCTGGGCGTCGGAGAAGGCAGAAGTGCAGGGCTCGGCGCAGATTCAGCAAAAGATCGAGCAAGCCCGCCAGGAACTGGAAGCGGCCCGTCGCAAAGGCGACCTGAACCGCATGGCCGAACTGCAGTACGGGGTGATCCCGGACCTGGAGCGCAGCCTGCAGATGGTCGACCAGCATGGCAAGACCGAAAACCAGCTGCTGCGTAACAAGGTGACCGAGGAAGAAATTGCCGAAGTGGTGTCCAAATGGACCGGCATCCCGGTGGCCAAGATGCTCGAAGGCGAGCGTGAAAAACTGCTGAAAATGGAAGACCTGCTGCACCAGCGCGTGATCGGCCAGAACGAGGCGGTGACCGCCGTGGCCAACGCCGTGCGCCGCTCGCGTGCCGGGCTCTCCGACCCGAACCGGCCAAGTGGTTCGTTCATGTTCCTCGGCCCGACCGGTGTGGGCAAGACCGAGCTGTGCAAGGCCCTGGCCGAATTCCTCTTCGACACCGAAGAGGCCATGGTGCGGATCGACATGTCCGAGTTCATGGAGAAACATTCCGTGGCTCGCCTGATCGGCGCCCCACCAGGCTACGTAGGTTATGAAGAGGGCGGTTACCTGACCGAAGCGGTACGGCGCAAGCCCTATTCGGTGGTGCTGCTGGATGAAGTGGAGAAGGCTCACCCGGATGTGTTCAACGTGCTGCTGCAGGTGCTCGAGGATGGCCGCCTGACCGACAGCCATGGCCGTACGGTGGACTTCCGCAACACGGTGATCGTGATGACCTCCAACCTGGGCTCGGCGCAGATCCAGGAGCTGGCCGGTGACCGCGAAGCGCAGCGTGCAGCAGTGATGGATGCGGTGGGTGCGCACTTCCGTCCGGAGTTCGTCAACCGGATCGACGAAGTGGTGGTGTTTGAGCCGTTGGGCCGCGAGCAGATCGCCGGTATCACCGAGATCCAGCTTGGCCGCCTGCGCAGCCGCCTGAGCGAGCGCGAACTGGCCCTGAGCCTGAGCCCGGAGGCGTTGGACAAGCTGATCGCGGTAGGGTACGACCCGGTGTATGGCGCGCGGCCGCTGAAGCGAGCGATCCAGCGCTGGATCGAGAACCCGCTGGCGCAAATGATCCTGGCCGGCAAATTCATGCCGGGTTCGGCGATCACTGCCAAGGTGGAAGGCGAAGAAATCGTCTTTGCCTGATCCTTTCGCCGCAAAAACCAGCCCCGCACCTGCGGGGCTTTTTTATAGCTGCAGCCTTTGCCCAGCCATCGGGGAGCCCTGTGCAAGCCAGCCTGCCGGCCAGGATGCCCGGCCAAACCCCGCAAAACCGGGGCCTCGCCAGTTTTTTTCATAACTTGCTGAAATTTTTGAAAAAAGTGCTTGCACAGAAATAAGAGTGCCCCTAATATACGCCGCGTTGTCAGGCACTAAGCGAATCACCAGCAACACCGGTGACCGCAAAACAACTTAGAAATCAGTAAGTTGAATGAAAAAAAGTGGTTGACAAGCAAAACGAAGAATGTAGAATAGCCGGCCTCAGCAGCGACAACGCGAAAGCGGATAGCCAAAGAGATCGAAGCTAACACAGACTTCGAAGCTGTAAAGATGTACCGAAGTTCAGTTCCGCGATAGCTCAGTCGGTAGAGCAAATGACTGTTAATCATTGGGTCCCTGGTTCGAGTCCAGGTCGCGGAGCCAATCTCGGGGTGTAGCGCAGTCCGGTAGCGCGCCTGCTTTGGGAGCAGGATGTCAGGAGTTCGAATCCCCTCACCCCGACCATTTTCAGGGTCGTTAGCTCAGTTGGTAGAGCAGTTGGCTTTTAACCAATTGGTCGTAGGTTCGAATCCTACACGACCCACCATGTAAAAAGGGCATCTCGACTGAGATGCCCTTTTTCTTTTGCCTCGGTTTTATCCAGCGCAAAAAAATGCACCGCCTGGTGCGAATCTCCCGCATTCTGGACTGCCCCCAAGAAGTTGGACACCAATCCAACGTCCTGGGTAGTCCATCCTGCGACAGCGACTGTCTTGCTCAACTTCCAAAAGCTGGCGCAATCCAGGTGGGAGCCGGCTTGCCGGCGATGGTCCGCAAAGCGGACCCAGATGCTCGCGGGTCCCGTCGAGCGCGCTCGGACTATTACAGGTCCGCTATGGGGGCTGCTGCGCAGCCCATCGCCGGCAAGCCGGCTCCCACCCCGACCGCGCAGCTCTTAAGACCTGCGTTGTACCTGCTGAAGCAACTGTCTTGCTCAACGTCTAAAGGCTGGCGCAATCCCGGTGGGCGCCGGCTTGCCGGCGATGAGGCCAGTACAGACAACCTGAACCTCAAGCCTCTACCAGGCAGGTCAGTGCAGCTTCAGTCGCGGCTCAGTGCCCCGCCCAATCTTGCTACCCAGCATCATCATCGCCGTGCGGAAGAACCCGTACAGCGCCATCTGGTGCATGCGGTACAGCGACACATAGAACATCCGCGCCAGCCAGCCCTCCAGCTTCACGCTCCCCATCAGGTTGCCCATCAGGTTACCCACCGCCGAGAAGCGCGACAGCGATACCAGTGAACCGTAATCCTTGTAGCTGTACGTCGGCAGCGGCTTGTTCTCCAGGCGCGCTTTCAGGCTCTTGGCCAGCATGTCGGCCTGCTGGTGCGCCGCCTGGGCGCGTGGCGGTACATTGCGGTCGCTGCCCGGTTGTGGGCAGGCTGCACAGTCACCGAAGGCGAAGATGTCATCGTCGCGGGTGGTTTGCAGGGTAGGGCGCACCACCAGCTGGTTGATACGGTTGGTTTCCAGGCCGTCGATATCCTTGAGGAAACCCGGCGCACGAATACCGGCCGCCCATACCTTGAGGCTGGCCTGGATCACTTCGCCGCTGGCGGTCTTCAGGCCATCGGCGGTCACTTCGCTGACGGCAGCGTTGGTCATCACCGTAACGCCGAGCTTTTCCAGGGTTTTGTGCACCGGCACGCTGATGCGCTCTGGCAGCGCCGGCAGTACGCGCGGGCCCGCCTCGATCACGGTGATGTGCATGTCCTTGGGTTGGATACGGTCCAAACCATAAGCCGCCAGCTCATGCGCGGCGTGGTGCAGTTCGGCCGCCAGCTCCACACCGGTAGCACCGGCGCCGACGATCGCCACGCTGATCTTCTCACTGGCCTGATCACCGGCATGGGCACGCAGGTAGTGGTTGAGCAGTTGCTGGTGGAAACGCTCGGCCTGCTTGCGGGTATCCAGGAACAGGCAGTGCTGCGCCGCGCCCAAGGTACCGAAGTCGTTGGTGTTGCTGCCCACGGCAATGACCAAGGTGTCATAGCGCAAGGTGCGCGCAGGCACCAGCTCGCGGCCCTCTTCATCCAGGGTGGCGGCCAGTTGGATCTGCTTGCCTTCACGGTCCAGGCCGCTCATGCGCCCCAACTGGAAGTTGAAGTGGTTCCACTTGGCCTGGGCCACGTAGTTCAGTTCGTCTTCCGAGGAGTTGAGCGAGCCGGCGGCCACTTCGTGTAGCAGCGGCTTCCAGATGTGCGTGAGGTTGGCGTCGACCAGGGTGATGTCGGCCTGTTTGCGCTTGCCGAGGGTTTTACCCAGGCGGGTCGCCAGTTCCAGGCCGCCGGCGCCGCCGCCGACAATCACGATGCGATGAGTCATGGGGATATCTCATAAGGTTTACGGAATTCTTGGCCCAAAGGGCCGGCCGCAAACTGCATGAGGGGAGGGCGAGCGCGAGGCAGCTCATAGCACCAGTCCACTCAACAGGCGGCTGAGGAGGCCCAGCCCGATGGTCACGGCCACCACCAGCACAAGGAGCAGCCACGGCCGGAATGGCTTGCGCTCGACTTGGTGCTGAGGGGCTCGCAGATACTCATCGACACGACGCTGATCTTCCGGATTCAGTCGGCTGGTCATGGTGGGCCTCGTCAGGTAGACGTATGTGACTGCCCGAACGCTACAGCGTTCCGGCAAGTACTTGAGACAAATGATAAAGCTTTCTATCCCTGGCGCCGAGTGTACGCCATCGCAAAGCGTCTCGGCACTGGATCAAAGACTGATGCCCACGTCGAACACAATGCTGCGCCCCAGGTTGCCGCGCAGAAAGTCTGGGGCGTCCGGGTGGGCGAACAGCACACGGGCGAAGGTCGGCCCCACCAGCGACAGCGAGCGCCAACCCTGGCGCAGGTACTCGGTGGGGGGCGGGAAGTGGGTGTTGAGATCGAGCACTTCACGCTTGAGGCTGGCGAAAGCGATGATGTCCAGCTCGCTCAGGTCCAGCCCGCGTTCGCGATAATTGTGGGCCTTTTTGCGCAAGGTGGGTGCCAGCCGCGCCAGCAGCTCGGTGGCCGCGATACGCCTGGGCCGCGCCTCGCGCCGCACCAGTTGGGCCAGTGAGAAGGCGCTGCGCCTGCGCTGCAGCTCTTCGCGCCACTCATCATTGAGCCGGCGGCCCTCATCGAGCACGAAAAACACCTCGAACGACGCATCGCGGAACAACACATCGGGCGGCTCCTGGCCGGCCGGGGTGAACTCTTCACTGCGATAGGGAATGTTCAGCCCCTGCAGCAGGCGCTGGCATACCCAACGCTCCCGCTCCCATTTGCGAGCATTGGAAAGGAAGGCATTGGCTTGTTCGGCCTGGATGGTAAGCAGGCGCAGGTAGTCTGAGTCATCCATGCTCACAGCTTAGACGCTAAACCATGACGATAAGATGCTGTTTTTGAATGGGTGTAGACTCAGGTATGTCCACAGGCTCGACAGGGGCATTCGTCAAGTGATCAGCGCGCACGTCTTGTCCAGCACCAGCCTCACGCTCGGTTGGGTAGGGTTCGTCCCCTTGCTGCTGTGGGCAGCCAGCCGCACCCGCTGGCTGGAACTGTTCACCGACAGCCGCCGGCAGCACCTGCTGTTCGGTACGGTGTTCTGCCTGTTCGCACTATGGCTGGTCAGGCGCGACTTCGACACCGGTGTGTCGTACCACTTCATCGGCATGACCGCCGTGACCTTGTTGCTGGACTGGCCGCTGGCGGTGCTCGGCGGGTTTCTGGCCCAGATCGGCTTGTTGGCGCTGGGGCGCCAGGACCTGGCAGCGCTTGGGGTCAACGGCCTGCTGCTGATCGGCCTGCCGGTGCTGGTCACCGAAGTGTGCGCCATTCTGGTCGAGCGGGCGCAGCCGCGTAACCTTTTCGTTTATATCTTCTGCTCAGGGTTTTTTCCCGCAGCGCTGACAGTGCTGGTGTGCCTGCTGGCCGGGTTGGGCTTGCTGTGGCTGGACGGGCGGTTCGCCATGCCAGAGTGGCTCAGCGACTTTGTCGGCTACCTATGGCTGATGATGTTCCCGGAGGCCTTCATCAACGGCATGGTGATCAGTGCGCTGGTGGTGTTCTGCCCGGAATGGCTGGAGACGTTCAACCGCACGCGGTACCTGCAGGCACCGTGGAAGGACGATGAGCGGTGATCACTTGCCCCGCTCGGCCCGCCCCGGTGCAGCGCCTTAGTGCCGTGGCTCCAGGTCCCCCGAATACAACTCATCCTCGGCCTCTTGCGACCCCGCGATCTTGTGCTCTTCAGCCGCCCAGGCACCCAGGTCGATCAACTTGCAACGGTCAGAACAGAACGGCCGGAACGCGTTTTTCGCGTCCCATTCCACAGGTGCGCCACAGGTAGGGCAATCGACGGTCAATGGCTGGCTCATGGCTGGCCTCCTCGTAAAGTCAGGTAAAAGTGGTGCAGATGGTCGATCTGCGCATGCAGCGCGGCAAGGTCACTGTCGTTGACCACCACATCATCGGCATGGCGCAAACGCTCTTCGCGGGCCATCTGAGCCTTGAGAATGGCCTGCACCTGCTCGGGGCTGGTGTTGTCGCGCTGCAAGGTGCGTGCAACCTGCAGCGCTTGCGGTGCATCGATCACCAGGACGCGCTGGGTTTTCTGAAACTGGCCAGACTCGATCAGCAGCGGCGACACATACACCGCATACGGCGACTCGGCCTTGGCCAGGTAGCTGAAGATCTCCTGCCCGATCAGCGGGTGCAGCAGCTGTTCAAGCCACTTGCGCTGGGCCGGGTCGGCGAATATCACCTGGCGCAACGCTGTGCGGTCGAGCTGGCCGTCCTCCAGCAGCACGCCCGGGCCAAAGCGCTCGACGATGCTGGCCAGGGCCGGGCGGCCAGGCTCCACGACCCAGCGCGCTGCCTGATCAGCATCGACCAGGTGCACACCAAGCTCGACGAAGCGCTCGGCGGCGGCACTTTTGCCGCTGCCAATGCCGCCGGTGAGGCCGAGAATCCAGGGGGTGAACGGCGCAGTGGTCATCAGAATCCAAGCAGTTGCAGGTATGAGGCGTATATTTCATCACCCCAGAGCACGGCAATCCACCCCGCAATGGCCAGATAAGGACCAAAAGGTATCGCCGTGCCCATCGAATGGCTACGCAGGCGCAGCATGCACACCCCCACCACCGCCCCGACCAGCGACGACAACATCAAGGTCAGCGGCACTGCCTGCCAGCCGCCCCAGGCTCCGATCAGCGCCAGCAGCTTGAAATCGCCGTAACCCATGCCTTCCTTGCCGGTGACCAGCTTGAACAGCCAATACACCAGCCACAGGCTGAGATAACCGGCCACCGCGCCCCAGATGGCGTCAGGCAATGGCACCACGGTAGCGAAAACGTTGACGATCAGGCCCAGCCACAGCGTTGGCAGCACCACCACATCCGGCAGGATCTGCTTGTCGTGGTCGATTAGGCTCAGCGCCAGCAGGCTCCAGGTAAAGGCCAGCAAGGCCAGTGCTTGCAGCCCGGCACCGGAATGCCAGGCCACCGCCAGCGACAGCCAGGCGCAGGCGAGCTCCACCAGCGGGTACCGTAAGCCGATAGGCTGTTTGCACGCAGAACAACGCCCGCGCAAGGCCAGGTAACTGAGCACCGGAATATTTTCCCAGGCACGAATCGCGTGCCCACAGTGCGGGCAACGTGAGGCGGGCAGGCACAGGTCGAAGCGCTCGTGCGCATCGCTCGGCAGCCCCAGCGCCTCCTGCGCTTCACGCTGCCATTGGCGCTCCAGCATGATCGGCAGCCTGTACGCCACCACATTGATGAAGCTGCCAACCAACAGGCCAAGCACAGCCGCCACGGTGTAGAAATACGCCGGATGTTCGGCCAGTAACGTCCATAAAGTCATGTTCAGATCAAACTACCCAACTGGAAGATCGGCAGGTACATCGCCACCACCAGGCCACCGACCAGCAGGCCCAGGATCAGCACGATGGCTGGCTCCAGCAGGCTGGTCAACTGGTCCAGCGCCTGGCTGACCTGGTCCTCGTAAAGGCTGGCGGCTTTTTCCAGCATCTGGTCCAAGGTGCCGCTCGATTCACCGATGGCCGTAAGCTGTACCAGCAGCGGCGGGAATAACGGCTCAGCCGCCATCGCCTGGTGCAGCCCTTGCCCATTGGCCATGCCCTGGCGCAGCCGCAAAACGGCCCGTTCGTGCAGCTCGCCGCCACAGGCCCTGGCCACGGTGGCCAGGCCATCCAACAGCGGAACCCCAGCGGCATACGCCGTGGCCAGGCTGCGCGCGAAACGGGCCAGCGCCGCTTGCCCCAGCAGCCGACCGAACACCGGCAGGCGCAGCACATAGCGAGCTATCCACAGGCGCGCTGGCGCATGGCGCCGATACAGCTGGCGCACACCCAACATCACCCCAAGCAGGCTTATCAACAGCAGCGGCCCATGGCGGCCCAGCCCTGTGGACAAGTCGATGACCCATTGCGTGAACGCCGGCAGCCCAGCATCAAAGCCGCTAAACAGGCTTTCAAAGCGCGGAATCACCTCCAGCAACAGCACCGCCGACACGCCCAAGCCCGTGAGCAACAGCAACAGGGGATACAGCATCGCTTTACGCACCCGTTTGAGCAGTGCCTGGCGCTGCTCCAGCATGCCCGCCAGTTGCTCGAGCTGCCGGTCGAGCGTGCCGGATTGCTCACCCACCCGTACCAGGTTGCAGTACAGCCCGTCGAACCACTGCGGGTGGCGCTGCAACGCGTCCGCCAGCCCCAACCCCGCCGCGACATCCTGTTGCAAACGCTCCAGCAACGCCGCCTGCCCCGCGCTGCACCCACTGCGGCCCATCACCTCAAAGGCCGGCAGCAGCGGTACACCTGCCTTCAGCAACGTAGCCAACTGCCGGCTGAAACCCGCCGGGTCGCTTTTCACCCGACGTTCAGGCCAGCGCCATGCCAGCCCGCCAGCGGGCCGTAAACTGGCAACGCGAATGCCCTGGCGCTGCAGCCCGGCCCGCACATAGGCCGGGCTGCGCCCAGCCATCTGCCCGCGCACTACCGCGCCATTGGCATCGATGCCCTGCCAGGCGTACAGCTGTGTTGAATGGTTCATGCAAAGGTCCTTTTCTGCCCGAGCGACAAGCCTGGAAACAGCTTGCCGTGTCCATGAAGGGGCGCGCATTGGCGATGCTCACTAGAGTAGTTCAGCGAAGGTGACGCCCCGGCAGGCAGGGGTGACAAAAGGTGTCTGTTCAGGCCTACTGCGCCGCTGCCAGCCGGGTCGAGCCTGACCCCAACGAACACGCGTATCAAAAAGGAATCCGTTCATGAAAGGGCAACGCGGTATCACCCTGATCGAACTGATGATCGTCGTCGCGATCATCGGCATCCTGGCGACCATCGCCATCCCGATGTACACCAACCACCAGTCACGCACCAAGGCGGCTGCCGGTTTGCTGGAAATCAGCGCGCTGAAGGCAGCGATGGACCTGCGCTTGAATGAAGGAAAGGATGTGGCCGATGCAGCCGCACTGGGCGGCCAGCCCGCCACCGCCCATTGCGCGGTCACCGCCGCCGGCAAAGCTGCCGACGGCAGCGCGAGCATCGTCTGCACCCTGGTGGATGCCCCGGCCAACGTGGTGGGCAAAGCCCTCACCCTGACGCGTTCGGCTACTGGCTGGCGCTGCACCACCAACATCGAGGAAGACCTGGCGCCCAGTGGCTGCAAAGGGGCCTGAGGGTAGGGGAATAAGTTAGGCGAAACAGGCGTTTGCGTAACGGCTGCGGCAGTGGTACGTTGCGCTACACGCCGGTGTAGCTCAGTCGGTAGAGCAGCGCACTCGTAACGCGAAGGTCGCAGGTTCGATTCCTGTCTCCGGCACCACATCCAGCTCCACTGCATTCCGCTGAATGCTTTGGAAGCCCTCTAAACCGGCCTTATGGCCGGTTTTTCGTTTCCACGACCCTCCGTCGGTAACCAACTAAATCCCCAATAACCAGGGGTATTTTTGGGGTACAGCGTCTTTCCTGAATGGAGAACGTACCCCTATGCCACGGCTAGCCATTCCGCTCAGCGACCTCAAATGCCGCACGGCCAAACCGCGTGATCGCGCCTACAAACTGTTCGACGGCGGGGGTATGTACCTGTACGTCACGCCCTGTGGCTGGAAGACTTGGCGGCTGCGGTATTTCAAACCCAGTGGCAAGGAAGGCACGCTGATCATCGGCAAGTACCCCATCGTTTCGTTGGCCGTCGCGAGGACCAAGCGTGATGAGGCCAAGGCTTTGTTGCTCGACAACCTTGATCCGATGGAAGAAAAGCAGAAGGCCAAGATCGCAGCCCAGCGGGCGAGCCTTCTCTTTGAAACCGTTGCCCTGGAGTGGCACGTCGAAATGTCCCGGCGCTGGACCGAGGGTCACGCCAAGACGGTGCTGAGCAGGTTGCGCACCCATGTGTTTCCGCTGATTGGCCAGCGGCCTATCGCTGAGCTCGACACTCATGATCTCCTTGAGGTCACCCAACGAATCAAGGATCGCGGCACCTTGGATGTAGCGCTGCGTGTGCAGAACTATCTATCCACGATCATGCGGGGTGCGAAGCGGGCGCGGCAGATCACTCAAAATCCGGCGCTCGATCTGGCCGGCTCGATTCAAGCGCCGCGCACCGTGCATCGTCCTGCACTCTCGCTGAACCGTCTTCCTGAGTTGTTGAGCCGAATCGACAATTACACCGGTCGCGAGCTGACCCGGCTCGCAGTGCTGCTGACGCTGCATGTGTTCGTGCGCTCCAGCGAACTGCGCTTCGCCCGGTGGGATGAATTCGATCTGCAACGGGCGATGTGGGAAATTCCCGATACCCGTAAGCCGATTGAAGGCGTCCGCTATTCCACGCGCGGGACCAAGATGAGTGGGCACATTCAGATAGTGCCGCTGTCGCCTCAAGTCATCGAGATCCTTGAACGGCTGCGCAGCTTGAATCGCTTCTCTGAACTCGTGTTGCCCGGTGATCACAGGTCCTGGAAACCCTTGTCGGAGAATACGCTTAACCAGGTGCTGCGCACTATGGGCTACGACACGACCAAGGACGTGTGCGGGCATGGTTTCCGGACCATGGCTTGTAGTGCCTTGCTCGAATCAGGGCTGTGGACGGACGCGGCGATTGAGCGGCAGATGAGCCATCAGGAGCGTAACCGCGTGCGCGCTGCTTACATCCACAAGGCCCAACTTCTGGAGCAGCGTCGGTTGATCATGGCGTGGTGGAGTAACTACATCGATGCCAACAGATCGGGCCATGTCACCCCGCATGAGTTTGCCCACCCGGTCGGCGACAACGTCACCGCCTTGCCGAATAGTCATGGCGCATTCAATCGCGGGTGAGCCTGCGAGATCGGTGCGGGCTGCTCTTCAAAGTGAGGTCCATCCAAACAGGGCTGCAAAGCCGCCCTGTTTGGATGGACCTCACTTTGAAGAGCTAAAAGCCACGACGTTGTCCCGGATTTACCACTCAATTCCACCGGTGGATAACCGCTTTCAACGTCCTCAATAGCGCTGAATTTCGATCCTTGACCGGGTTTATCCACAGGCGTAGAACTGGCCGTGCAAGCGCTGTCGATGACAGCAACCCAGGTGGCCCGAACCTTGAAGGTCACGCCGCTCCCGCGGTGGTTCTCCCCCCAAATGGCGATTCGCGTCCGGCAGCTCGCCCGGCACCTCCCCGGTGATGGATGCCAACTACATTTCATGGCCCTCGTGCGCCAGACGACACTTTCTATTGCGCTGCCCTGCAGCAACCTATCCGATTGGCCGACTATTGCGCCAACCTGTGCCCGTCTCTTTCTTCTGGAAAGAGACGGGCGCTCCTAAAACTGCTGTAGCCCTTATCGCACATGGCTTTGCGGCAATTCCCCTCGTGACAATCGGCGTGACAAACGCCGATGTCACCAGCAACAGCCTTGTAGATGATGGTGCCGCAGACCAGGGAATGGACTGCACCTGACTGACAGTTAGGCATGCCCCGGTCATCGCATTGCTGCTTGCACCTGGCTCAGGATCTTCAGGTACTGGTTTCGTCAGCCAATGCTGCCTCCACCCGCCCATCGGTAACGGTGCTCAGGAGGTCAGATCATGAGATGCCCTTGCTCCCGGACGTAAGGAGCCGCCAGTCCCGCGTAGAGGACATTCCCCACAGGTCGCAGGGGCCTTGATCCCTGATAACACTCAACATTCTTGGCGGGATGACGTGGGGCGAGGATCGGAGAACGGTAGAGGAGGTGACTGACATGGCATTCGTGGGTAGACGCGATGGTCGTAATTTCGGCTACGGCAGGCAATTGAGCTACGCGGGGCCGCAGGCGCTGAAAGACATGTTCGGCGGCGGTCACTACGGCACGGTGAAGGCACACTGTGATCGGTGGCAGGCATTCGCGAAATGGTGCCGCTCAGAACAGGGGCCGGGTATCAATGATGCGCGGCAGATTGATCGGAAAGTGTTGGCGGACTATGCGGCGTATCTACGCGACGTGGTTAGGCGCGGTGACCTTGCGGTCAGCACCGCACAAAACCGCCTATCCAGCGTTAATAGGACCATGGCGGCGCTTCGCGGTGATCAGTATGTGACATTGCGCAGTCCGAGCAAGGCATTGGATATGCAGCGCACCGGGGTTCGACACTCGGTGCCTCAGGGCCAAGACCGCGAACAGGTTAAGCAGATCGTCGAAGCACTTTGCAGTCGTGATCATCTGCGGGCCGCCGCGATCGTTCTGTTGGCGCGAGCCACCGGCATGCGCTTACGTGAGGGAATCCTGGCAGACCTACCACGGCTAAGTCGTGAGGCTAAAGAGCTAGGCAGGATTAATATTCAGGATGGTACCAAAGGTGGTCGCGCCGGTGCCTCGGCTCCACGCTGGATTGGTGTGGACGAACATGTTCAGAGCGCGCTTGGATTTGCACAGCAGGTGTCGCCCGGAGGTAGTCGAAACCTGATTGCGCCACATGAAAGCTACCTGAATGTTCTGCAAGAAATCATCCGCCCTGCGCGGGACATCCTACATGCACACAACCTCAAAGGCTTCCATGAGCTACGAGCAACGTATGCGTGTGAGCGCTATGAGCGGATCACAGGTCACCGTGCGCCGATCAATGGGGGTGAGCTTTGTCAGGTTGATCGGCGCTTTGATCGTGAGGCCAGGAGGAAAATCAGCTATGAGCTTGGGCACGGTCGGATCGATGTAGTGGCTGCCTACATAGGGGGAAGGCCATGAATAAGCCATTCGATATGGAACTGTTCTTGGCTGGAGTGTTGACCGGCTCGCATGCAACACGGCAACGCCATCTACGACAGGCAAAAATTATCCAAGCTGAGATCGCAGAGCGCTGGCAGCAAGAGACACCGTGGGAATGGCGGAGAAAGCATGTGACTTGGTTCATCGAACATCGCCTAAATCGACACAGCGATGCAACGCGCTATTACTACCTGTTGACCGTACGTTTGCTAGCTCGTCGTTTAGAAAAGTCGTGGGCCTTCAAGCTCAAAGAAAAGATCTTATCTTGAAAATCACGGTCAACTGGATTTGATCCTAATATTCCTGTCGCGATGTCCAGGCAATTAATGATAATAGGGGTATAGCGCATGCAGTTATCTGCAATTATAATTTATTTGGAAGCAATAATTTGCTTGCTGGCTAGTATTGGGTGTAAGCCATTCGGAAGTGGTTGGGTCATTAAGGTGCGAGGTGGTTAGAAGATTTTTTGTTTGTGAGTAGGTGCTTCCAATTTGGTTGTTTTTATAGTAAGTTGTTTCGATTTATGTGTGGAAGAGTAGTTTATTAATTTTGCGCCTGAGATGAGAGCTATATGACGGATCAAGAGAAAACCGCCATTACTAATACTGAAGCTGAGTCAATCTTGAAGCGAGTTAGAGCGATTACTGATGAACTGTTGACGGAGCTAGACCCGGCTATAGCTAGGCGTGCGCAAGAGATTATGAATTTCCGAAGCTCCATTACCCAAGAAACTGCTAGAGGATCGGTGTTGATGTCTGCGGCGTTTCTTGATGATCGCCTTAAGAGCTTGTTGGAAGCAAGGCTGGTAAATAATAAGACTATTGTTTCTCAAGTATTTGATTTTAATGGTGCGCTTGGGACGTTCTCGTCGAGGATTAATTTCTCGTACTTATTAGGTCTTCTGCCTGTAAATGCAAGAACGGATCTGCATACTATTCGTGGTATCAGAAATATTTTTGCGCATAGTGCTTTGCCATTGGAGTTTGAGTATTCTGAAGTTGTCAAGCTGTGCAACAAGCTAAAGTTTCATGGGGTAAATGAGGTAACTGATCCAGGTGCTAAATTTAGGCGATCTGTAATGGCTCTGTTGACGTTTATATTGCAAGCTACCGAAGAGACTAGCCATATAGAACCAAAGGATAACTACGAAATCCCTGATCGTACAGAAGCTTACAAAGTAGTGTCTGCTATTTATAAGGAGGTAACAGGAGAGGAATATCCATTAAAAAGCCAGCATGAATGATGGGGCTGTGCACTAGTTTTATAAGAAGGAATCCGTCTGAATCGTATGGATGATTTATGATGGTCTATAGCCAATCGACCACGCTTGCAGGGAACATCGGTATAAGCACTATGGTTACATCAGGCTAGAGTCTTGCTAATTGACTGGGTTGAGTGCTACTGCTCGCGAAGGGCCACATTGAAGTATGATTAAAAACTTTTCATCCTTCAATTATGAAAAAGAAATACCTTCATGGAGAGAATGACTCATGCGTCGCTCTCCGGAGGTTTGGATGACGAATAAAGCGCAGTAGTGCATGAGAGTTAGGAAGGCGCTTCTGATCATTGAAGCTGCCTCTCTAGCGGGGTTCCATACCTTGTTCTAGATTGATGCAGCGCATTTTAATTGCTCTAAGTTGATGCGATTTTAGCAGTTCAACATAGGGTCAGGGGAGACTCCGATAGTAGAAAGCCAAAGATTCAGTCTTGCCATAGTTATATAACGAGCGCCTGTACCTCGGTAGAGGCCCTTAAATTCAGGCCAGCGAGAGTGAATCCGTTTCTCCGCTTTGATTGCCACCGCCTTTGTCGAGAATTCCAGGGCGATTACACAGTCTGAGAGTTGTACAGTGCAATCCAACTTAATCGCTTTTACGGCCTGACAGTCCGGGAGCCCTACTCTAGGGACTAAAACGACCCACCCTTTTGTCCTTCCTTTAGCCACATTGCGAGTCTTGGATAGACCCTCAAATTTGCCAGCAACTGCAATGTTCTTAAGATCTGTGGAGTGTATGAAGGGTACTCCAGAGGGGTCAGAGACGCTCAGGTGCACTGGAAGGCTGCCACGAACGATTTTGGTCTGGATAAGACCATTGTAATACCTGATTTCTTGATGAGACTGCTGATGGCCTCCAGGTAAAATCTGGACGACGGATGCTTGAACCCTAGCGCCACGAAAAGTACATCGTTGCAAGTCTGTCAATTTTGTAAGTTGATAGTCCTCCGCAAGCGCTTGTCGAGCGTCCTGATCAGTTTCAGAATATAAAAGAGATTCTGGCGCTATAACGATGGCTCCCAGACTGGGCTGAAACAATTCAAAGCTTCGCAGGAGGTGAGCCATGGCGATGCTTCCTCTCATTTTTTTGCCCAAAAACTGGATATCTACGAATTTCTTATGCCCGTGGCTGAATGGTGGGTTTAGGACTAGCAAGTCGACAGGCGGCCGCCAATACGTGGTCTCGCTGGTGCTGGGGTGGAGCAAGTCACCTACAGACAAATGCCAGTCAGGCCTTCTCAGCCGTAGCTGGCTGATCGCTTCCGCATCACGGTCAATTCCAATAGATTCTACTGATCCAAAGACCGCGTTCGCGGCATCTAGAAGCCGCCCTGACCCACACGTAGAGTCGGCACACACCTTAGGCACAAATGGAAACGTGCCGCGCTCTAGGGCGCTAACCGCAACGTCTTCCGGCGTGTAGTACCTATCCAAATCAATAGGCATGGAAGTCCTCAAAATCGTAGACATGGACTATCCCCACCCCTGACGTTCGTCCACTTTTTTTAACGGGATGATCGAACAAAATTTCGGTCGTTTCGGCATGTTTCATCGCGAATAGTACAGATCCTATAGCGTGCGGCTTGGTGCCGACAAGCGCTAAGTATATATAATGCTCGGGGTAATCTCTACGTATCTTGGTCAGTGCTTCGAATGCCGCGAATGGACAGCTTGCACGAGCATATCTGACCTCCGAATGGGCTTTGTACTCATCCAGGAACATCCGGTTGCAACCGACCGTAAAAGCTGGGTACTCAAGTTGAAAGCCCGGAGCCCCAACCACAGGGATGACTTTCGGAACCGGGTCTAGCTGCGCAGCGAGGTGTTCAGGGCGATTACCCTCAAAGCCCAGCATTGCTATGAATAGACACCTGTCTTCGTCATCTGGCCCCGCAAGTTGTGCGAAGCCTGGCAATGGAGCCAATCCACCAAATGTGACGCTCAAATCAAAAATGGCAGAGGATGCTGGGCTGGGATGAGGGGTATAAGACTCTGGTTCAACGTACATCAAGCGTGTGTTGATTTTTTGGGTGTATGCACTTTTGAATAGTGGCGCCCATACGTTGTGGGGGAAGCCCGTTACATCAATTAAGAAATTTTGAGAAGTAAAAATAGAGTTGATAGAGTCTTCGTCTCTAAGTGAGATTCGTACTTCTTGGTTTTTATGATGTACGGCTATTGTCTCTTCATCTAAGCTTTTGATCGAAACGATTCGCTCAGGAGAAGTTCGCTGGACTTCTTCCCATGCTTCGAGCCTGTCCCTATTCTCCGCCAAGTCACCGGCGAGGATTATGGTCTCTTCCGGCTTTAAATCATTGATCGTGAAGGTTTTGAAACGCTTAGTGTGGAGCGACGGCAAAGGCAGTGTGGTCATTTTTTTTGCCCGTCATCATAAAACGCAGAAAAAAGTGCCAACTGCTCAGGCAGATCATCTTCCGTCGTCTGGGGTCTTTCATCAAGAAGTGCAGAAATTGCTCGTGCAGGACGATCTTCCAGTACACTTATTAAGGTCGAGGCTTCGATAGACATACGTCTTTTTTTACGATGTGAGATCTCAAAGAATGCGCTGAAGATTCTGTGCAGGCGGTATTCGTCATCTCTGAGTTCGACGCTGCTGGTGGATTTTGTTCTGGGTGCTGACTCGAATGCGAGATGACCGACGCCTTCTTGCAGCAAGCAGTGAATCTTAGCTGTTTCCGACTGGTTACCTGATAGGACAAAGGATGTAACTTCAGGGGTTTTACCGCTTGGTTCTCTCGCAAGTTCGAAGAACACTTTACCTATAGCTAGAACGAGGCGCTTGAGCTGTACACCATGGTCTGCTAGCCCCTCTAACTGATTGAGGCGTCTCTTTCCAACTTCTCTAGCTGCGAGAGTTTGAGATTTTGCGGAAATAATCAGGGGCTGCTGGGTAGCTCCCTCCTCATCTAGCTGGTAACCGATCGCGGTATCTATCAGTTCCAAGAAATAACGTATGTTTCCAGCTGCGAGTGAGAGCAGCGTCCGTTCACCACAATAGTATTTTCTAATCCTCGCGCCTTTTCTGCCTTTTGAAAGCCAAAAAAGGCTGGCATAGCCGTGATTACCTAGTCTGGTTTTCCATTCGGCCTCATTCTCAAACCAGTCATTTGCTAATTCCTCTAATGAGCCTCCTTCGCTTTGTTGCCAGTACTTAAGAAAGGACAGCTCAGCTTGGGACTTTTGACTGAAATAACCGTAATTCTTGTTGGTTTTAAGTTCGTCGAGCACTGCAGTAGCGACCCGATCTGCTCCTAAAACGACTGCCTCATCAGCAAGCGACAATTCCTGCAAGAAGTCGCGAAGGTTGTCAGAAATCTGCGCGCCAACGCCTTGTGCGTATTTCAGTCTCAACTCTGCAACTGCTTTAGCGAAGAAATCGAAGCCTTCGTCAGCGATTTCAATTTCAAGGCAGTCGTCTGGTACACGCAGCAAATCTTGTCCATCTAAGGTTTGTCTGTTTCTTAGTCCATTTTTTCGGACTCCGACTTTGTAAGATAGTGGTGGTTCAGCATGTTTTATGTATGTGTTAAGTATCGCTTGTTGATAATCTAAAAGATTTTCGTATTCATCGATGCAGCAAAATATTACTCTATTATCTAGCAAGTGTTGAGACTGGATTGCTTCGGCAAAAGTTCGTAGGGGGGACTCCGCCATTGACAGGGTAATCCCGAGGTCCTTCATAGGGTTGTTAACTTGAAGTTGTAGCGCTGAAATTGCCTTCTTTATCAATATTTTCAGTTGATCAAGCGTTTCGCAGCATTCTAAACCTAGCTCTAGTGTGATTGTCTCCAAGTGCTCAGGCTGCAGCCTTAAGCCCTTCTTAGTTTCCAGCCAGAGTGCTAGATTAACCATTTCGCTACAGACTGATAGGTTGAAGTAATGTGCAAATAATTTTGCCCATCTTTCTTCTTCGATGCCGCTACCTGAAAAAGCACGAACCCGATTCTTGTTCATTCGAACAAGTACGCCTAAGTACTCTTGGTCTTCGAAGGATTGACCGCTACCTTCTAGGCGCTCCAGCATTGAGTCGTATCGTAATGATTGTAATGCTGTTGTCTTCCCTGTTCCGCGTCCCCCAACCAAGAAGCAAGGACGCATTACCTCGAGTTTTCCAAGGTAAGCCGGCTTGACAAATAATTCTTTAAAATTGGCAGATGGCCACTCTGCCCGATTATCACCAAAAAGTTGTCTTAGGACACCTGCGGAATTATGTTCGCTCAATTAGGGGCTCCCAGTTGTCTCGCCCTGGTGACCAAAAGATCGGTAGGGTGGCGTCAGGTATTGAATGTTCAAAGCCGAACATAAGGCCTCGATTCTTGTATCCAAACATTAGGTAGTCTTTGTTTCTAGCGATGTAAATTTCTGTCGGCGTAAGTCGAGGCGTATATTTTGCTAAAAATTGCATGATGGGTGCTTTCCAACTGGGGTTTGAATCCATCACGCCTTCTAGAGTGGATTTTTTCTCCAGTATGTGTGTGGCGCAGACCGCAACAGAAGGAGCGCAACCGTTTATATTAATAAGTCCGAAGTCTGTTGTTACTAGGGTCACGTATATAGCAGTGAAGTTGTTTTTTGATTGAGCGTCTGCAAATGATCTTTTCTGCTTGTCCAGCATATTCCACGTCGAGACAAACTGATCCCCAGATCCGACAAAATCATCAATGAAGATCACCGTACCACCCGCATACGCATGGTCAAGTGCAGCGTCAGACTCCACTATGAAGCTGTCATTCAGGTGCAGTAGCTGCCGGGCGCTGCGACATAGAAAGTAGCCGGAGTCAGTAGGGTTGGGGGTTTCCCCTCTTACTGGTGTCAAGACCGCTGAACTGATACTCGCAACAAGTTTCGAGCCACAGGGAGCCGATGGCCCCTTAGCCATTCCATCACCAATTGAATTATAAGAGGCAACCAATAGTGCGTCAGTGAGTGCTTTGTTGTAGAAAGTGAACTTATCTAAAAGAAAAGCGGCAATGTGGACGTCTGAGTCGTCAAAATTTCTGAGCCAAGCCCGAGGACGTAGCTTGGGCTCGGGCGGCCACAAGCCTGCTCGCTTGAGGATGTCACATTTAGACAAGATTTCTTGTACTTGAGTATCAGCGCGCAATCGGGAACTCCATGTTTTGTAGCTGCAGCTCAAGGAGGCCGATGCTCATTCTGGTATCCGCATCCATGTCCAGAAACTGCGAATTGTGGCGAAGAAGCTCTTTTAGCCGGGTATTGTATTGGCCCGAGCCGCTTTGCTTCTGTGTAGAAAGCCTGTTTGAGGCTATCAAAATGCCATGCAGGCGTCTAGCTGCCGTCGACCCGCGCAAGGCGTAACCAACGAGCATTAGTTAAGGCAGTTGAGACGTAGGGCGTGTTTGGCATAGTCGAGGCTACGTAGGAGTATCCTGTCAAAATAGCAATACGCTGCTCAAAATGTGGGACGCCAACCATTGAGCCTAGCCCCCGCCCTAAATCTGCAAAATACGGGCTAGCTCAGCGATGGTCCACTGTTCGCTTTTGGCCGGTAGCTGCCAAAAGCGAACAGTGGTGGATGGGGGCAGTTGAAGTACTCACAGCAGAGCTGTGTTTCGTAGTCTCATCTCATCTGTGTGAAAAGTATCTAAGCTGCGAAGCATGTGAGCTTCCGCTGACTGAGTCGCGCGCTTGTAGTCGACTGGGCTACAAGAGCCACGCACAGGGGCAAATATCCGTTAAACCATGAAAGGGCTTTTCTTACGGCGATCCGCATTCTGGACTAGCCTGGGGATAATTTTAGGGATACAGATATTGGCTATTATCAATAATATCTATAAAATTCAATACGTTATATTGTGATACGATTCCTGTCTCCGCACCAGTCTATAGGTTCATGCACTGCCAAGCAGTCGCATGACACCCCTTTGAAGCCCGCCTAGTGCGGGCTTCTTGTTTCATGCAGTGCCATCCGGTGTCATCCCAGCGCTTATCGTGTGAGTACCTATCCGAGCACCTTAGGTTAGTTCAATAATCTATGGGTACTCATCATGCCTTTGACGGCTTTGCAGGTTAAGAATGCTGCACCACGTGAGAGGAACTACGGCCTTGCGGATGGCGATGGCCTTTTTCTATGGATTCGCGCGGCAGGCGGCAAGTCCTGGCGCTTTCGCTTCCGTCTGGATGCCAAGCAATCTCACATTTCCCTTGGCACAGTCGGCAAGGTAACCCTTGCACAGGCGCAGTAGCTTGCTTCCGAGTCTCGCCCACTTGTGGCGCAGGGGCGGCATCCTAGACTTGAACGGAAGGTTGCGCGAACGCAGGCGGCAATCTCTCGTGGCAACACGTTCAAAAGCCTTGCGCTGGAGTGGCATCAACACAAGTCGCAGCGCTGGTCGGTAGGGTATGCCTGCTAATTGGTGCAAGGGTAGGTTGTCCAGCTCCCTCCCTCCCTCCCTCCCTCCCTCTCGGATGCGCAGATGGTGAAAACCGCCACGCTCCTGACTAGCGCTGATCTGCAGTAGAGAAGCTTCCTCTCGGGTCGGCGGAGGCCGTCATACCGCAGTGCGGTCAGCATGGTCCCATCGAGTAGCGCCTTGGCCTAGTGGGGCTCTGTGTATCCCTTTATTTCCTGGAGACCGCTTCGGAGCGGGCACTTGCTTTTCAGTCTCAGCGGGAGTAACGGCCGAGGGGCTGTGGGCGACCGGTCACTAGCTCACGGCTATGCTTAGGCCAGCACATCGCTGTGTTTCGTTTATTTCGTTTGTTGCGATTTTCGTTTATTTCGATTATAAAATCTCTACCTGCCGTATGAGACGCCAGGAATTTCAAATCGCTTGTGGAGATACATCATGACCACCGCCGATCTCGCTCGAAGCATCCTTCCAGATGAGAAAGCGATCGCCGCGGCTACTGAATCAAGCCGCCAGATTGCTGCTTTCGTTTCGACGAAGCTGGATACTCAGCGTATTGAACTGGTTGATGAAGCCCAGCAACGCCAAACCGTTGAGCTACCAACGTTCGCTCTTAGACTGCTCGGGGACATACTTAACGAACTGGCCTTAGGCAACACCGTGAAGGTGGTGCCGATCCACGCAGAACTGACTACCCAAGAAGGCGCCGACATGCTCAACGTCTCGCGTCCGCATCTTGTCAAGCTGCTGGACGAGGGTCAGATTCCACACACAAAAACCGGCAGCCACCGTCGCATCAAGTTCACCGATATCATGGCCTACAAAGCCGACCGTGACAGAGCGAGCCAAGCCGCCATGGAAGAACTGGCTGCACAAGCCCAAGCGCTTAATATGGGCTATTAATGAGGCATTCACCGTTCACTGTTATCTATGACGCCTGTGTGCTGTATCCAGCACCTCTGCGTGATTTGCTGATGCACCTGGCCTTGACCGGCGCGTATCGTGCGCGCTGGTCCGGGCAGATCCATGAGGAGTGGACGCGAAATGTGCTGAAAAATCGTTCTGACCTGACAAAAGCTCAGCTTGATCGTACTGTTGAAGCCATGAACCGGGCAGTACCTGATTGTCTTGTGAACGACTACGAGCCGTTGATACAAGGGCTTGACCTTCCTGACGAAGATGATCGGCATGTCTTGGCCGCTGCAATCAAATGCGGTGCATCGGTCATCGTCACATACAATCTCAAGGATTTCCCCGCTGAGATCCTGATGCGCTTTGAGATCGAGGCTTTGCATCCCGATGTCTTTCTTTCTGACATCTGGGACCTAGACCAAGCAGCTGTGCTCGAGGCAGTCCAAAAGCAGCGCGCCTCTTTGAAAAATCCTAGGTACACGCCTCGCGAGCTACTAGATACCCTGCTTAAGCAACGTCTCCCAGAAATCGTCAAGCACCTTTCCAGCTACGAGCTGTTGATTTGATCCTGCTTGGGCCGAGATTCACTCGGTCTCATGCGAACCCCGCATCTTATACTCTCAGGAGTGGCAATCAGAGGGCCACAGGCTGCGCGACACGATGAAACCCGTCTGTCGAAGGCCTGCGCCAGGGCAGCTATTCTTCTGGTTTCCTTGAGCCCCGACGCACTGCTGAGAAAACGATGCCGGTGGGTCTTCAGGGAGGCCTACATCCAAGGCTTTTCAACACGCTCGGTAGGCGGGCTAGTCAAGGTCATGAGCATGACCGGCATCCCTCAAAGCCAGGTATCTCAGCTGGCTGGGGAGATCAATGAGCGCGTTCACGATTTGCTTGAGCGCCCGCTTGAAGGTGACTTTGCCGCCGCCATGGTCTCACTGGCTTGCGCGCGCTGCTTGCCACCTCTCTCCGTACAGAGCCTAGAGCCGTTTTTCCATAACGATGGTGCGCTCCGCCCCATGAAACTCGTCGCGGATTTTCTGATACCCCAACGCGGCATAGAACCCTTCAGCAGTAATCGACGATGGCACACGTACAGCCACAATGCCGGCGTGGGCAGCGGTTGCATGAATGACATCCATCAAATGCCGACCAATCCCGCCTTTTTGGTGAGCTGGATCGACGAAAACACTTCTGACGACATCACCATCGAGCCCAGCAGTGCCGATGATTTTTTCGCCCAGCAGGGCTACGAAAACCCTGCGCGTAGCAAGTTGCGCGGTGACGACCTCAGGAGCAAAACTGCGCTCAACCTGAGCGATCACATCGGGCGCGTAGTCTTGGGAATTTGACTCACGCAGGGCGGCTAGAACTACACGGCTAATCGCTGCTGCATCTCTGCTGGTGGCCGGACGAACGTGGCATTGCATACTGAGACCTCAATCCTAGAGGATCACAGCTTAGCCCATCACACTGAGCCTCCCGAGTCGCTCACCCATCCCTGACAAGCCGCGAAACCTTTTTAACCATACCTTGAAGCACATCGCCGCACACCCGATCAATCGGTTCGATAAACTGCCCCCTTGAAGCGGTTCTTTCACCCTATCCACACTGCGAGGTGGCCGCCCTCATGGTCAAAGCTGTTCGCTCACTCAAACCTGCAGCAAACCTGTTGTTGCTGCACATGAATTGAAATATGTCGAGCCAGCTATCTGGCGCCGCGTGGCGGTGCCGGAAAACATCACCTTGGGCAGATTGCATTCAGTGATCAAAGGCGCGATGGGATGGGAGGGGGGCCATGATGGAATGGCATGGGGATATCTTCGACCCGGCGGCTTTTGACTGTGAAATTACTAATAGTTGGTTAAAGGTAATCAGGGGCTGAAAGTCCCGGGCGGTGCGGATTCTCGCGCAATCGCCGGCGCGGCGCATATCTACGGGGCGCCTCAAAGGGCCTCGGCACGCACTCCCAAATTCGCCACTTCCACGGCAATCAGTGAAGACCCACTGCATTTGCTTTTTGGGGGCGCCGTTTCATGTCATGGCGGCTGTGCGTGGGAGACCCTCGCGTCTGCCGGGTTCCTTTTCCTCGGTTCGCCAACCTGCGTACAGCTGCCACCCTAACCGTTTGGCGACGGTCAGCGTGGTGTTCTAACCGAAAAGGACCTCATGCATGCTTACCCTAAGCCTATCCAGGATCCTCGCATCACTACAGCTGGTGGTGGGCACCAGTCGGCCAACCGACGTGTTCTAGCGTCTCGTGTAACCGCCGCCGTGCGTGGGAGATCCTCGGGTCTACCGGGTGCCTTCTTATTGGTTCGCCAACTTGGTACAGCTTCCACACAAACCGTATTTAACTGCAACTGCCAGTTTTTGATCGCTTCCTACGAGAATCGATGACTTTTCCCACATTATCCAACCTTGCCCTTCTATGGTTACGGAGATAAATTTCTCCTGTCGCGGAAAATTTCGTGACAGGGCGTAGGAACCCGTTGGTAAACTTGGCGCACGCACTAGGCGCCCCCTGCACCGCAGCTGGCGCTTTTTTTGTGCCAGCCGTGCTGTGTCATGGCGGCTGTGTGTGGGCAGGCTTCGGCCTGGCCGGGTTTCCAAGTTTCCCGGTATTCCTACCCCATACACAGCTGCCACCCAATCCCGTAGGAAGGATCGTGACAGCTCCAACTGAAAACTTGGAGTCCCATGCATGCTTACCCTAAGCCTATCCAGGATCCTCGCATCCGTTCTCCGCCGCCGTCGCCCTTCGCCGGCTCCCGAACCCCACCGTCTCTACCCCATCTACGACCCGTCACGTCCGCGGCAGATCAAGGGCTGTCTGTGCCTCCCGTAACAGGGCAAGTCCAGGCGCCCCCGATCAGTCGTTGTAGCCTGTAAGCCCTGCCTTGCAACGCGAACGCGGTCTCCGGTTTGCACCGGAGGCCCGCACGCCCAGCCTGTCCCTCCAATTGAAACCTCACCCCGCTCACGCTTCGTGCGCCGCCCCCGGCAACTGCACGGCCTTAGGCCTCAGCAGCGTGCTCAACCCCAGCAATAACACGGCACCGATCGCCATAATCCCCCAGGCCCAGTGCAACGAACTGAGCTGGTCACGGACAATGCCGGCAACCAGTGGCATGCTCGCAGCGATCAGGTAGCCGCCGCCCTGCACGAACGCCAGCAGGGCGCCCGCTTGGGTTGGTGAGTGGGTGTGGTCAAGGGTGACGATGAGCGACAGCGGGAACAAGGCACCGATGCCAAGCCCCAGGCACAGGGTGGCCAACACGGCCAGTTGCACAGGGGCGAGCATCAGGCAGGCCAGGCCGGCAAGCAATAGCAGTATCACCACGGTCAGTGGTTGCCTGCGGTCTGGGTAGCGGTGAATGAGGGCTGAAACCAGCAGGCCGGCGATGACTTCGGTGACGGTGAGGGCGCCAAGCAGGTAACCCGCCTGGGTGGCCGTCCAGCCCAGTTCCACATAAAACGGCGGCAGCCAGGCCAGCACCAGGGTGTAGGCGCCCGTGCCAATGCCGAAGAACAACAACAGCAACCAGGCCCGGCCGCTGCGGTACGGCAAGGTGGCATCGCTGTGGCTGCCGGGGTCGCTGCCGGCGGCGAGCAACCAGGCGATCAAGCCGACCAGCGCCGGCAAAGCCGCAACCCCCAGCGTCAGTTGCCAGCCGAAGGTGCTGGCACCCGGTGCCGCAAAGGCAGCGGCCAGCGCGGCGCCGCCCATGATGCCGGTGGTGAACAGCCCCATCAGCATGCCTGCGCTTTGCGGGTGGCTGCGCTTGATGAAGGCGGGCATCAATGCCTGGATGACTGCAATGCCGACCCCGCCCAACGCGGCTGTTGCGATCAGCGCCGTGGCGGAGGTGATATAGGCCCGTGCGGCGCAGCTGATGACGATCAGCGTGATCCCCATCGCCACACCCCGCACTTCACCCACCAGGCGCAGCAGCCAGGGGCCGGACAGCGCGAACAACCCCATCATCATCACGGGCAGGGTGGTCAGCAGGCCGCCTTGGGCGTTGCTCAGGCCCAGGTCGTGTTGCAGGGTGCCGAGCAAGGGGCCGATGGCCGCCATGATGGGGCGTAGGTTCAAGCCGATCAGCATGGCCAGTAGGCCTATGCACGCTTTGCTTGGCATATCACGCATGTTGAAGTGGCTCCTGCAGGAAGGTGCATAGCGCCTGGTTGAAGGCCTGGGCGTACGGGATGTTGAACACGTGGCCGTCACCCGGCAGGGTGACCTGGCGGGCATGGGCGATGCGTTGGGTGATGTCTTCGGCTTCCGAGCGTGGGCTGATGAGGTCGCCTTCGGCGGCAAGTACCAGGGTCGCTGCTTGAATGGCTGGTAATTGATCGCGCAGGTCGTAACGCTTCATGCCATTGCACCAGCGGATCTGGCTTTGCGCTGACAGTTGAGCGGCCTGGGCGTGCCAAGCCTGGTAGAGGCATTGGCCGTCGGCCGAGGCGGCATAATCAGCGCCCACCAACGCCGGCCAAGTGGCCTTGAAACGCTTCAGGCAGCCGTCCGCCTGCGCAAGGTTTGCGGCCCACTCGTTCAGCAGCCCTTGGCGATACGGGCTGTTCATGCTGGCGAATGTGCCGGCGACCACCAGTTGCTGTACGGCCTCAGGTGCATGGCAGGCCATTTCCAGTGCCACCATGCCGCCCAGAGAAAGGCCGACCAGGTGGGTACTTTCCAGCCCCAGGTGGTCGAGCAGGGCCAGCATTTCCAGTGCCTGGGCATGGGCCGTGATACCTTCTGGCGCTTCGCTGGACGCGCCGTGGCCCAGCAGGTCGGATACGATAACGCGGTGGCCCAGGCTGAGCAGTGCACTGGCTTGGGGCCCCCAGGCGCGCCCGCTGTTGCCCAGGCCGTGCAGCAGCAGTACTGGGCTGCCGGCGCCTGAGTCGTAGTAATAGTGCCGATGCGGTCCGTGTACGAAAAATGCCATGTGCTCTCCTGATCCTTCAGTCGTATCGCCAGCAAGATAGCTTAACGTTAAGATAGTTTAAAGGCGTCGGCGTTCAGGAGTTTGCACGGGTTAACAGTTGATCAATTGCCCGGTGAAGGACAGCTATGAACGATCATGTGGATTTCGTCGTCGCGCAGTGGGCGCAGGCGATGCCCTCGGTGGACGTCACATCCATGGAGATTTTCGGGCGCATGGCGCGCATCCAGAAGCACCTGGAGCGCATGCGTGCCGAAGCGTTGGCACAGTTCGGCTTCAAGGAAGGCGAGTTCGATGTGCTGGCGACGCTACGCAGGGCAGGGGCGCCGTACCGCCTGACGCCAACCGAGCTTTACCGCTCTTTGTTGATCACATCCGGGGCGATGACCAACCGGCTGGCCCGGCTGGAAAGCGCCGGCATGGTCGAGCGCGTTGCCGACGACCACGACAAGCGCAGCTACCAGGTGGCGCTGACGGCGGCAGGTAAGGTGTTGATCGAGAAGGCTCTGCTTACACATACTGAGATTCAGGAGCTGGTGCTGGCCCCTTTGAGTGCCAAGCAGCGCGCAGGTTTTGCGCAATTGTTGAAGCAGGTGCTCGCGTGCCTGCCTGGCGAAGGGGCGCCCAGCCAATGAACCGGAAAATTCAGGAGGAATTTTCATGCTGCACAGCAACTACCTCAAGCAGTTGGATCTGCAAGACATCGTGGTGTTTCTCAACCTGCTCGAGTTACGCAGCGCCAAGCGCACCGCCGAGCTGATGAGCGTCAGCCAGCCTACCGTCAGTTATTGCCTCAAGCGCCTGCGTGGCTGCTTCGATGACACGCTGTTTTCTTCTTCCCAGGGCGTGTTGCTGCCCACCACCAAGGCCGAGAAAATCGCGCCCTACCTGCGCGTGGTGGTCGAGTCGGTCAACCGCTGCGCGGAAGACGACAGCACGGCTTCGCCGCAGGCGGTGCGCAAGATCTGGAGGCTCTGCGCCCCGGAATATTTCGAGTTGTCATTCCTGCCCCAGGCCTTGGCGGTGTTGTCCCGCAGCCACGGCAATACCTCGCTGCACCTGGACCGCCTGAGTCGCGACTTGCCAGTGGACCGGCTGATATCCGGCGAAATCGACATCGCCATCGGTTTTGGCCCGGGCTACCACCAGATGCACCCCGAGTTGCAATGGCAGCCGGTGCTCAATGACGACTTCGTGTGCCTGACCAGCCAGAACACGCTGGCCAACGAGGGGGCCATGAACCTCGATGAGTTCTGTGCATCGCCCCATGTGTTCCCTACGCCATGGATCTCGGAAAAGAACATGGTCGACAGCTGGTTGGATAAAGTCGGCCGTTCACGCAACGTGCTGGTGCGCGCCAACGGCTATCAGGCCTGCGTGAACATCGTTGCCGCCGTGCCTTGCACCTTGGCATTGCCGGCGCGCTTGTTGCCGCACCTGCGCATCGCCCCGCAAGTAAAAGTTTGCCAACCGCCGCTGGGTTTCCCCAGTTTTACGCTGGACATGATCTGGGCGCGCGATCGCAGTGACAGCAAGGATATTTCCAGCCTGCGCGCGTTGGTCGAACACGTGGCCGAAGCCTTGTTGACGGAACGGTGACACGGCCTATTTAAATTTTCGCAACGCCTTTAGATTTCTTAAAACCAGCAGCGTGCTCATTTCACTTACTGTGTGGTCATCGGGTAGCGGATGTCTACCTGACCCCACAGTTCACGGAGGAATGAGTCATGTTGGCGCAAGTTCAACCCTGGGTGTTCCCTTATTACCGGCAGCCGACCCCCTGTTACGGTTTTGAATGTGTAGTTGCTGTTGACCGTGATATGCGGGTCAGCGACGGTATCAAGGGTGCAACGCTTTACGAAGACCTGGCCCACAGCGGTGCGGTCATCTACCGCGATTTTGCAGATACCCTTGCAGACTTCAATGAGTTTGTCAGCGCACACTCGTCGCGCGTCACCTTTGACCCGGCACGCAAGGCAGCTACCTCCAACACCGCGGAAATCGAAGCGGGTGTGCACGAGATGGGCCTGCACCGCGAGAATGGCAACCTGCCGTTCAACCCTGATCTGCAGTGGTTCTATTGCCTGGAAGCGGCTTCGGTCGGGTCGCAAACTACCCTGTGCGATGGCCAACGGGTGTTGTTCGACTTGTCGGCTAAAACCAGAAAGTTATTTGAACAGCGCGATATTCGTTATGCCCGGCGTATTCCATGGCAGAACGTCAAACGCTTCCTCAGCATCGAACTTCAGTTACCGCTGGAGGCTATTACGGATGACCACCTGCAGCAGGTCAACGACCAAGTAGTGGGGCAAACTTACCGGCGCATCGATCAAAACCTTATTGCGTCAGAGTTGATTATTTCTGCTGTCGAAACCAGTTGCTTCAGCGGGCGCAAGGCCTTCTGCAATTCGATGCTGGGCCCTAGCGTCAATTACGAACCGCCGCGTATTACCTGGGCTGATGGCGAAGATATTGCCCTGGACATCTGGGATGAAATCAAGGAAGTGACCGAACGCAATACCTACAGCCACTTCTGGCAGAAAGGCGACATCGTGGTGATCGACAACACTCGCGTCATGCACGGCCGCCGCCGACTGGAAGACACTTCGCGGCGCATTTTCGGCGCTCAGAGCTACCGCATCGCAGGGACCAGCCAATGATCAGCAAAAAAATGCAGGACTACCTGGCGGCAACGCCCGACCGCATTGTCATCCGTGAAATGAATGGCCGCACCCATACGCTGCACGAACTGCGACGCGATGTGATGCGCCTGGCCAGTGCCCTTGAAGGGCGCGTGGGGCGCTGTGAACGCAAGGTCTTCGGTATCGCCATGCGCTCATGCTACGAGTGGGTCTATACGCTGCTGGCGATTCAGAAAGTCGGTGCAGTGTTGTTGCCGGTGCCTATCGAGTTCTCCGACGACCAGATCGGCAGCCTGCTGGGCAAGGCTGCCGCGGTGTTCGTCAGCGACGAGCAAACTGCCAGCCGGCTGCACGGCATCCTGCCGGGCAAGGCCTGCTTCATTCCTGGCCAGCTGATGAACCAGGCCATCGGCGAGGAGTGGCGCAACGAGGATGAGTTGATCCCGGAGGGCATCGTTTCGATCATCCATACCTCCGGCACCACCTCCAAACCCAAGGGGGTGATGATTCGCGACGAGGCCGTGGGGCTGCTGGTGGACAACGTCATGAAGCGCCTGCCACAGCAACCGCTGCACTACTTCTCGATCGTGCCGATGAGCTTGTTGATCGAACAGGTGCTCGGCGTGTTCATCCCGATTCTGTCGGGCGGTTCACTGACGTTGATGCCCGAGGGCGTGACCGAATATGGCGCGGCGAGCGGCAATGCCCGGCAGTACCTGGAGCTGATCGCACCCAACCAGCCCAACTTCCTGTACCTGCCGCCCAAGTTGCTTGAGGAAGCCAAAGGGCTGCTTGAGCATTGCACGGTCGAGCAACTGTTCGGCCCGCAACGGCCGCACATCATCACCGGCGGCGCGAAGATTCCGGCCACAGTGCTGGAGGCGCTGGACGCGCGCGGCGTGCAGGTGTTCGAGGCGTATGGCCTGAGCGAGAACTCATCGATCATCTCGCTGAACTCGCCCGCCGAGCGGCGCATTGGCTCGGCCGGCAAGCTGCTCGACGGTATCGAACCCAAGCTGGTCGATGGCGAACTACTGGTGCGCACGCCCACCCTGTGTGCGGGGTACTACAACGCTGACGATACCGCCTGCGACCTGTCCGACGGCTACTTGCATACCGGTGATATCGCCGAATTTCGCGACGGTTACCTCTACATCACCGGGCGCAAGAAACACGTGATCATCCTTTCCACGGCGCGCAACATCTCGCCGGAATGGGTGGAGAACGTCTACAAGGAGAGCCCGCTGGTGGACGACATGATCGTCATGGGGGAGGGCAGGGACGAGCCCTGCGCCATCGTGCTCAGTGCTGCGGGTGCGGAGCGCGTACGCAGCGAAATGGCGCGCCTGGAACATCGCCTTGCCGATTTCGCCCGGGTTCGCCAGGTGCGCGTCATCGAGGATATCGCCCTGTTCCGCGAGCAGTTCTACACCGTGACCGGGCGGCCGCGGCGCGCGGAAATCGAAGCCCGCTTCATCGACCAGCTGTACGCCTGAGTACGAGGGAGCCAGCATGTACATCGTGCGTAATTTCTATAAAGGCCGGCCCGGTTACCGATGCCTGCAAGAGGCGGTGCGGGCGCACTACCTCAAGCACTACCAGGCAACGCCAGAACCTGAGCCCGATCTGTTCGTATGCCTGACCGACCCCAATGGTGGCGCACCAGGCTATGCCTGTGCCGGCATCAGTTACGGTGATTCCGGCAAGCTCTTCAGTGAGTACTACCTGGATCAGGGGCTGGATGAGCGCTATGGGCTGGACCGCGCCCGTATCGCCGAAGTGGGCGCCTTCGCTTCATTTCGCAGTGGCAGCGGTGCAGGCAAATACCTGCTCAACAATGTCATCAAGACCTTGGCGCTGCGCAACTTCGGACTGGTGGTGCTGACCGCTACCGAACAGGTGCGCCAGTTGCTGGCGCCGATCGTCGACAACCTCGACGACCTGGGCGGTGCGGACAGGGGGCGGGTAAGAGACCCAGGCGTCAATTGGGGCTCCTATTACGACCACAGGCCGCGGGTGGTGGTGTCGCGTTTGTCATCGCCCAGCATCTGGATGAGTGCACCTGCACCCGGCCTCGCCCATCCCCATTTCGCCAATCAGGCATCTGCCTGACCTGATCACCATGCCGGGCATCACTGTGCCCGGTGTGCTGGAGGTAAACATGAACGCGACCAAGCGTTATGAGAATTTCATTGTGTTCCTGGCGCCGCTGATCAACAGCGTTGGCGGCATCGCCATCGACCTGTATGCGCCCAGCATTCCTTCCATCGGCCGGGAACTGTCGGCCAGCCCTGCATTGATGCAGAACACCATCACCATCACGCTACTGTTCTATGCGATCGGCCAGCTGTTCTTCGGGGTCATGGCCGATGCCCGCGGGCGCAAGCCGGCGGTTCAGTTGGGCCTTTTGGTGTTCCTCGGCGGCAGCGTGCTGGCAACGGTTGCCAGCTCGATAGAAATGCTGCTGCTGGCCCGAGCGCTGCAAGGGTTCGCTATCGGCGCTTGCCAGGTGGTCGCGCGGGCTTTGCTGGTGGACGTCGTCAAGGGGCCTCGCTTCTATGTGGCGATCATCTACCTGAGCCTGGCCTTTGGCCTGGGCCCGGTCATCGCGCCCTACGTGGGTGGGCTGATCGAAGTGCATCTGGGATGGCGCTACAACTTCGTGCTCTATGCGGTATACGCGGTGATCGTGCTGGCCTTCGTGCTGGCGGGGCTCAAGGAGTCGCTGGGGGTGACGGGCAGGCGCAGTGCACTGCAGACCATCGCAGGCTACCGCTGCATCCTGGCCGACAGTCGCTTTCGTTCATCGGTCATCGTGCTCGGTTCCAGTTTCTCTGCCTTTTTGCTGTGGAACGTGTTCGGGCCGCACATCGTCCAGGAGCGCCTCGGGCACAGCGCTCAGTACTTTGGCACCACAGCGCTTGCAGTAGGCAGTTGCTACCTGGTGGGGACCTTGGTCAACCGCGCGCTGGTCCGTCATGTCAACGCGCATGCCTTGATGTGGGCCGGGATGGCGCTGTTCCTGCTCGGTGTGGCGGTGATCGCGGCGATGCCGGGCGGTTTGAACCTGGTGAGTATCCTGGGTGGCATCATGCTGGTCGCATTTGGCCAGGGTTTCATCTTCTCCAATGCCATGGCCCGTTCCATGTCCCTGTTCCCGGACCGGGCAGGGGTGGCGGCAAGTTTGCAGGGCTGCTTGATGCTGGTGTTCGGCTCCCTTGCCTCGGGCATCGTCAGTGCCTTGCCGCTGGCATCCAACCTGGCCATCGCCGGCGTGTTCCTGGTGCTGTGGCTGGTATCGCTCTCGGGCATGCTGAGCGTGCGGATGCAACAGCAGGCGTCGGTGGCCTGAAGCCACGCAGTGCTGGGTGGGTTGGCTGGCGGGGTGGTGCAACCCCCCGCCATGCGCTGTCAGCGGATCAGGGCGGGCACCGCCCTTACGTAAATCAACTCACTGATCAGCTCGATCAATGTTTGCGTGATCACCGCCGCGGCCGCCAGCGTGCGCATGTCTTCGGGCAATGCGAGCGCCAGCGGCAACACCACCAGCGAATTGCGCGTGGCGCTGCTGAACGTTACCGAGCGGGCCTCGGCCACCGGCAAACGCAGCAGCCGCGCCGAGGCAAACCCCAGTACCGGGGCCAGCACCATGAAGCCGATGTACACCGGGATCACCGGCAGCAGGCGGTCGAAATCGCGCACCACCACGGCGATCTGCGAGCCGATCACAGCCACCAGCACCAGTGCCATCGCCGGCACCGGCATCCACGCCCAGGCGTCATTCCACACCGAAACGCTACGTGACTGGCGTGCTCCGGCCGAGGTGAGCACCGCCAGGATCAGCGGCAGCACGATCAGCAGCGCGAACGCCTCCACGAATGGCGTGATGGAAATCGCCACGTCGCTGCTGTCGCCCAGCATCACCGCCAGGTACACCGGCAACAACAGCAGTTGCACCAGTAACAACAAGGGGGTGGCGGCGAGGGTGAGGCGCGAGTCGCCTTTGCCGATGTGGGTGAACACCACCACGTAGTCGATGCAGGGCGTAAGCAGCACCAGCAGGGCGCCGATGAGGATGGCCGGGTGCTCGCCCAGGCCTCGGGTGGCGGCCCACACCAATAGCGGCACGAGGATGAAGTTGGCCAGCAGCAGCGCGGCCATGAAGCGGCGGTTGCCCAGGCCTTGGCGCAGGTCCAGGAAGGGGATTTGCAGAAACATCGCGTACATCAGCACGGCAATGGCCGGGGTGACCAGTGCTTGCAGGTGGCGCGCGGTGTCGGTGGCCAGCAGGCCGAAGGCTGCGGCGGCGAGTACGGCAGCGAAATACAGCGCAATTTGATGGGTTTCGAGTTGCTCTCTGGTCAAGGCGGCGTCCTGGCGTTCGCGGTGGTGTGAGGTTGGCTTGCAAGGGCAAAGCTTGCCCAGGCATGAAAAAGCCCGGCACGAGGGCCGGGCTTTTTCACATCAGGCTACTGCCAATCAGTTGCCGTACACCGGCAGCTTCTTGCAGATGGCCTTGACCTTTTCACGTACGGCGTCGATGACGGCGTCGTTGTTCAGGTCTGCGAGGATGTCGCAGATCCAGCCGGCCAGTTCTTTACACTCGGCTTCTTTGAAGCCGCGGGTGGTAACGGCCGGGGTGCCGAAACGCAGGCCCGAGGTCACGAACGGGGAACGTGGGTCGTTAGGGACCGAGTTCTTGTTGACGGTGATGAAGGCTTTGCCCAGGGCAGCGTCAGCATCCTTACCGGAGATTTCCTGCTTGATCAGCGACAGCAGGAACAGGTGGTTCTGGGTGCCGCCGGAAACGACGTCGAAACCACGCTCGATGAACACACTGGCCATGGCCTGGGCGTTCTTCACCACTTGCTGCTGGTAAGCCTTGAACTCAGGCTGCAGGGCTTCCTTGAAGCAGATGGCCTTGGCCGCGATCACGTGCTCCAGCGGGCCGCCCTGGGCGCCCGGGAAGACGGCGGAGTTCAGCTTCTTCTCGATGTCGGCGTTGGCACGGGCCAGGATCAGGCCGCCACGCGGGCCGCGCAGGGTCTTGTGGGTGGTGGTGGTGACCACGTCGGCGAACGGCACCGGGTTCGGGTACACGCCAGCGGCAACCAGGCCGGCAACGTGGGCCATGTCGACGAACAGGTAGGCACCTACTTTGTCGGCGATGGCGCGGAAGCGCGGGAAGTCCAGGACCTGCGAGTAGGCCGAGAAACCGGCAACGATCATTTTCGGCTTGTGCTCGACGGCCAGGCGCTCGACTTCGTCGTAGTCGATCAGGCCGTTGGCGTCGATGCCGTACTGGATGGCGTTGTACAGCTTGCCCGAGGAGCTTACCGAGGCACCGTGGGTCAGGTGGCCACCGTGGGCCAGGCTCATGCCCAGGATGGTGTCACCGGCCGACAGCAGGGCCAGGTAGACAGCGGCGTTGGCCTGGGAGCCGGCGTGCGGCTGAACGTTGGCGTAGTCGGCGCCGAACAGCTCCTTGGCGCGGTCGATGGCCAGTTGCTCGACCACGTCGACGTACTCGCAGCCACCGTAGTAACGCTTGCCCGGGTAGCCTTCGGCGTACTTGTTGGTCAGGACCGAACCCTGGGCTTCCATGACGGCTGGGCTGGTGTAGTTTTCCGAAGCGATCAGCTCGATATGCTCTTCCTGGCGCAGAGCTTCTTGCTGCATGGCTTCGAAGAGCTCGGCGTCGTACTTGGCAATGGTCAAATCACGGCTGAACATAACGGTCCTCAAGGATCGGGCTGAATTGGGGGGGCATTCTAACCGATTGATTCGCGCCTGGCATATGAAGTGGCATCAAGTCGCGGACCAATGGCTTTCATGTTGCATCCCGCGCCCTGCCTGGGCTGGATGCGGGCGGGAGTTGACCTTGGGGTCCGCTTTTCGGGGCCGCATTGCGGCGGTTCCGCTGCCCGTTCCCTGGAGGGGCCTGCTTGCCGGCGATGAGGCCGGTGCCGGCAACCCTCACTGGAACATGAACAGCGTCTCGTTGCTGAACTGCGCCTCGAACTGGCTGGCCGGCATCGGCCGCCCGAACAGGTAGCCCTGCACCTCGTCACAGCCATGCTCACGCAGGAACTCCAGCTGCTCGTGGGTCTCGACGCCCTCGGCGATCACTGCCAGGTTCAGGCTGTGCGCCATGGCGATGATCGCCCGGGCGATCTGCGCGTCCTGCTCGCCCTCGGGCAGGCCGTCGACGAAGGTGCGGTCGATCTTCAGCACGTCGATGGGGAACTGCTTGAGGTAGTTGAGCGACGAGTAGCCGGTACCGAAGTCGTCCACCGCAATGCTCAGGCCCAGTACCTTCAGGCTGTCGAGTATCTGCATCGCTTCGTTCACATCGCGCATCAGGATGCTTTCGGTCAGCTCCAGCTCCAGGCACGCAGGCGGCAGGCCGGTTTCATCGAGGATGGTGGCGATGCGCTTGCCCAGTTGGCCGTCGGAGAACTGCCGGGCCGAGATGTTCACCGAGACCTTCGGCACGCGCACCTTGGCCTTGTGCCAGGCCTTGAGCTGGCGGCTGGCCTCGCGCAGCACCCAGTCGCCGACATCCACCACCAGCCCCAGCTCCTCGATCACCGGGATGAAGTCGCCCGGCGGCACCAGGCCGCGCGTCGGGTGGCGCCAGCGCAGCAGTGCCTCGGCACCGGTCAGGCGCTTGCCGTCGCCGCTGAACTGCGGCTGGTAGTAGAGGATGAACTCGTTCTGCTCCAGGGCATGGCGCAGGTCGCTTTCCAGCTCCAGGCGCTCCAGGGCGCTGGCGTTCATCTCGGCCTGGTAGAACTGGAAGTTGTTCTTGCCGCGCTCTTTGGCGTGGTACATGGCGGTGTCGGCGTTCTTCATCAGTTGGCTCAGTTCGCCGCCGTCCTGCGGGCTGAGCGCGATGCCGATACTGGCGGTGACGAAGAACTCGCGCCCTTCGAGCACGAACGGCCGCACCAGGCTGGCGAGGATGTTCTCGGCCACATGGATGGCGCGGTTGAGCGCCGTTTCGCGGGTGGCGCGCGATTGCAGCAGCAGGGTGAATTCATCACCGCCCATGCGCGCCACGGTGTCGTCATCGTCGACGCAGGCCAGCAGGCGCAGGGCCATGTCCTTGAGCATGCGATCGCCCGCAGCATGGCCCAGGGAGTCGTTGATCGGCTTGAAACGGTCCAGGTCGAGGAACATCAGTACCACCCACGATTTCTGCCGCTCAGCTTGTTGCAGGGCGGTGTGCAGGCGGTCCTGGAACAGCGTGCGGTTGGGCAGGTGGGTCAGGGCGTCGTAGTAGGCCAGGCGATGAATGCGCTGTTCGCTGGCCTTGCGCTCGCTGATGTCAGTGAAGAAGCATACATAGCTGGCCAGGTCGCCTTCGTCATCGAGCACCGCGGTTATACCGACCCAGGCCGGGTAGTGCTCGCCACTGCGGCGCTTGAGCCACACTTCGCCTTCCCAGCTGCCGCGCTGGTGCAGCTGTTTGAGGACGTAGCGCAGATGGCCCTCCTGCTGGTCGTCGACCGTCAGCATGCTGGGCAGCTGGTCGAGCACATCGCTGACCGAATACCCGCTGACCCGGCTGAACGCTTCGTTGGCCTGCACGATGTAGCCGGCCGGGTCGGTGATGAGGATGGCCGAGGTTGAGTGTTCGAACACCGTGGCGGCCATGCGCAGGTCTTTTTCCGCCCGGCGTTGCTGGCTGATGTCGCGGCCCACGCCCAGCACACCCTCGAAGCGCTCGCGGTCGTCCCACACCAGCACCAGGCGCAGCTCGATGGGGATCTTGCGGCCATCGGCGCGCAGGCAGTCGAACAAGAACAGCTGGTTGGGCAGGTGCTGGCGCAGGTGTGCCAACTGTTCCCGGTCGCCCATGGCCTTGCTGACCCGTTCCATCAGGCTGTAGATGCCGGTGAGCTGGGACGGGTTGGCGACGATGGACTGCCAGCCGTTTTCAAAGATCCAGTCGGTGTTGTAGCCCAGCACTGCCTGCACCGATGGGCTGACGTAGTTGAGCTGCAGCTTGCTGTCGGTGGAGAAGATCACGTCGCTGATGCTTTCGGCGAGCATGCGGTAGCGCTGTTCGCTGTCACGTAGCGACTGGCTGGCCTCGATCTGCACGGTGACGTCCTTGCCCACACCGATGATGCGGGTAACCTGGCCATCGCTGTCGCGGGTCAGTACTTGTTCACGGATGTCGTAGCAGCGCCAACCGCCGTCGCGGTGGCGGAAGCGCAATTGGCAATGCAGCGACTGGCCGTGGCCGTTGTCGCGTTGCTGCTGGCGCAGCGCCTGGTAGTGCGCCGCATCTTCAGGATGCAGCAGCAACTCCCAGAACCGTTCGCCCATCTGCGCCAGCTCGGTGCGGTCGTAGCCCAAGGTCTCGCCGAGGTGGCGGTTGCTGAAGATCATCCGTTGGCTGAGTATGTCCTGCACGTACAACTGGTCGGGCACGGTACGCACCACGTCCGACCAGAAGCTTTCGCGCTCCAGCAGCGACAGCTCCACCTGCTTGCGGCTGGTGATGTCGCTGATGCTCAGGATCACCGCCTGGTAGTCGCGGCGCTGTTCCGGCAGCCGCGCCATCAGCCACAGGTGCAGCTCACCGCCCAGCGGGGCGGGCAGGCGTACTTCGAGTTCGAGCAGCGGGCGCTGTGCGATCAGCGCATCGATCAGCTGCATGCCGACGCTGGCACGGCCGTCGCCGCTGCCCTCGATCAACCGTTGCCAGGCCCCTTCGTGGGAGTCGACGTTGAGCAGGTGGCGCGCCACCTGATTGATTTCGGTGATCTTCAGCTCCAGCAGCAGCGAGCGGCGCAGGCTGGCGTCCAGCGCCAGGCTCTGCTTGAGCGCGGCGAGGTTGCGCAGGTGGTAACGGTCAAGCTGGCCGGGCAAGCTGGAGAGGTCGAGCACGCACAGGGCTACGCCGGTGCCCTCGAAAATTTCCTGGTAGCGCCGGCGGTCATCCTGCAAGGCGCGCTGGCGACGGCGCATATTGATCAGTGCCAGCACCGGCAGCAGGGCACAGAACAGCGCCAGCAGGCACTTGCCCAGCAGTGCCGGCAACAGTTTCTGCTGGGCAAGGCCTGCATCGAACAGGCCACGCAGCTGCCAGACACTGTTGTCGATGAACACCAGCATCACGCTTTGCAGGGGCTGGCCGCTGGTCTGCGTTGGCGCGTGGCGTTCCAGCACCTCGCCGCTGCGGCTGTTCTCCAGCAGCCACAGAGGGTGCCCGGGGCCGTCCAGGTGCTGGGTCAGGGTGCGGTAAAAATCGTTGGACAGGCGCAGCAGCCAGTAGCCGCGACCCTGCTCGGCGGCCTGGCGCAACAGCAGGTAGACGGTGCGGTTGTCCGCCGAGTTGGCGAAGAAATAAGGCCGGCCCTGGTTCAGCGCGAACAGCTCGTCAATCTGCGCACGGTCGGGGCTGCCGGCCAGGCTGTCGCTCAGTAGCCGCCCGCTGTGGTCCAGCCAGGCCAGGTCGCGCAGGGTTGGCAGGCGCTCGCGCAGCGTGTCGAGCAGGCTGGGCAGGGCGGCAGGCGTCGGCGCTTTGGCATACGGCTGCACCACATTCAGCGCCTGCTGGGCCTTGAGCGCCATGTTCAGGCCCAGGTGGTCTGCCAGTTCGACGCTGGCGTCCAGGTGCTGCTGGCGCTGTTCGGCCTGGGTGTGGCGGAACTGCGAGAACATTTGCCAAAGCAGCAACGCCAGCAGCAGCAGGGCCAGCAGGGCCAATGCACCTTTGACCGAGCCACGCACCGAAGTGGCTGGGGCCGGTGTAACGGTGCGCGGCGAGGACGGATGATTGAGATTGGTCAAGCGTTGGTCCTGCTATTGGGCTGGCGACGGCAGGGATTGATAAGCACGGTGGATACCGGTGCCTGGGCGACCGGACCGTGGTGGCGCACTATAAGGCCGTATACCCGAAACGGGCTAGCATGCCTGTCATTATGGCAAAGTGCCAGTCCTGCTGTCGGGTGCCGACGGTCGTGGTGGCACCTGCCCGTTCGGCAATGCCCGGCTTGCTGTGCGAGAATGCCGGCCGCCTCAATGACAACGCATCGGAGATGTTCGGTTTTGGTTACTCACTTTTCCACCAATGGCCTCGATTCCGCCTGTGGGCGCAGCAGTCAGACCCTTGTCAGCACTGCCGTGACCGAGGATGTATCCTGCAAGTCGTGCCAGCGTTCGCTGGTCAAACCTGAGGCTTCGGCTTCGAAAGCCAAGGCGCCTTCGCTGGCCGAGCTGCGCAAGACCGCCAGGGCGGCTGCAGCACCGGCTGAGATTGAGGCGGCGGCCAAGCCTGCCACCAAGGTCGTCAGCAAAACACCGGCTAGCCAGCCTGCCGTGCAGCCGGCCAAGGTTGCCGAGCAGCCTGCTCGCAGCGGTGGCTTCTGCGTCAAATCCGCCTGGGCCGCGCGCCTGGCCGGGCAGGGCGACCGTTGCCGGCTGCCGCGTGGCACGCGTGGCAAGGCCAAACAACGTCACGTCTGATTTTTGTGTGGTCAGTGCCGGCCTTATCGCCGGCAAGCCGGCTCCCACTGGGGTAGGCGTGCCTTACGGGGCTTTGGGGAGCAGCTGTCTAACGCCATTTCCAGAAGCTAACGCTATCCCTGTGTGCCGGCGTGCCGGCGATGGGCCGCACCATCCGACCACCCTGTGCAACGCCGCGCGTTGGCGTAGAATGGTCGACTTTGTTAAATGACACCCTGTAAACACATCCGCCTGGCCACCTGGCCGGGGCAATCGTCGATGTCTTTACCTATCTGATTAGAGGGCTTGGTTTTGGCTCAATACGTCTACACCATGCATCGGCTGAGCAAGGTCGTGCCGCCGAAGCGGGAAATTCTCAAGAACATTTCCCTGTCGTTCTTCCCGGGCGCCAAGATCGGCGTACTCGGCCTGAACGGCGCGGGTAAATCGACCCTGCTGCGGATCATGGCGGGCGTCGACAAGGAATTCGACGGCGAAGCCCGTCCGATGCCCGACATCAACGTCGGCTACCTGCCCCAGGAGCCGCAACTGGACCCGAGCAAAACCGTACGCGAAGTGGTCGAAGAAGCGGTCAGCGTGATCAAGGACGCCCAGGCCCGCCTGGACGAGGTCTACGCCGCCTACGCCGAACCTGACGCCGACTTCGACAAGCTCGCCGCCGAGCAGGCCAAGCTCGAATCCATCCTGCAGGCTGCCGACGGCCACAACCTCGAGCGCCAGCTCGACGTCGCCGCCGATGCCCTGCGCCTGCCGGCCTGGGATGCGCGCATCGAACACCTGTCCGGTGGTGAGAAGCGTCGTGTGGCCCTGTGCCGTCTGCTGCTGTCGGCCCCCGACATGCTGCTGCTCGACGAACCCACCAACCACCTGGACGCCGACTCGGTGGCCTGGCTGGAGCGCTTCCTGCACGACTTCCCAGGCACCGTGGTAGCGATTACCCACGACCGTTACTTCCTGGATAACGTCGCCGGCTGGATCCTCGAACTGGACCGCGGCGCCGGCATCCCGTACGAAGGCAACTACTCGGGCTGGCTGGAAGCCAAGTCGGACCGTCTGGCGCAGGAATCCAAGCAGCAGAGCGCCCACGAGAAGGCCATGAAAGAGGAACTGGAGTGGGTGCGCAAAGGCGCCAAGGCCCGCCAGTCCAAATCCAAGGCACGTCTGCAGCGCTTTGAAGAAATGCAGTCGCAGGAATTCCAGAAACGCAGCGAAACCAACGAGATCTACATCCCGGCCGGCCCGCGCCTGGGCGACAAGGTCATCGAATTCAAGAACGTGTCCAAAGGCTATGGCGACCGCGTGCTGATCGACAACCTGTCGTTCGCCATGCCTAAAGGTGCCATCGTCGGCGTGATCGGTGGTAACGGTGCCGGTAAGTCGACCCTGTTCCGCATGCTGATGGGCAAGGAACAGCCAGACTCGGGCAGCATCGAGATCGGCGAAACCGTGCAGCTGGCCTGTGTGGACCAGAGCCGCGAAGACCTCGACGGTGCCAAGACTGTGTTCCAGCAGGTCTCCGATGGTTCCGACATGATCCGCATCGGCAACTACGAGATCCCGTCGCGTACCTACGTTGGCCGTTTCAACTTCAAGGGCGGCGACCAGCAGAAGTTCGTCAAGGACCTCTCCGGTGGTGAGCGCGGCCGCCTGCACCTGGCCCTTACCTTGAAAGAGGGCGGCAACGTGCTGCTGCTCGACGAACCGTCCAACGACCTGGACGTCGAGACCCTGCGTTCGCTGGAGGAAGCCCTGCTGGACTTCCCGGGCGCCGCGATCGTGATTTCCCACGACCGTTGGTTCCTGGACCGTGTGGCTACCCACATCCTGGCGTACGAGGACGACTCGAACGTGGTGTTCTTCGAGGGTAACTACACCGAGTACGAAGCCGACCGCAAGAAGCGCCTGGGCGACGCCGCTGCCCAGCCGCATCGGGTACGGCACAAGAAACTGGCCCAGTAAGCCGGTTTCCGATGCACAAGAATGGGGCCATCAGCGGCCCCATTTTTGTGCCTGGCATACAGTGCTATTGCCGCGAAAAGGGCTATTTTTCCACCGTATAGCCACATGCTTTGTATACAGTTATATAAAACGCACCAAATAATTTCATAAAAACGACATTTTGCCCTGTTCCAGTGCAATTGCTTCTTGGTACATTCCAGAAAAACCAATAAGTCCAATCCCTCTTGGTGAGATGTCTGCCCATGATCGAATCTGTCGACCATTTCCTCGAGCGCCTGAAGCAGCGCGACCCGGCCCAGCCCGAATTCCACCAGGCGGTGGAAGAAGTGCTGCGCAGCCTCTGGCCGTTCCTGGAAGCCAACCCACACTACCTGCAGGCCGGCATCCTCGAGCGCATGGTCGAACCTGAGCGTGCGGTGTTGTTCCGCGTATCGTGGGTCGATGACCAGGGCAAGGTTCAGGTCAACCGCGGCTACCGCATCCAGATGAGCAGCGCCATCGGCCCCTACAAGGGCGGCCTGCGTTTCCACCCTTCGGTCAACCTGGGTGTGCTCAAGTTCCTGGCCTTCGAGCAGGTATTCAAGAACTCCCTCACCTCGTTGCCCATGGGTGGCGGCAAGGGCGGCTCGGACTTCGACCCCAAGGGCAAGAGCGACGCCGAAGTGATGCGCTTCTGCCAGGCCTTCATGAGCGAGCTGTACCGCCATATCGGCGCCGACCTGGACGTGCCCGCCGGTGACATCGGTGTGGGCGCCCGCGAAATCGGCTTCATGTTCGGCCAATACAAGCGCCTGGCCAACCAGTTCACGTCGGTGCTGACCGGCAAGGGCATGACCTACGGTGGCAGCCTGATTCGCCCTGAAGCCACCGGCTACGGCTGCGTTTACTTCGCCGAAGAAATGCTCAAGCGTCAGGGCCTGCGTATCGATGGTCGTCGTGTGGCGATTTCCGGTTCCGGTAACGTTGCCCAGTACGCCGCGCGCAAGGTCATGGACCTGGGCGGCAAGGTGATCTCGCTGTCCGACTCAGAAGGCACGTTGTACGCCGAAGCCGGGCTGACCGACGCCCAGTGGGAGGCTGTGATGGCGCTGAAGAACGTCAAGCGTGGCCGCATCAGCGAACTGGCCGATCAGTTCGGCCTGGAGTTCCGCAAAGGGCAGACGCCATGGAGCCTGCCATGCGACATCGCCCTGCCGTGTGCCACGCAGAACGAACTGGGCAGCGAAGACGCCCGCACCCTGCTGCGCAACGGCTGCATCTGCGTGGCGGAGGGCGCCAACATGCCGACCACGCTGGAGGCTGTGGATATCTTCCTGGAGGCTGGCATCCTGTACGCACCGGGCAAGGCATCCAACGCCGGCGGTGTGGCTGTGTCGGGCCTGGAGATGTCGCAGAACGCCATGCGCCTGCTGTGGACTGCCGGGGAAGTGGACAGCAAGCTGCACCACATCATGCAATCGATTCACCATGCTTGCGTGCACTACGGTGAAGAGGCCGATGGCAAGGTCAACTACGTGAAGGGCGCCAACATTGCCGGCTTCGTCAAAGTCGCTGACGCCATGCTGGCCCAGGGCGTGGTCTGATTTGAAAGACTGGGGCTGCGTTGCAGCCCATCGCCGGCAAGCCGGCTCCCACCTCGACCGCGCAGTTCTTCAGGCCTGCGCTTTACCCGTGGTAGCACCCGTCTTGCCCAATTTCTAAAAGCTGGCGCAATCCATGGAGCAACTGTCTTGCCCAACTTCTAAAAGCTGGCGCAATCCATGGAGCAACTGTCTTGCCCAACTTCTAAAAGCCGGCGCAATCCATGGAGCAACTGTTCTGCCCAACTTCTAAAAGCCGGCGCAATCCATGGAGCAACTGTCTTGCCCAACTTCTAAAAGCCGGCGCAATCCATGGAGCAACTGTCTTGCCCAACTTCTAAAAGCTGGCGCAATCCATGGAGCAACTGTCTTGCCCAACTTCTAAAAGCTGGCGTAATCCATGGAGCAACTGTCTTGCTCAACATCTAAAAGCCGGCGCGATACCTGTGGGAGCCGGCTTGCCGGCGAATGGGCCGGGCACCGGCCCCTTGGTTTCAGGCCTCAGTTACAATATCCATCACCTCGATCACCTGATCCCCCGCCGGCCGCCGCCACATCACTTCATCCCCTGGCCCTGCGCCCAGCAACGCCCGCCCCAGCGGTGACCCCCAATTGATCAGCCCTCGGCTGGCATCGGCTTCATCCTCTCCAACCAGTTGCACGGTCTGTTCCTGCCCTTGTTCATCGGCAAAGCGCACCCGGCTGCCAATCTGCACCTTGCTGGTCGAGGTAGCAGCGGGTACTACCTGGGCGCTCTGCACCCTGGCGCTGAAATAACGCAAGTCACGCTCAGCGTCTGCCAGGCGTTGCTTATCACCCTGTTCGCCCAAGGCCTGCAGTTCGGCACGCAAGGCATTGAGTTCGGCCAGGCGCTGCTGCAGCTGGCGCATGCCACTGGCAGTGACATAGTTGGGCTGGTCGCTGACGTGCCGTTCCACCGGCTGGTCGGCCTGGGCGGCGGCTTGGTCTTCGTTGACGAATGCGCGGCTCATAGGGGCCTCCTTGTGCTCGAAACAGCGTCAGAAAGTTGGTAGGTTCACGTTGGCCTCAAGGGCCCTATCGCCGGCTTGCCGGCGATAGGGCCAGTGCGGTCAGTAGTGGTACCACTTCAGCTCCAGCATCACCTCATTCTGGGCTGTAGCCAAGTGGCTGAACGCCCGCGAAGCACTCAGCCTCAACCCCAGGTTCTGGCTGATCTCCCACTGCTGGTTCAGGCTCACACTGCGCCGCACTTCGCCATTGGTGAAGTAATCGCCTTTGGCTTCCAGTGTCATGTTGCCCAGCCCGTTGCGCCACAGCAGCCCGCCATTGAACCCCGCCGCTGGGGCGATGAACTGGGCGAAGTCGTTATGGTGCTCGACCCGCACAGTGCCCAAGGCGAAGCCCAGCAGCCCGTCGGCCAATTGCCAGGTGCCGCCGGCACCGCCATTGACATGGCTCACCAGCACTTCATCGTCATGTTTGCCCGGCACCCGCTCCAGGCCACCGGCGACCTGCCACGACCAGGGCTTGAGCAGTTCGTTGCGAGGGGTCAGCGAGCGAATCGTGGCCAGATCCAGGCGTTGCACCTGCCAATCGTTGCCTTCGTACTGGCGCACCTTGAGTTGCAGGATTTCGATCTGCGCGCCAAGCGGGAAGCCGTAGGCATTGTCGTTCAGGTCGTGATACGCCATGCGCAGCCCGTATTCGGCGTAGGCGCGGTCTTCCCGGGTGCCGACGCCAAGCTGCCAGGTGCGGGAGTCATGGCCATCCTCGGGCAGGCCGGGGCGTTCGATCTGCAGCGGCGGTGGTGGGTTGCGGTTGATCGCCCGCAACAGCTCGAAGCTACGCCGTGCCTGGCCGGGGTCGCGCTCCTGGCCGTTGGCCCGATAACGCTCCAGGCGGTAAGCGGCGTCCTGCACCAGGGCCTGGCGCTCGCGGGGCAGGGCGGTGAAGGCCGGGCTCTGCAGCTGCGCCGTGTCGGCACTGACGGCCAGCACCTGGCGTTTCTCATCCAGGCCCAGCGGTTCGGCCCGGGCCAGCAGTTCCCGCTCACGCGAGGGCCGGTAAGTCTCGCTGGCGACCATGCCCGACTGTTTCACCGCCTTGACCGTGTCGGTGGGGATTGCGGTCAGCGGGAACTGCGAGGTCAGGTCCAGGCCCGGCCGCGCCACCTGCAGCAGTTCCAGCAGGCGGTAGGAGCAGTTTTCGTCGAAGAAGAAATAATCGAACTGGACCTGCTTGAGTTCCCACACATGCTCGACCATGCGCCCGGTTTCTTCTGGCGTCAGGTCCAGCTGGTACTCCCACAGGTCACGGTTTTCCAGGCTGCGGTATTCGGACAGTTTTTCCTGATAGGGCATCAGGGCGAACAGCCCGGGATAGCCACCCATCAGGCCCTTCCAGGCATACAGGATGCTGTTGTCGCTGCCTTCGATGTAGGCGCCGAAGTTGATGGCATAACTCAGCAGCGTGGTGTCGTCGCTGCGGGTATTGGACTGGTCGATGCGCAGCAGGGTATGGCCGAACATCGACGACGGGCTGTTCAGGTAGGCCGCCGGGAAGATCAGCGCCGCGCTGTGCGGGTCGACCGATTCGTACCAGGTCTTGAACTCCTGGCAATCCGGCTGCGGCAAACCTTGCAGGCCCAGTTGCTCCTTCAGCCAGCGGGTGCGGGCGGGGAACACGCATTGGGCATGCTTGTCGCCCAGGCTGGCCGGGGCATACAGCGCCTGTACCGTGGCCCGCAGCTCTTGGTCCGGGTGGTGCGCGCCGTCCTCGGCGAGGAAGAATTTGCGGTCGTCGACATAGCTGCGCCAGCCGCCGAGTTTGGCGGTTTCGTAGTGGCCCAGGGCAATCCAGTAAGGGGTATTGGCCAATTGCTGGAGACGGCCTTCATCCAGCGCAGGCGCGGCATGAACAGGGGCGCAGGCACACAGCGCCAGGTAAGCAAGGCGTTTGAGCATGTCGGGCAACTACTTCTTAACGATGCCGATAAAAAGGCGAAAACCCGCCCCGGGAGGGGGCGGGAGCAGCTGCGCTTAGGCCTCGGTAGCGTACTTGGCCAGGCGTGGGTCGTTCTTCAGAACGGCCAGGGTGTTGCTGTGGACAGTTTCAGCATTTACGTCGGCGCTGCTGAAGATCTGGTTGAAGTGCTGGTGGGTGACCGAGTTGAAGTAACCGCGGTCTTCCGGCGCTACACCCAGTACCACCGCGTAGGTGGTGAGTGCTTCGCCTTGGCCCATGGCCATGTCTTCGGACAGTTCGTTCATCATGCCATTCATGGCGAACCAGGACTTGCCGCCATAGGTCAGCGAGGCCTTAGTGGAGCAGCCGTTGGTGCCGGAGGTCATGCCGAAGGTAGCGTTACCGGATGTACCGTTGGTGGTGGAGGCCAGGAAGTGAGCCGGCGTGCCGCGCTGGCCTTCGAACAGCATGTTGCCCCAGCCGCAGTTCGGGCCGCCCGGCGCTTCGGCCATGGCATTGAGCGAGACTACGGTGAACAGAGTACCCAGAAGAATCCGTTTCATAGCATTTGTTCTCTATTTGTCTTAACCAAGGGTCAGGGTTGCTGGCAACTCGGTTGCCAGGTCGGGAAAGCTTTTCACCCACCCGCGCAGCTTGGAGTTTAGGCACGATCTAAAGGTTGCGTCGTTGATTGCGAAAAATTTGCTTGGGTCGCTGATCGATACTGCGACATAAAGTCCCGCTGAGCCTTGCAAGGCGCGCGCGGGCGGCGCCAGAATGCTGCGTATCTGCCCCGCCGAAGTAAGGAAACCCAATGCCCGATCCTGTCGCTGCGCGCCTGCGTCTCGCGCCTGAAGCTTTGACCAGGCGTTTTTCTCCTGAGCAGTTTGCCTTTGCCAATACCGACGATCTGGAACCGTTTCGCGGAGTCCTGGGCCAGGAACGTGCTGTCGAGGCCCTGCAGTTTGGGGTGGCCATGCCACGCCCCGGTTACAACGTATACGTGATGGGCGAGCCCGGTACCGGGCGCTTCTCGTTCGTCAAGCGCTACCTCAAGGCCGAGGGCAAGCGCCAACAGACCCCTGCCGATTGGGTCTACGTCAACCACTTCGATGACACCCGCGAGCCGCGGGCACTGGAGCTGCCGTCGGGCAGCGCCGCCGCGTTCATCAGCGACATGGGCGGCCTGATCGACAACCTGCTGGCGACGTTCCCGGCGGTATTCGAACACCCGTCGTATCAGCAGAAGAAGGGCGCCATCGACCGTGCCTTCAACCAGCGCTACGACCGCGCCCTGGATGTCATCGAGCGCGCCTCGCTGGAAAAGGACGTGGCCCTGTACCGTGACGCCAGCAATGTCGCCTTCACCCCGATGGCCGACGGCAAGGCACTGGACGAAGCCGAGTTCGCCCAGCTGCCGGAAGAAGTCCGCGAGCAGTTCCACGAGGACATCGCCTACCTCGAGGAGCGCCTCAACGAAGAGCTGGCCAGCCTGCCACAGTGGAAGCGCGAGTCGAACAACCACCTGCGCCAGCTCAACGAAGAAACCATCACCCTGGCTTTGCAGCCTTTGCTGGCGCCGCTGTCGGAAAAGTACGCCGAGAACGCCGCAGTGTGTGCCTACCTGCAATCGGTGCAGCTGAACCTGCTGCGTACCGTGGTCGAGCAACTGGTCGATGACAGCAAGACCGACGCTGTCGCGCGCAAGCTGCTCGAAGAGCAGTACGCCCCGAGCCTTGTGGTCGGCCATCACGCCGTCGGTGGTGCGCCGGTGGTGTTCGAGCCGCACCCGACCTATGACAACCTGTTCGGGCGGATCGAATACAGCACCGACCAGGGGGCGCTGTACACCTCCTACCGTCAGCTGCGCCCGGGCGCGCTGCACCGCGCCAACGGTGGGTTCCTGATTCTCGAAGCGGAGAAGATGCTCGGCGAGCCGTTCGTCTGGGATGCGCTCAAGCGTGCCCTGCAGTCACGCAAGTTGAAGATGGAGTCGCCGATCGGTGAACTGGGCCGCGTCGCCAGCGTCAGCCTGCAGCCGCAGATGATCCCGCTCAACGTCAAGCTGGTGATCATCGGATCGCGTCAGCTGTACTACGCCTTGCAGGACCATGACCCGGACTTCCAGGAGATGTTCCGGGTACTGGTGGACTTCGACGAAGACATGCCGATGGTCGACGAAAACCTCGAGCAGTTCGCCCAGCTGTTGCGCACCCGTACCAACGAGGAGGGCATGGCGCCGCTGACCAGCGATGCGGTGGCTCGCCTGGCCACCTACAGCGCGCGCCTGGCGGAGAACCAGTCGCGCCTGTCGGCGCGTATCGGTGACCTGTTCCAGCTGGTCAGCGAGGCCGACTTCATCCGCCAGCTGGCCAGTGACGACATGACCGATGCCGGGCACATCGAGCGTGCGCTCAAGGCCAAGGCCACCCGCACCGGGCGCGTTTCGCAGCGGGTGCTCGACGACATGCTGGCAGGCATCATCCTGATCGACACCGAAGGCGCCGCTATCGGCAAGTGCAACGGCCTGACCGTGCTGGAGGTGGGTGATTCGGCCTTCGGCATGCCGGCGCGCATTTCCGCCACCGTCTACCCGGGCGGCAGCGGCATCGTCGACATCGAGCGCGAGGTCAACCTGGGCCAGCCGATCCACTCCAAGGGGGTCATGATCCTCACCGGTTACCTGGGCAGCCGCTACGCCCAGGAATTCCCCTTGGCGATTTCCGCGAGCATTGCCCTGGAGCAGTCCTACGGTTATGTGGACGGTGACAGCGCCTCGTTGGGCGAGGCGTGCACGCTGATCTCGGCATTGTCGCGCACCCCGCTCAAGCAGTGCTTCGCGATCACCGGCTCGATCAACCAGTTCGGTGAAGTGCAGGCAGTGGGTGGGGTCAACGAGAAGATCGAAGGCTTCTTCCGCCTGTGTGAGGCCCGTGGCCTGACGGGCGAGCAGGGGGTGATCATCCCGCGTGCCAACGTTGCCACGCTGATGCTCGATGAGCGTGTGCTGCAGGCGGTCGAGAATGGCGTGTTCCACGTCTATGCGGTCAGCCAGGCTGACGAGGCGCTGAGCCTGCTGGTGGGTGAGGACGCCGGGGAGCTGGACGAGCAGGGGCAGTTCACCGAAGGCAGCGTCAACGCCCGGGTGGTCGAGCGCTTGCGCGAGATCGCCGAGATGGTCAGCGAGGAGGATATCGAGAAGGCGGAAAAGGAACGCCTGGAAGAGGTGATTGCCCAGGCCAAGCCAGCCTGAGTCAATAAATCGGCGCTGGCGGCCATGTGCTACCGTTCAGCGCCGGTTTTCCATCTTTTTGCGTTGCTCTTCTATGCTGGAACTTAGGACGGCGTCAGGGTTCAGGATGGAAACAGCCCGAACGTTTCGAGCTGAACACGGCTTATTGGAGGGGGACGCGGCCATGCGCAACCTCTGCCTTACTCGCCAGTGCCTGGGCCTGGTGACGCGTATCGAATGCAGCATTCGCCCATTGGCCGGTGATAACGGCATGTGGACCTTGCTGTTCGCTGCCGGCATGGCCGGTGAGCAACCCTCAGCCATCAAGGCCCAAGGACCGTTCCATGGGCCGTTGGTCGCCGAGTCCGTGCTCAACGCCATTGTCGACAGCCTTACCCTGCATGGGTACCAGGTGGCCGAAGATCCGCAGATCTGGTGCCTGCACCTGCAGGCGCAATTGCGCCGGATCAACGGTGAACGTTGTCGCAACCTGGGGGACTATCAGTTCCACCCTGAAACCTGAGCGCTCGTTCCTGGGGCAATCGCCGGCTTGCCGGCGATCACCGGTGAAGCCGGTGCCATCCACTCCTGCGTTTGCGCTACACGCAGCCCGCTTGAGTCCGGGCTTTTGCTGTAACAGGCGGCTGGCTATACTCGGCGTCGCTTTTTCAGTCACCTGACGAGTCCCAACCCTCCATGGAACGTATTCTCGAAAACGCGATGTATGCCTCGCGCTGGCTGCTCGCCCCTATCTACTTCGGCCTTTCCCTTGGCCTGTTGGCCTTGGCGCTGAAGTTTTTCCAGGAAGTCATTCACGTCCTGCCCAACGTATTCGCCCTGAGCGAAGCCGACCTGATCCTGGTGATCCTGTCGCTGATCGACATGTCGCTGGTGGGCGGCCTGCTGGTCATGGTGATGATCTCTGGCTACGAGAACTTCGTCTCGCAACTGGACATCGATGACAGCAAGGAGAAGCTCAACTGGCTGGGCAAGATGGACTCTTCGTCGCTGAAGATGAAGGTCGCTGCCTCGATCGTGGCCATTTCCTCCATCCACCTGCTGCGGGTGTTCATGGACGCGCAGAACATCTCTACCGACTACCTGATGTGGTACGTGATCATCCACATGACCTTCGTGGTGTCCGCCTTCTGCATGGGTTACCTGGACAAACTCACCAAGCACTGAGCCCTTGCCGGCCCCTGCGCAGGCTTGCCGGGGCTGGGGCCGGCGCGGCCCAACTGACGAGCGGCGTCAGTAATGCCTTGTGTATTCCCGGGTCCTGTACAAAAAATGAGCACTCATGCCGGGTTGCAGCAGCGAGGTGCTCCCATGAACCTGCATCAGCTCAATACCGAGGCCAGGGCCGGCCATGTCGATGAATTGAACCTGATTGCCATCGAAGGTGGTGATTACCTGCTCGAGGCCCGTATCAAGGGCCATGCCCACCCCTTGGCTGATACCCGCGGTGAACGCCTGCGCGTGCACTCGGTGGAAGACGCCCGCACGTTGCTGCAAACCATCCCGATGGTCTCGATGAACCTGGTGCACTGGTCCGTCCAGGACGAAATGTGCGGCATGGGTTCGCACCCCGAAGAAGACCTCAAGGTACCCATTTCCCAGCGTTCGGCCTGGTAGCTGCTCGCAGCGTCCCAGTGTGCTAGGCTGCTCGCCCTTTTCATCAAGGGCGCGGCTGCACTGCGCCCTGCAGTGGAGCACGACAATGTCCGAACTCAACCTGTCCACCGACGAAACCCGCGTCAGCTACGGCATCGGCCGTCAGCTGGGCGGCCAGCTGCGCGACAATCCGCCACCAGGCGTCAACCTGGAAGCCATCGTGGCCGGCCTGACCGACGCCTTCAACGGTGCCGACAGCCGCGTCAGCGAAGCCGACCTGTCGGCCAGCTTCAAGGTCATCCGTGAAGTGATGCAGGCAGAAGCTGCCGCCAAGGCTGAAGCTGCTGCTGCCTCCGGTAAGGAATTCCTGGCTGAGAACGCCAAGCGCGAAGGCATCACCACCCTTGCCTCGGGCCTTCAGTTCGAAGTGCTGACCGCAGGCGAAGGCGCCAAGCCGACCCGCGAAAGCAACGTACGTACGCACTACCACGGCACGCTGATCGACGGCACTGTGTTCGACAGCTCTTACGAGCGTGGCCAGCCGGCTGAATTCCCGGTCGGTGGCGTGATCGCTGGCTGGACCGAGGCCCTGCAGCTGATGAATGCAGGCAGCAAATGGCGCCTGTATGTGCCGAGCGAGCTGGCCTACGGCGCCCAAGGCGTCGGCAGCATCCCGCCGCACAGCGTGCTGGTATTCGACGTCGAGCTGCTCGACGTTCTGTAATGCCTCTGGGGCCGCTTCGCGGCCCATCGCCGGCAAGCCGGCTCCCACATGGATTGCGCCGCCTTTAGAAATTGGGCAAGACAGTTGCTTCCACAGCTAAAGCGCAGGCCTGAAGAGCTGCGCGGTCGGGGTGGGAGCCGGCTTGCCGGCGATGGGCTGCGCAGCAGCCCCCATAGCAGAGCTGTAATAGCCCGAGCGCGCTCGACGGGCCCTGCGAGCATCTGGGGCCGCTTCGCGGCCCTATCGCCGGTAAGCCGGCTCCCAACAGGGCCGCGCAGAACCTGAGGTTTGCACTGCACCTGGCGCCGACTTGCGGGGGATGAGGCCGGTGCTGCCGGCTTCAATTCCAGTCTGTTCCCACCGGGCGCAACGCCCGCGCATAACAGAACAGGAACAAATTGCGCACCAGCTCCTTGAGCACCACCGGTTCACTCGAATTCAACCCGCTCATGTCCAGGTCACCCTGGTCACGCAGTTCGTCGAGCGCCTCTTCTTCAAGCACGGCGCACACTTCGCCGGTTTCGCGATGCAGGATGCGCAGGTAAGGGTGGGGGCGGTCCAGCCAAGCGTCGATCAGATAAGTCATGGCTATTCTCCTTGGTTAACGGTCCAATGAGAATAATTCTTATTATCAAAATAGCAAGAGACTATTGGCTGTTTTTCAGGTAATCAGACCTTGCGCACGAATTCCGACTTCAGCTTCATGGCGCCAATGCCGTCGATCTTGCAGTCGATGTCGTGGTCGCCGTCGCACAGGCGGATGTTCTTGACCTTGGTACCGACCTTGACCACCAGGGAAGAACCCTTGACCTTGAGGTCCTTGATCACGGTGACCGTGTCGCCGTCCTGCAGCACATTGCCCACTGCATCCTTTTTCACCACGTCATCGCTGCCGGCGTCGGCTTCGCCGGTGGCCGACCACTCGTGGGCGCATTCAGGGCAGATCAGCTGGGTGCCATCCTCGTAGGTGTACTCGGAATTGCATTTAGGGCAGGGCGGCAAAGTGCTCACTTCGGTTCCTTAAACAGACAGACGGTTAAAGGCCCATATTGTATAAGGTTTTAACAGGGAAATGTTTTTGTCCGCACAAATGCATCGCGGGCAAGCCTGCTCCTGCAGAACCCTGTGGATCCTGCGGAGCGGGCTTGCCCGCGAGGAGGGTGGCGCGACCTTAGTGCGTGCGCGCTACGGCAAACTCACTGAGCTCCACCAGTGCATCCCGGTATTGGCTGGCCGGCAGCACTTCCAGGCACTCAATGGCCCGCTTCACGTAATCACGTGCCAGCTGCGCGGTGTAGTCCAGCGCGCCCGAAGCCTCGACCGCCACGCGGATCTGTTCCAGGTCTTCCAGGCCACCCTTCTGGATCGCCTTGCGCACCAGTGCAGCCTGCTCAGGCGTGCCTTCGCGCATGGTGTAGATCAGCGGCAGGGTGGGCTTGCCTTCGGCCAGGTCGTCGCCCACGTTCTTGCCCAGGGTCTGCGAATCGCCTTTGTAGTCGAGCAGGTCGTCGACCAGCTGGAAAGCCACGCCCAGGTGGTCGCCGAAGGTGCGCAGGGCCTCGCGCTGCTCGTCGGTGGCACCGGCCAGTGCGGCGGCGCTGTGGGTCGAGGCCTCGAACAGCATCGCGGTCTTGCCCCGGATGACCTCCATGTACACTTCTTCGGTGGTGCTGGCATCGCGCACCCGCGACAGCTGCAGCACTTCGCCTTCGGCGATCACCCGGGTGGACTTGGAGAGGATCTGCATGACCTGCATGGAGCCCAGCTCGACCATCATTTCGAACGAGCGCGAATAAAGGAAGTCGCCCACCAGCACGCTCGGTGCATTGCCCCACAGGGCATTGGCGGTGGAACGGCCGCGGCGCATGCCGGACATGTCGACCACATCGTCGTGCAGCAGGGTGGCTGTGTGCAGGAATTCGATGGTTGCAGCGAGCAGGCGCAGGTCGTCGCCCTCGCGGCCCAGAGCCTTGCCGCACAGCAGCACCAGCAACGGGCGCAAGCGCTTGCCACCGGCCGACGTGATATAATCGCCGATCTTCGATACCAGCGGCACGCGCGAGGTCAGCTGCTTCTTGATGATCTCGTCGACGGCGCTGAAATCGTCAGCTACCGCGCGGTAGAAGGTTTGGGGTTGCATCGGCTGCTCCAGTGAGGTTGCGCGGCATGCTAGGTCGCGGGTCCCGGTGTGTCAAGGCACGCCGCCCGGTGAGCGGGGCCGGTACTTGCAAGCAAAACCATGGTTGCGTACAATCGCGCACCCTAACTTCCTGGGCAGCACCTGCCTTACGCAATTGCGCCGGGCCGTTCCAGCCCTGTGCAGCCATGCCAGCCAATACTCATCATATAAAGCGCTGGGTGAGCAGGATTATCGGAGAAATACCCATGTCTTACGCAGTAATCGTTACCGGCGGCAAGCAGTACAAAGTCGCTGAAGGTGAATTCCTCAAAATCGAAAAGCTGGAAATCGCCACTGGCGAATCCGTGACTTTCGATCGCGTTCTGCTGGTTGCCAACGGTGAAGAAGTCACCATCGGCGCTCCAGTCGTCGCTGGCGCTAAAGTTGTTGCCGAAGTCGTTTCGCAAGGCCGTCACGATAAAGTACGCATCATCAAGTTCCGTCGCCGTAAGCACCACATGAAGCGTATGGGCCACCGCCAGTGGTTCACCGAGATCAAAATCACCGGTATCCAGGCTTAATCGCTCAGATCCCCTGAATTTATTTGGAGAATTGAACCATGGCTCACAAGAAGGCTGGTGGTAGTACTCGTAACGGTCGCGACTCAGAATCGAAACGCCTTGGCGTGAAGATGTATGGCAGCCAGGTCGTCAAGGCCGGCAACATCATCGTCCGTCAGCGCGGCACCCAGTTCCACGCCGGCTACGGCGTTGGCATGGGCAAGGATCACACCCTGTTCGCCAAGATCGAAGGCGTGATCAAGTTCGAGAAGAAAGGCGAGTTCAACCGCCGTTACGTGAGCATCGTCGCCGCTTAATCGCGACGTCGCTCCAGAAGCCCCGTCATGCGACGGGGCTTTTTCGTTTGTGGTGAGCCTCTTGCAAAGCTGTTTGTATGGGCTGCCGGCGTGGGTTTCTTCGGTCGTACGGGGCCGCCGCGCTCATTTTTGCAAGAGCCTCAGGTTTTTTAAGTATTCAGCTCGTCGGAAGGCGAGAGGCGGTTTTTGAATGAAGTTTGTTGACGAAGTATCCATCCGGGTCAAGGCCGGTGATGGTGGTAACGGTTGCATGAGCTTCCGTCGCGAGAAGTTCATCGAGAACGGTGGCCCCAACGGGGGTGACGGTGGCGATGGCGGCTCGGTGTACATGGTGGCCGACGAAAACCTCAACACCCTGGTTGACTACCGCTATACCCGTCACCACGAAGCCCAGCGCGGCGCCAATGGTGGCAGCACCGATTGCACCGGCAAGAAGGGCGAGGACCTGTTCCTGCGTGTGCCGATCGGTACCACCGTGATCGACGCCTCCACGCAGGAAGTGATCGGTGACCTGGTCACCCCCGGCCAGAAGCTGATGGTCGCCCAAGGCGGCTGGCACGGCCTGGGCAACACCCGTTTCAAATCCAGCACCAACCGTGCGCCGCGCCAGACCACCCCAGGCAAGCCGGGCGACCAGCGCGACCTGAAGATGGAGCTGAAAGTCCTGGCCGATGTGGGCCTGCTGGGCCTGCCGAATGCCGGCAAGAGCACCTTCATCCGTTCGGTGTCGGCCGCCAAGCCGAAGGTCGCCGACTACCCGTTCACCACCCTGGTACCGAACCTGGGCGTGGTCAGCGTCGACCGCTGGAAGAGCTTCGTCATCGCCGACATCCCCGGCCTGATCGAAGGCGCATCCGACGGTGCCGGCCTGGGTATCCGCTTCCTCAAGCACCTGGCGCGTACCCGCGTGCTGCTGCACCTGGTCGACCTGGCGCCGCTGGACGGCAGCAGCCCGGCCGACGCCGCCGAAGTGATCATCAACGAGCTGACCCGCTTCAGCCCGTCGCTCACCGACCGTGAGCGTTGGTTGGTGCTGAACAAGGCCGACATGCTGATGGACGACGAGCGCGACGAGCGCGTCAAGGAAGTGGTCGAGCGTCTGCAGTGGGAAGGCCCGGTCTACGTGATCTCGGCCATCGCCAAGCAGGGCACCGAGCAGCTCTCTCACGACCTGATGCGCTACATCGAAGACCGCGCCGATCGCCTGGCCAACGACCCGGCCTACGCCGAGGAACTGGCCGACCTGGACCAGCGCATCGAAGACGAAGCCCGCGCCCAGCTGCAGGCCCTGGACGACGCCCGTACCTTGCGTCGTACCGGCGTCAAGAGCGTGCACGACATCGGCGACGATGACGCGTGGGACGATGATTTCGAGGACGACGAAGACGGCCCGGAAATCATTTACGTGCGCGACTGACCGGTTGCAGTACACTAAACGCCGCTCTCTGGAGCGGCGTTTTTGTATCCACGGTATCTACAGATTCGACATAGGTTGGAAGAGAAGATGCGAAGCAAGGTGACTGGCGCCAAGCGCTGGGTCGTGAAGATCGGTAGTGCATTGCTCACGGCCGATGGCAAGGGCCTCGACCGCGGTGCCATGGCCGTATGGGTCGAGCAGATGGTTGCCCTGCGTGAGGCGGGTGTTGAGTTGGTGCTGGTGTCCTCTGGGGCCGTGGCTGCCGGCATGAGCCAGCTGGGCTGGACCGCACGACCGAGCGCGATGAACGAGCTGCAGGCTGCCGCTTCGATCGGCCAGATGCGCCTGGTGCAGGCGTGGGAGTCGAGCTTTGGCGAGCACGGCAAGCACACCGCGCAGATCCTTCTGACTCACGACGACCTGTCCGACCGCAAGCGTTACCTCAACGCCCGCAGCACCTTGCGCACCTTGGTCGACTTGGGCGTGGTGCCGGTGATCAACGAAAACGACACCGTGGTTACCGACGAGATCCGCTTCGGCGACAACGACACCTTGGCTGCGTTGGTGGCGAACCTGGTCGAAGCTGACCTGCTGGTGATCCTCACTGACCGTGACGGCATGTTCGACGCCGACCCGCGTAACAATCCAGAGGCGCAGCTGATCTACGAAGCCCGTGCCGATGACCCAGCGCTCGACGCCGTAGCCGGCGGTACCGGCGGCGCTCTGGGCCGGGGCGGCATGCAGACCAAGCTGCGCGCCGCACGCCTGGCTGCCCGTTCTGGTGCCCACACCATCATCATCGGAGGCCGTATCGAACGGGTACTCGACCGGCTCAAGGCTGGTGAGCGCCTGGGTACCCTGTTGTCGCCTGAGCGCGGCATGCTGGCTGCGCGCAAGCAGTGGCTGGCTGGCCACTTGCAAACCCGCGGCACTCTGGTGCTGGACGCCGGTGCCGTGCAGGCGCTGCGCCAGGCCAACAAGAGTTTGCTGCCGGTCGGTGTGAAGACCGTCCAAGGCAGCTTCCGCCGTGGCGAAATGGTGGTGTGCGTGGGCCCCGACGGCCTGGAAGTGGCCCGTGGCCTTGCCAACTACAGCGCGCTGGAAGCACAGAAAATCATCGGCCAATCGTCCGATGCCATCGAGTCCCTGCTTGGCTACAGCGCCGAGCCGGAGCTGGTCCACCGTGACAACCTGGTGCTGGTATGAACATGCTCAAACGCGTGATTGCCGTGGCGGCCCTGGCGCTGCCGGTGCTGGCAGGGGCCGAGGAAATCGGCCAGGTATCTACGGTGTTCAAGTTCGTCGGGCCCAACGATCGCATCGTGGTCGAGGCCTTCGATGACCCCAAGGTCGAAGGTGTGACCTGCTACCTGTCGCGCGCCAAGACGGGTGGAGTGAAGGGTGGCCTGGGCTTGGCCGAGGACCGTGCCGAGGCGTCGATTGCCTGCCGCCAGGTGGGGCCGATCAACTTCAAGGGTGAGTTGAAAGATGGCGAGGAGGTGTTCAAGGAACGCACCTCGCTGGTGTTCAAGACCATGCAGGTGGTGCGCTTCCTGGACAAGAAGCGCAATACACTGGTGTACCTGGTGTACAGCGACCGCATGATCGAAGGCAGCCCGCAGAATGCGGTGACGGCGATTCCGATTCTGCCTTGGGCCCATTGAGGCAACAGCGGAGGCCTTCGGCCTCCAATCGCCGGCAAGCCGGCTCCCACAGGGTGGAGTGGCCCGGGCATTGAGCTGGTATCCAGCTTCCTGGTGGCACTCCACACCCCTGTTGGAGCAACTGTCTTGCTCAACGTCTAAAAGTTGGCACCCCTGATGGAGCAACTGTCTTGCTCAACGTCTAACAGTTGGCGCGATACCTGTGGGAGCCGGCTTGCCGGCGATAGGCCGCAAAGCGGCCCCGTCACACACTAATCAGGCCAGCTCCTCGGCCTGATCCTCGCGCACGATCGCCTTCTCCACATCACGACGGCTGATGTACTTCCAGTCCGCTTCGTCGATATAGATGCCATTAGGCCCGCTACCGCCTTCCAGGTCGATCGCCACATGCGCCGATACCTGTGGCTTGACGCTCGCCAGAATCGGTACGAAGCCCAGCTGCAGGCTGGTCTCCAGGAGCGCGGCCTGGTTGCGCTCATCGATGTCCGCCGCTTCGTCCAGGTAGTAAGGCAGGCGAATACGCCCGGCCAGGTCGCGATCCATCAAGTGCAGCAACAGGTACATGTTGGTCAGCGCTTTGATGGTCATCGTGGTGCCGTTGGAGGCGGCGCCGTCGATGTCGGCGTGAATCACCGGCTGGCTGTTGATCTTGGTGATCTCGAACGCCAGTTCGAACAGGTCCTTGAGGCCCAGCTGGTTGTGGTTGGCCGCCACCAGCCGTGCCAGGTACTCCTTGGCTTCTTCGTTCTTGTGATCCTGCTCCGAATTCTGAGTCAGGTCGAACACCGACAGGGTCTCGCCTTCCTCGTACTGGCCGGCGCTGTGGATGATCTGGTCGATATGCTTGAGCGCTTCCTTGTTCGGCGCCAGTACCACGCGGAAGCTCTGCAGGTTGGAAACCTGGCGCTTGTTGATCTCGCGGTTGAACAGCGCCAGCTGGTGCTCGAGGCTGTCGTAGTCGCTGCGGATGTTGCGCAGGGTGCGGGCGATGTCGGTGACTGCGGCGCGGCGCGCCTTGGCCAGGGTCAGCGCCTCGTCGGTGCGGTGGGCGTACGCATTGACCAGCAGCTGCAGGCGCCGCTCCATGTCATCTTCACTGTCGAACTTGGCCACGCCCTTCAGACGCACCTGGGCGTACAGCGCCTCGATCTGGTTGTCGACGCGCTGCAGGGCCTGCCAGCTGTCCTGGTAATCGTTGAGCAGCGGCAGCAGGTTGTCCATGGAGTCGTCAACCGCTTCCATGAACGGCGTGCCGAACGGCAGGTCGGCAGGCAGCAGCTGGCGACGGCGCAAGGCGTCTTCCAGGGTGCGCTGCTTGGCTTCCAGGTCGGCGATCTGCCGCCCGACCAGTTGCAGCTTGGCCGACAGTTGCTGGACGCGCTCGGTGAAGGCATCGCTGGAGCGTTTGAGTTCGTCCTGGGCCGCTTCCAATTGCGCCAGTTGTTCCAGCTTCTCCGGCTCTTCCGCCGCCAGGGTTTCGCTGCGACGGTAGTCTTCCAGGGCCTTCTGCGCGTCCAGCACCTGCTGGTACAGGGCTTCGGTCTGGGCTTTGGAGGCGCTGCGGTCGGCGGCCACCGACTGCTGGGTCTTGAGCTGCTTGAGCTCGCGCTCCAGGCGGTCCTTCTGGTCGCGCAGGGCCGCACGGTCGGCCAGGGCTTGCAGGGCGGGTGGGTCGATGTGCGAAAGGTCGATGGAAATGCCCGGGGCCTCGAAGCGCTCGCCCTTGAAGCTATCGAGCACCGCTTCCAGCGATTTCACCCACAGGTCGCTGTCGTCCAGTTCGATACCGCGCTCGCCCAGCGGCAGGCTGAACAGTGCGCCGTTGAACAGGCGCATCAGGCGGTCGACGTCTGCCTGCGAAAACTCTTCGCGCAGGCGGGCGTAGCTGTTGTTGTCGGCGTGGTCGAGCTGCTGCCTGACCTGCTTGAGGCGTTTTTCCAGGTCGCGTACACGCTCGTCGAGGTCTTCGGCAGAGAACTGCCGCGACTGGGCCAAGGCGCCGGCCAGTTCGTCGTGGGCGTCCTTGGCGGCCAGCAGTTGCTGCTCCAGCACTTTGACGTCATCGATCAGGGCAAAGCGGTGCTTGAGCACCGACAGCTCACCGAGCCAGCGCTGGATACCGGTGATTTCACGTTCCAGGCGCATCAGCTCCTGGGTGCCGCCACGCTGGTCGTTCTGCAGGCGGTCCTGCTCGCCGCGGTAGTGCTCGGCCTGGATCACCAGCTCTTCCTTGCGCGCCATGGCGTATTCCTGCCAAGTGGCCAGCAGGTTGTCGAGCAGTGGCGAGAGGCGGTGCAGCTTGCCGCGCAGGATGTCGCGCTGGGCCACCCCGCCGGCCAGGGCTTCGACCAGCGGGCCGGCGGCAACCAGCGCGTTGTAGTCCTGCTCCATGCGGCGTACGTCGCGGAAGGCTTCTTCACAGGCGGCGATGTAGTCGACGCTGCCCGAGCGCAGGCTGTGCTCGAACGCGTCGAGGAACAGCTGTTTGAGCTTGGCGGCGGTGATTTCGCGCATGTGCAGCAAGTTGATGAACAGTGCCCGGAAGGTTTTCAGGCTCTGTTCGCTGGTCGAGCGCAGCGGGATCATGGTCAGGTCCAGCGGCACCGACGTGTGGCCGCCGACCAGCAACCGGCGCAGCTCGTCCGGCTTGAGCTCGTAGGCTTTGAGGCCCAGGCGTTCGAGGTTGGTGAACAGCTCTTTCTGGCGCAGGCAGGTGTCGTTCTTCTGGTAGTGGTCCAGGTCCAGTTCACCCTTGTAGGCAAAGAACTGGTGGCCGAAACCGCCGCCCGGCCCGCGCCCGACCACGCCAATCACGTGGGGCCCGTGGGGCAGGTTGAGTTCGCAGAGAATGTACGAGGTGTCGCTGGCGAAGTAGAAGCGGCGCGACTGCTCCAGGCTGTACTTGCCGAAGCTCATGTCGGACATGCGCGCCAGGATCGGGAACTGCAGGGCGTTGATCGAAGCGGATTTGCCCAGGTTGTTGGCGCCGTAGACCGACAGCGGGTGCTCCAGCGGGAACAGGCCCAGGCTGTAGCCGGCGGTGTTGAGCAGTGCGAAGCGGCGGATGCCGTAGCGTTCCTGGCTCATGCGTCAATCTCCTGTTGCTCTTCGCGGATGGCCCGGGCCAGGGCCTCTTCTTCGCTTTCTTCGCCCTCGAACGGGGTGAGGTCGAGCGGGTCGTCGGTGTGGGCCAGCGCTTCGGGGCTTTCTTCCTCGACCAGCACCGGCGTTGGCAGCGGTAGATCGCTGTGCAGGCTGGCGGCCAGGTCGCGGTCCTGCTGCACCGACAGGCACACATCGAGGAACCGGTGCATCGGCGGCAGGAAGCGGTAGATCCCGTTTTCCTCGTGGGCGAAGCCGAGCTGGGTCATGCGGCGCATGATCTTTTCTTCCAGCTCGTCGACGGTTTGCACTTCAGCCTGCAGGAACAGGTCACGGTATTTGTCCAGCAGCGAGGGCAGCTCATCGCGCCCGATGCTGCCGCCGTCGAGTACCGCCATCGGGTCGCGGCCCTGGTCGGCCAGGTGTTCGACCAGAATGAAGGTGAACAGCGACAGGCGCTGGGCGGTCTTGTTGACCTGCGCGGCGGCCTGCTCGGGGACGAAGTAATAGAAACCGCGGGTATCGCACACCAGCTCGAAGCCCAAGGCCTTGAACAGGGTGCGGTACTGGTCCTGGAAGTTCGACAGCTGGGCGTACAGCTCCGGGTCGCGGCGGCTGATGTGGAACCCTTTGAACAGCTCGCGGAAGATCGGCGCGAGCTGGGACAGTTCGGAAAGATCAAGATGCATTGGCTGGGCTCGCGTTGGTTTCAGGTTGCGCTTCGCGGCTGGATGTCAGGGCGTACGAGCGCAGGCTGACCAGGTGTTCGTGGGTGGTGTACTCGCGCCGTTCCAGGCGTTCGCGCTTGAAGCGCTTCTCACGTGACAGGCGCGAGAACCAGTACAACAGTTCGTCGGTGGCGCCGTCGGGCTCCTGGTCCAGCAGCCAGACCATCAGGTCAGGCAGCGGCAGGGCATCTTCGCAGCGCTCGAGCATTTCCTTGACCGTGCGTGGCGCGCGCGGCAGCGGGCCAGTCTGGGTCTTGTGCGCCTTGGGGAACCTGGCCGGTTTCGGCTCGAAGCGGGCGAGGGCATAAACGTACGCCTCGACCTGGCTGGCGCTGCCCAGGAAGGTGCTCTGCGGCCGGGTGAACAATGGCATGGCCGCCTGCGGCACCGCGTCGATACCTTTGCGCCGGATCACCGACAGGGCCAGGGCGGCGCCGCGGGTCACGGCATTGTGCCGGCGCGCTTCTTCGCGCAGCGGCAGCAGCAGTTCACGGGCGTGGCGCAGGGTCAACTGGGCGCTGGTCTGCATCTCGAGGATGCGCGCATGGGTGCGCAGCAGCATGTCGTCGTCGACCAGGTGGCCCAGGCGCGCCTGTTCGCCGAGCAGTTTCAGCAGCACGGTCTCGACCTTGCGCACGCCCTGCTCGAAAGCGCCGTCGGCGTTGACCAGCTGGATCATCGGCTCGACGTATTCGTCCCAGGTCGCCAGTACTTCGGCATAACGCTGGCGCAGCGGGATCTGACGGTTGCTGGTCTTGGCCCGTTCGGCCACGGCGACCAGCGCCTGTTCATCGTTGTCGAGCTTCTTCAGCACGTCGCGCACGCGCATGTCGAGCAGGCGCAGCTGGCGCGCCAGGTCATCGCTGTCGCGGTTGTCGAAGGCATCCTGGATATGCCCGGCAAGGCGCTCCAGGTGGCGCAGGTAGGCCTCGATCTCCAGGCACAGGCCCAGACGGTGCTCACGGCGCAGGTAGGCGAGGAAGTCGTGGATCTGGGCGTTGAGCTCGAAACGGTTCGGGCTCTTGGCCACCGGGACCAGGATATCCAGGCGGATCCACACGTCGAGCAGCTGGGTGATGTCCTGCGGCGTGCTTTCCACTTGCTGGCGGCCCAGCTGCTGGCGCAGTTCGACCAGGCTCAGGGTGCCTTGGTCGAAGCGCTCGCACAGCGGCTCGATCAGGGCCCAGTGTTCGGCTAGGGCGCGCAGGACGCGCTTGGGTTCGATCATTGGCGTCTACTCGTTGCCAAGTAAAAAGGGGGCGATTGTACTGCATCCGGGGGTGAGGATTTCACCCCTTGGTCTGTAATCAGGGATAACCCTGAGTTGCCTGGGGGGTTCACTGGCCCCCTGGCCAGTTCAGGCGGCAATTTTCTGCCGACCAGTTGCGGCGCTCGGCAGCCAACAGCGTTAGAATGCCCGCTTGTTCCAGCCCCCCGGATACCCGTGCCTTGCTGACCGAGCCCCGCCGCCGCGCCTACCTTTCCGCCATGCAAGTGGTGCATTGGCTGCCGCGCGCCGAACTGCCGTTCGCTGCGCCGTCGCGGCCCGAGCTGCTGTTGCCGCAGGTTCCGGTCGAGCAGGCCGCGTTCGAGGTCAGGCCTTCGCCAGCCTCTGCCAACGAAGCGCCGGTCGCACCACAGGCGCGCTCCGGTGAGCGGCCGAAAATCGAGATTCCGCGCCCGGGCACTACCCCCAAGCCCGCTGCTAAACCGGTCGAGGCCGAGGAGCAAGCCCCCGCACCACGCCCGGCCCCCGTGCCGCCACCGCGTTTTTCGCTGCAACTGCTGCGCGCCGGCAACTGCCTGCTGCTGGTGGAATTGGCCACCGGCCAGCCGTTCCAGAGCCGCGACCCGTCCTACCTGCTGCTCAAGGACATGCTGCGCGCCGCAGGCCTGCCAGATGCCCCGCAGATCATCGGCGAGCCGGTACGCTGGCCGCTGCTGGTGCGTGGCAACATGGACCAGGGGCCGGAGGCAGCGCGTGATTTCGTCCAGGGCTTCATCCAGGCGCGCCTTGAACAAGCCCCTTGCACCTGCCTTTGGCTGATCGGCATGCCGGCCTTGCGCTTTGCCGCCAATACCGACGCCCAGGCCTATTACCAAGTACTCAAGCTCGACGGCCTGGGCGATGCCTGGGCCTTGCCGGGCCTTGAACTGTTGATGGACGAGCCGCAGCGCAAGGCGGACGTCTGGAAAGCGATGCGCCAGCTGATGGCGCGCTGGAAGAGCGTTGAATGAGTGAATCGATCAGTTTCCGCCCCATGACCGAGGCGGATCTGGATGCCGTGCTTAAGATCGAATATGCCGCGTTCAGCCATCCCTGGACCCGCGGGATTTTCCAGGATGCGCTCAAGTCCTACGAAGTGTGGCTGATGTTCGATGGCCAGCAGCAGGTCGGCCATGGTGTGATCAACGTGATCATCGACGAAGCGCACCTGCTGAACATTACCGTCAAGCCAGAGAACCAGGGGCGTGGCCTGGGGCTGCGCTTGCTCGAACACCTGATGGCGCGCGCGTATCAGCTCAATGGGCGGGAGTGCTTCCTCGAGGTTCGGGCCAGCAACCAGTCGGCCTATCGCCTGTATGAGCGCTACGGCTTCAACGAGATTGGCCGGCGGCGGGATTACTACCCGGTGGCTGGCGGGCGTGAGGATGCGCTGGTGATGGCGTGTACCTTGCTCGAAGACTGACAATGCGTTGCGTTTGCTGGCCTCTTCGCGGGGCAAGCCCGCTCCCTCAGAGACCAGCAAAGGCTGCATCGATCAAAGATCCTGAAGCCTCTCGATTGGTGCACGCAAATCTCTCAGGGCCCTCGTAACCACCCCCGTATTGCACTTGGCCGCCGCCTGCTCTGGTGGGTACTGGCGTACGGTGCGGAAGAACAATTCACAGGTCTGCTTCTTCTGCGTGACCTGCCACTTGTTCGAGCACGCTTCCAGCGTCAGCTTCGCATCGGCTTGCCGATTGCGCCCCATGCCGGCCTGCCAGCACGCCGCCGTCAGGTCCTGGCCCATCATCTTCAGCCCTGCTGCATCAGCTTCGTCCTCGTTGCCACCATGGCTTTGCTTGTCTGCCGCATACCAGATCGCGCTCGGGTGGTTGGCTCCCAGCACCGGCACGCTGGCGCCCGCCTGCGGGCTGATGCTGACCAGGCCCAGCACGCCGACGCGGGGCCCATACTGCTGCTCGACCCAGCTGCGCACGGGGGCGCCGAAAGCCACCATCGGCAGGGCTGATGCATCGAGGGGCGCGGTCATCTCCCTGACCATGCGGGTCTGGTAAGTGTTGAAGTAGCTGTAGGTGTCTTTCAGCGCTTCCCCGGCACTGGCCGGGGCTGCAATCGGGGCGATATCGATGATGGTCTGGTAGGCCGGTGTGTCGCTGGCCGCCACGCCATTGAAGGTCAGCAGCTCTGCCCAGCGGTCCGTGGTGTTGGAGCGCAGGTAGTCCTGGGCCTGGGTCAGCGAATAATCCGGCGGGAAATGCAGCAGCTCAATGCTGCGGCGGTTCTGCAGGGCCATGCCCAACGGCAGGAACAGGTACCAGTCGTAGGACCATTTGCCGTCCCTGTTCAGCTCGGTGGCGCCTTGGTAGGCCAGCTCGCCGCTGTCGAGCAGCTGGCGCAGTGGCTCGGTATAACTGCCTGGCACATCGCTGATGGTCGCGTGCAGGCGGTCTGCGTCGCGGCTCACGTGCACCTGGGCGCCCGCGTAGCCGTCGCGGCGTACGCTCATGGTCAGGTAGTGCTCGACCGTCTGCTCCAGCGTCCATGGGCGAAAGCAGATCACGTGGCAGTTGTTGGGGAATGCGAACAGGCGAGTGACACGCTGGGCATCGCCCAGGTCGAGCTGAGCATCGGCTGCGGCCAGCCCGCTGAAGGCGAGGGCGGCCAGGCTGGGTAAGGCAATCTTGTGCATGCTTAACTCCTTGTAATGGCCGCCCCGATTGGCGGCGATACTCATACTGGGGCAGAGGAAGCGGGGATGAAAAGGACGAAATGGCTGCTGATGGCCACAAGCCTGATGCTGGGCGGCGTGGCTCAGGCCGATGAACGTGACCTGTGGATGTTCGCGCAGTGGGCCGGGGATCATCAGACCCGGCCCTTCCGCGAGATGTTGGTGGATGCCCGCCTGTATGGCGTGGTGCCGATTCATCAGCTGCTGCGCTCGGCTTCCGACTGGCGGCTGTGCAAGGCTTCACCGTTTGCCGTGCCGCCGCCAGGCAACTGGCCGGCGGTGCGTTCCACGCTGGCGCTGATCAAGACGCTGGCTGATGAAGGCATCCTGCGTCAGTTCGAAGTAGTCTCGGCCTACCGTGACCCTGGCTTGAACAGGTGTGCAGGGGGCGCCGTGAACAGCGCCCACACCCGTGCCTTCGCCGTCGATATCCTCTTGCCGGGCTGGGCCGACCCCAATCCGTTGTGCCGCTTCTGGCAACAGCATGGCCAGGCCTGGGGCATGGGGCTGGGGCGCTACCCGACAGGCCGCATCCATATCGACACCGCGGGCTATCGCACCTGGGGCGGTGATGGCAGTCCTGGCTCGTCGTTCTGCAGCAAGCCCAGGTGAGCGAGGCACGCTTGGCTTTCTTCCATCACCCAGTCGGCAAAGCGCTGGCGTTTGCCGCCGTCATCCAGCGGTTGCGGGCTTAGCAGGTGATAGGCGGAGCCATCGCGCACAAAGCCGAACGGCGCCTGTAACTGCCCGCTGTCGAGGTCATCGCGCACCATCAGCGCTGAGGCTATCGCCAGGCCCAGGCCGGCACTGGCGGCCTGCAGTGACAGGTAGAAGTGTTCGTAGTCGCTGCGTTGGCAGTGCCGGGCTTGCTGGCCACTCAGGCGCAACCACGTGGGCCAGGCACTTGGGCGGGTGTTGCTGTGCAATTGGCGTTGGCCATCGAGTGCGGTGCTGCCATCGCGATTGACCGGGCCGATCCATTCGTCGCAGACCTTCCGTGCGTGCAGCATGGGCGGCCAATGGAAATCATCACGTCGCAGTGCCAGGTCGACGCCGCTACGGGCAAAGTCCAGCGGCCCACCGGCGGCCACCAGGTGCAGTTGCAGGTCCGGGTGAGCGGCATGGAAGCGGGGCAGGCGGGGGATCAGCCAGCGCATGGCGATGGTCGGCTCGCAGGAAAGTACCAGCACATTGCCCCGTTCCTGCTGCTGAAGGCGCTGCACTGCGCCTTCGATTTGCTCGAAGACGGCCTGGGTGGTGCCGTGCAGTGCGCGACCGGCCGGGGTCAGGAAGATCGCCCGGTTACGCCGTTCGAACAGCTCGATGCCGAGGCTTTCCTCAAGCAGGCGGACCTGCCGGCTGACGGCGCCATGGGTAACGTGCAGGCGTTCGGCGGCACGCACAAAGCTTTCGGTTTCGGCAGCGATATCGAAGTATCGCAAGGCACTGAGCGGGGGAAGTTTCATGGGCTTGAAGTTGCCGGCGACGGCACTGCACCTGTGTGAGAAAAACTAGCGAATTTGCGTCACTATAAATCGGTTTCCCTTCGTTTTCGCGCTTTCGATAATGGCGACATCTGTGCATTTTCATCGCCTATCGAGGACCTTCTTCGTGACTGAGCTTTTCGCCGTAGCCCTCTTCACCATCTTGGCCGTCATCAGCCCCGGCGCCGATTTCGCCATGGTCACCCGCAGCAGTTATGCACAGGGCCGCGAGGCCGGCCTTGCGGCTGCCGTGGGTATCGCCCTCGGCGTTCAGGTGCATGTGCTGTACACGGTGTTGGGCATCGCCGTGGTCATCAGCCAGAGCCCTGCGCTGTTCCTGGCCATGAAAGTGCTGGGCGCGGGATACCTGATCTATCTGGGTTATCAGTCGTTGACCAGTACCGCTCGCATCAGCCTGGATGGCCAGGAGCCAGCGGCGGGGCTGCTGGCTGCCCTGCGCACGGGTTTTCTGACCAACGCCCTGAACCCCAAGACCATGCTCTTCGTGATCAGTGCCTACACCCAGGTCGTGCAGCCAGGCAGCCCGCTGGCGCTGGATTTTGCTTACGGTGCCTTCATGTCGCTGGCCCACTGGGCGTGGTTTAGCCTGGTGGCGGTGTTTTTTTCCAGCGCCGGCTTGCGCAAAATGATGATCGAGCGCCAGCGGCTGGTCGACCGGCTGATTGGTGTCGCGCTGATTGGGCTCGGCTTGGCAGTGGCGGTATCGGGGGTGCGCTGAAGGCGAAAGAGAGGGGCTGAACGTTTCTGCGGGCAAAAGAAAAGGGCCTACCTTGCGGTAAGCCCTTTTCAAGTTTGGTGGCTACACAGGGACTTGAACCCCGGACCCCAGCATTATGAATGCTATGCTCTAACCAACTGAGCTATGTAGCCGATGGCGCGCATTATTCCCTTGTGATGCCCCTCTGTCAACACTCATTTCAAAAAAAATTTGCACGCTTTCAAAAACTTAGCCGCCCAGCCTGGTTTCAGCGCACGATCAGCCATTGGCCGAGAATGCTGTACAGCTGCAGATGCTGCTCGGCAACCAGCGCGTCGAGGGTTTCCGCTGCGCGGTCAAGGTCGAAGTCGCTTACCCGCCACTGCGCCAGGCGCCCGCGTTTTTGACATCGACCCTTTGCACCGGGCCGATCCGCGCCTCGGTGAAGGTCACCCGCTCACCCGCAGACACCATACGCTGGTCGCTACCCTGGGCGATCAGGGCTTTGCCATTGAGTACCACCAGTTCGTCATGATCGGCATGACGCGCCACCATCAGGCGAGTGCCGAACACCTGGATACGCGAATCATCCACCTGCAGTTCAAGGGCGCGGCCGTCGAGCGCCACGTGCACCTCTACCTGGCCCTGCACAACCTGCAACAGGCGGGTGCGCCCGCGCAGGTCGACATTCAGTGCACTCGCGCTGCCCATGTGCAGGGTAGAGCCATCGGCCAGGCGCACGCTGCGCCGCTCGCCAGCGCCAGTGTGCAGGTCGCTGCCCAGGCGCTGCATCAGTGGCCAGTACAGGTACGCCGCCACGCTCAGCGCCAGCAGAAACAGCAATGCCAGCGCTTTGCCGAGGTGGCTGCGCCGCACGGTGAGCTGGCGCGGGCGGGGCCGTGCCGGTGGCGCCTGCAATTGCTGCCAGCAAGCTTCGAGCTCGGCGTAGGCATGGGCGTTGAGCGGGGCCTGGCACCAGCGGGCGAAAGCCTGCCGTTCACGATCATCGCAGCCCGGCTGGCGCAGGCGGGAGAACCACGCCAGTGCTTCCTGTTGCGCGTCGGCCTGAATCTGCGTGGCGGGCATCGGGCTCATGCTGAAATGTGCTCGCTAAAGGGCGTTATCGCCCAACGATTACGGGAATTGTCGGTAAGGATGCTAAATATATTGAGAACCATTTGCAAGAACGCGATTGGAAGGAATAAAAAGGTAGCTATGTATCCATTTGTTTCCTGATAATCGGATCCTACACCTGAGGACGGAACTCAAACTCATGGCCATCAGCAGCACCTCCACTGCCAGCACCGGTTCGGCAACCCAAGCCAACCCCCTGGTGATGCGCATCATCGCCTTCTGTGCACTGGCGCACCTGATCAATGACCTCATCCAGTCGGTGCTGCCGGCGATCTACCCGATGCTCAAGGCCAATTACGACCTGAGTTTCACCCAGATCGGCCTGATCACACTGACCTTTCAGATAACGGCGTCGTTGCTGCAGCCCTGGGTTGGCTTCTTCACCGACCGCCGGCCGACACCGAACCTGTTGCCGCTCGGCACCCTGTGCACATTGGTGGGTATCGTCATGCTGGCTTTCGTCGGCAGCTTCCCGATGATCTTGCTGGCTTCTGCACTGGTGGGTATCGGCTCGTCGACCTTCCACCCGGAGACCTCGCGGATTGCGCGGCTGGCCTCAGGTGGGCGTTTCGGCCTGGCGCAGTCGACTTTTCAGGTGGGTGGCAACGCTGGCTCGGCCTTTGGCCCGCTGCTGGCGGCTGCCATCGTCATCCCGTTCGGCCAGACCCATGTGGCATGGTTCGGCGTGGCAGGGCTGCTGTTCTTCGCCGTGACCCTGATGCTGCGCCGCTGGTACTCCGAGCACCTCAACCAGGCCAAGGCGCGTAAGGTGGTGCAGGCCACCCATGGCATCTCGCGCAAGCGCGTGATCGGGGCGTTGGTCGTCCTGGGCCTGCTGGTGTTCTCCAAGTACTTCTACATGGCCAGCTTCACCAGCTACTTCACCTTCTATCTGATCGAGAAGTTCGACCTGTCGGTGGCCAGCTCGCAGTTGCACCTGTTCCTGTTCCTTGGCGCGGTCGCGGCCGGCACCTTTTTTGGTGGGCCCATCGGTGACCGTATTGGGCGCAAGGCGGTCATCTGGTTCTCCATCCTCGGTGTGGCGCCTTTCACCCTGGCGCTGCCGTACGCCGATCTGTTCTGGACCACCGTGCTTAGCGTGGTCATCGGCTTCATCCTGGCGTCGGCGTTCTCGGCGATCGTGGTGTACGCCCAGGAGCTGGTACCGGGCAGTGTGGGCATGATTGCCGGGGTCTTCTTCGGGCTGATGTTCGGCTTCGGCGGGATTGGCGCGGCGCTGCTGGGGTACGTCGCGGATTTGCGCGGTATCGAGTACGTGTATGGCGTATGTTCGTTCCTGCCATTGTTCGGCCTGTTGGCGGTGTTTCTGCCCAACACGGGTAAGCGCTGAGCAGGGGCTGCTTTGCAGCCCAATCGCCGGCAAGCCGGCTCCCACGAGGGATTCGCGCCAGCTGTTGGACGTTGAGCCAGACATTGGATGGGTGTCCAACTTCCTGGGGGCAGGCCGCCATCTTGTGGGAGTCGGCTTGCCGGCGATCACCGGTGAAGCCGGTGCCATGCGCCACCTTCACCGGCAAGACCGTCACTTGCACTGTCGGGGCAGTGCTGCTGCGCGCGGTGGGCGCGGCAATTGACGGCTCAACCTGGCTTGGCCTAGAGTGCCGCCTCTTGTCTCCAACCTGCGTAGTAGCCAAAGCAATGCGCCGTACCCAATCCCGTCCATACGCCCGCCAGCCTGCCCTCCAGGCCATGCGTCGCGCGTGGCCGAGCGATACGGTGCTCAAGCGTCGCCGCAGTGTGCTGTTTGCCTTTACCTTCTCGCCACACCTCGCCCTGAACTGACCTGCGCCCCTGCGTCACCCGCTTTCCCGGCGTGCGCCCGGGCGCCTGTATCTGCGCGTCTTTTCAGTTTGCTTGGAGTGGTACATGAACATGCGTTTGCTGGCGGGCCTTCTGTTCGCCGTGTCTGTGGTTGGCTTCAGCCTGGGAGCCAGCCTGCCGCTGGTGTCGTTGCGCCTGCATGAGGCCGGCGCCGGCACCTTGCAGATCGGTATCATCTCGGCCATACCCGCGGCGGGGATGATGCTGTCGGCGTTCATGGTCGACGCCTGTTGCCGGTACCTGACCCGGCGCACCATCTACCTGCTGTGCTTCAGCCTGTGCACCGTCAGCATCGCCTTGCTGGAGCTGGCCTTCGATTCGGTCTGGATGCTGGCCCTGCTGCGCCTGGGCCTGGGTATCGGTATGGGCATCGCAATCATCCTGGGTGAGTCGTGGGTCAACGAACTGTGCCCGGACCACAACCGCGGCAAGATCATGGCGCTTTACGCCACCAGCTTCACCGGCTTCCAGGTGCTCGGCCCGGCGATGCTCGCAGTGATCGGCGCCAACAGCCCGTGGATCACCGGTGTGGTGAGCCTGTGCTATGGCCTGGCGCTGGTGTGCATTGTGCTGACCGTGCCGAACGATCATGTGGAGCATGGTGACGAGGGTGAGAAAAGCTTCGGCCTGGCGGGCTTCTTCCGCGTCGCCCCGGCGTTGTGCGTGGCAGTGCTGTTCTTCTCGTTCTTCGATGCGGTCGTGCTGTCGTTGTTGCCGGTGTACGCCACCAGCCATGGGTTTGCCGTGGGGGTGGCGGCGCTGATGGTGACGGTGGTGTTCGCCGGTGACATGGTTTTCCAGTTGCCGCTGGGCTGGCTGGCCGACCGGGTTGAGCGTACCGGGCTGCACCTGGTGTGCGGGCTGGTGGCGATGGCAATCGGTATCGCCTTGCCGTGGCTGCTGCAGATGACCTGGCTGCTGTGGCCGCTGCTGGTGGTGCTTGGCGCCGTGGCAGGCGGTATCTACACCTTGGCGTTGGTGCTGATCGGGCAGCGTTTCAAGGGCCAGGACCTTGTCACCGCCAATGCCAGCGTAGGCTTGTTGTGGGGCGTTGGCAGCCTGGTCGGGCCGCTGGTCAGCGGCGCGGCGATGGATGTGGCGCCGCATGGGTTGCCGATGGCGCTGGCGATCATGGCAGGGCTGTTCGTGTGCGTTGCCCGGCAGTCGTACCGGCGGGCCGGTAAGCTGCGGGCAGTGGCGGACTGAAGCGTGTCGTTGCCAGTGCTTGCCCGGCCGCCGGGCAAGCCGGCAGCCTGCGTCAGAAGCTGCCGCGCAAGGTCACCGAGACATTGCGCGGATCACCCCAGTAATAGCCGGTCGGCGTCGGCGCGACCTGGCGGTAGTACTTCTTGTCGAAGATATTGTTGGCATTGAGCTGCAACGAGTAATGCTCGTTGAACCGGTAATTGACCATCGCGTTATACACCGCATACCCCGCCTGGGAGGCTTCGGCGCTGCCGCTGCGGTTATAGATGTCACTCTGCGCTTGCACGCCGCCGCCAACGGTCCACGCTTGCAGCTCACCCGGCAGGCGATAGCTGGTGAACAGGCGTAGCATGCGCTTGGGGTCGGTGGTGCGGATGGCGTTGCCGGTGTTGCTGATGGTGTCCTTGAGTTGCTTGGTGGTGTTGTAGGTGTAGCCACCGGTTACGTTCCAGCCTGGCAGCACTTCGCCGGAAATCTCCAGCTCGAAGCCTTGGCTGCGGTTCTTCCCTGCAGCGACCTTGCAATAGCCCGAGGTGTAGTTGGGCGGGCAGGGGTTGGGGCCGCTCAGGTCATCCAGGGCGTTGCCGACCTGGTAGATGCGGAAGAACGCCAGCGAGGTGTTCAGCCTTCCTTCGTAGAACTCGCCCTTGATGCCGGTCTCGTAAGCTTCGCCTGTGGTTGGCTCCAGCACCGAGCCGCTGACGTCGGTGGCGGTCTGCGGGTTGAAGATTTCGGTGTAGCTGGCGTAGGTACTGAAGTTGTCGTTGAGGTCATAGATCAGCGCTGCGTACGGCACGATCTTGTTGTCGACGCTGAACTTGCCGTTCGCCTTGACGTTGTTTTCCTGCTCGTAGTCATACCAGTTGGCCCGCGCCCCGATGATTGCCGTGAGCGGGTCGGCCAGGGAAATGCGCCAGGTGGCGTAGGCCGCTTCCTGGGTGGTGCGCGTGCGCACCGGATGGGCGGTGATGTCGATGTCCGGTTCGGCCAGGCTGGTCTTTGGGTCCCATTCGCGGATGTCGAACACCCCAGAAGAGACGAAATTGGTGGCAGAGGCGTAGGAATCGTTGCGGATGCGTTCGACACCCAGCATCAGGTCATGGGTGCGACCCAGCAGCTCGAACGGCCCGTTGAGGGTGGCGCTCAGGTTGTTCTGCAGGCTCTCGCCGCCGTCGCCCTCGGTAACCTGATAGTTCATCAGATAGGGGTTGTTGCCCGGGTTGGCCGCGCCGCTGGCCCGGGTGAAGTAGGTCTGCTTGAACCCGTGGTCATCCAGCTCGAAGTGCGTGCGCTGGGCCATCAGCTTGAGCGACCAATCGTTATCGAAACGGTGTTCGAGCTCGGCAAAGGTCTGCAGGTTGCTGCGGTCCCAGCGGTTCCAGTCGGCACCCAGGTAAGTGCTGCGGCCAAGCGGCAGGGGCGAGCCATCGTAGTTGGCGGGCAGGTTGCCCCAGGCGCCGGTGGCATCGAGCTTGGTCCACTCAAGGCCTGTGGTCAGGGTGGTGCTGTCATTCAGATCGAAGGCCAGCACACCGTAGAACACTTCTTTGCGCTCTTGGCGCGAGTCCTGGAAATGGTCCTTGTCATCGTGCACGGCGATCACCCGGCCGCGCACGTTGCCGGTGTCTGTCAGCGGGCCGGAGAGATCGGCGACATACCGCTGGGCATCCCAGGAACCGAGGGTGACGCTGCCTTCGCCCTGGAATGCGTGCGTCGGGCGCTTGCGCACCAGGTTGACGGTGCCGGACGGGTTACCCGCGCCGCGGATCATGCCGGTGGCCCCGCGCAAGATCTCGGCGCGGTCGATGATGGCCGAATCGCTCTGGATGAATGAGCCTCCGCCGCTGCCCTGCACCACGGTGGCGCCATCGTACTGGATGGCATCGATCGCATAGCCACGCGAGTAGTACTGCACACGTTCGCTGTCGGTGAGGTTCACCACCACACCCGGCGTCTGCTCCAGCAGGTTGCTCAGGTTGGTGATGTTCTGGTCATCTATGCGCTGACGGGTGACCACGGTCACCGACTGCGGGGTGTGGCGAATGCTCTGTGCCGTCTTGCCGATGGTGACCGCACCGGTCGTGTACGAGCCACTGTGCTCGGTGGTTTCGCCCAAGCGATCGCTGGAAATGCTGGTCGCACCCAGTTGCAGTGCGCTGCCCGCGTCCAGTGCCGGTATCAGCAGAAAACTGTTGTCGCCTTCCTGCTGCACTTGCATACCGCTACCCATCAGCACCAGGGTCAATGCCTGAGCCGCCTCATGGCGGCCCTGCACGCCCTGGGTGGTCTTGCCCAGCAGGCTGTTCGCATCGAACGACAGGCTCAGGCCGCCTTGGCGCGCCAACTGGTCCAGTGCCGGGGCCAGAGGGCCTGCGGGGATGCTCCAGTCGATTTGCCGGTGCTCGCTGGCGGGTGCAGCGGTGGCCTGTACAGGCAGTGCCAAGGCGCTGCCCAGACCAATGCCGAACACGGCGGCGCGCACGGCATGGCGCAGCCTGTCGTTGCGGGGGGAACACGGGTGGATCATGGACCGCTCCTGAAGGTTTCGTAGACCACTTTTCGGGTTTTGTTCCTTCAGGCCGAACGAGAATGAGATTCCACCTCATTCTTTTTCAAAAAGTTCAGGCAGCCCCTACGCTGACCCAATAGCGTGTGCGGTAATCGACCCGTACCGGCAGGCTGCGGGTCAGCAGTTGCAGAATCTGCCCTGTATCGTTCAGTTGGTAAGTGCCGGATACCTTGAGCCCTGCCACCTCGCCAGCGCAGCGCAGCAGCCCTGGGCGATAGCGGGCCAGTTCGGCGCAGAACTCGCCCAGTGGCATCTGTTGCACGCTCAGCACACCGTCGGTCCAGCCCCACGGGTCGCCATGCAACGAGGCAAGTGCATGGGCCCCGCGCGGCGACACCTGCAGCACCTCGCCTGCCCGAACCACCCGTGGTGTAGCGGAGGCGGGGAACAAGGTGACTTCGCCGCGGCGCACAGCCAGCAGCAGCCCCTGGTCGTTCTCGCGCAGCAGCAGTTGGCCGTCCCGGGTGGCCATGGCCCCAACCCGGGTGGTGATGCGGAACGGGCGGTTGTCGCCAGGGTTGCAGGCCAGGCTGACTTCACCGCGCAGCAGCGCCAGTTCGCGCAGCTCGGCGCCGTATCGCAGGTCGATAGCGCTGGCGGTGTTGAGCTGGATCTGGCTGCCATCGCTGCCTTGTAAGCGGCGACGTTCGCCAGTGCCGGTGCGGCTGTCGGCCACCAGGGCGGGCAGGCCTAGCGGCTCGCGCGCGGCCCAACCGACACTGCCGCCGATCGCTATCACCGCCAGCAACTTGAGGTGGTCACGGCGATTGATGCGCTGACGTTGGCGGCCATCCAGGGTGCGTCGGCTAAGGTCGCTGGGCAGCCCCGCCAGCTCGTCGCTAAGGGAGCTCACCCGCTGCCAGGCCTTGGCATTGTGTGGGTGGTGGGCCAACCATTGCTGGAACTGCCGTTCGGTAGCCGGGCTGGGGGTGTCGAAGCGCAGCTTCACCAGCCACTCGATGGCCTGGTCGACCTGAGCCTGGGCGGGCGCGTGATCACAGTTCGGCATAGCGCAATCGGTAGCAGACGCCCAGGGCCTTGGCCAGGTCGCGCTCGACGGTGGCGCGCGAAACGCCCAGGCGCAGGGCTATCTGCGCGATACTCAAGCCATCGAGCTGGGCCAGCAGAAAGGCCTGACGGGCGCGTGGCCTGAGCTGGTGCAGGGCGCGGTCAAGGCGCTCGAGGGCATCCAGGATCACCAGGCGATGCTCTTCACTGGGTACTTCGCCTTCAGGTACCTGGGCCAGGCTTTCCTGGTAGGCGCGCTCCAGGGCGCGACGGCGGAACTGGTCGATCATCAGGCCGCGAGCGATGCTGCTCAGGTATGCCCGCGGCTCTTTGATCGGCGAAACCTGGCGCGCACGCAGCAGGCGCACGAAGGTGTCCTGCGCAAGGTCTGCAGCGTGTTCCTGGCAGCCGACCCGGCTGCGCAGCCAGCCACGTAGCCAAGCGTGATGGGACTGGTAGAGCAGGGCGACTTCGGCGGGTTTGAGCGTGTCGTTGAGCTGCATCGTAGCGGCTGACCCCATGAAGCGCACGTGACTGTGAATAGTTCTCAATTCTATGCGTGGATGATGGCACGGGGCAATGGTTGCCAGGAATTAGCTGCGCAAGATTCGGCGTTTCCACGATGCGTGGCTGGGCTAAGCTGGTCCTGCCTTGAACCCACTGGAGTTACGGATGATCCTGGCCGACCTCTCGCCTGAAGCCTACCGCGAAGCCACCGAGTACCTGGCCGCGTTGGACCCTGACTGGGCGCGGCACATTGCTGCGACCGGGCCCTGCCTGCACCGGGCGACGCCGGGGCGCGAGCCTTATGAGGCGTTGGTCCGGGCGATTGCGTACCAGCAACTGCATGCACGAGCGGCCGAGGCGATACTCGGACGATTGCTGGCGTTGTTTCCTGGCGATGGGTTCCCCGGGCCGAGGCAGTTGCTTGAGGTGGCGCCGGAAACGCTGCGTGCCTGTGGGTTTTCCGCCAGCAAGCTGGCGACGATTCAGGGGATTGCCCTGGCCGCGCTGGATGGCGCGGTGCCGTGCCGGGAAGAGGCATTGGGCATGAGCGACGAGGCGTTGATCGAGCGCCTGGTTGCGTTGAGGGGCGTGGGCCGCTGGACCGTCGAGATGCTGCTGATCTACAGCCTGGAGCGTTCCGATGTATTACCGGTGGACGATTTCGCCGTGCGCGAGGGGTATCGTCGCCTCAAGGGGCTGGGCAAGGCGCCGACACCGGCGCAGATGCGTTCGCTGGGCGCCGGTTGGCGCCCCTACCGGACTGTGGCAGCCTGGTATCTGTGGCGGGCCTGAGACGATCAGCTTAGTTGAGGCATACCCCAATGACGCCCTACACCACTGACGAACAACGCTGGCAAGCCGTATACACCCGCGATGCGGCGGCGGCAGGCCATTTCGTCTACGCCGTGCGCACCACCGGCATTTACTGCCAACCTGGCTGCAAAGCGCGCATGGCCAAGCGCGAGAACGTCGAATTCTTCACCGATGCCGCCACCGCGCAGGCCGCAGGCTATCGGCCCTGCCGGCGTTGCCAGGGCAAGCCGTCGAGCGTTCGCCACGGCGAACTAGTAGCACGCGCCTGCCGCCTGCTCGAAACCTCGGACAACCCACCCGGCCTGGCCCAGCTCGGTACCCAACTGGGTGTCAGCCCGTACCACCTGCACCGCCTGTTCAAGGCCGAAACCGGCCTCACGCCGAAGGCCTATGCCACAGCCTTCCGCGCCCGGCGCCTGCGCGAGGGGCTGGGCGAGGGGAAAACATCGGTGACCGATGCCATCTTTGCTGCAGGGTACAACTCCAACAGCCGTTTCTACGAAAGCGCCGATCAGCGCTTGGGCATGCGCCCGCGCCAGTACCGTGCCGGTGGTGCGGGCACGGCCATTCATTTTGCCGTGGGGCAGTGTTCACTGGGGGCGATCCTTGTGGCGCAGAGTGAAAAAGGCATTTGCGCGATCCTGTTGGGGGACGCGCCTGAGGCGCTACTGGAGCAATTGCAGGACCAATTCCCCAATGCGCACCTGGTCGGCGGCGATGCCGAGTACGAACGCCTGGTGGCGCAGGTGGTGGGCTTCGTCGAGGCGCCTGCCCTGGGCCTGGACTTGCCTCTGGATGTGCAGGGCACCGCGTTTCAGGAGCGGGTCTGGCAAGCTCTGTGTGAAGTGCCAGTGGGCGGCCGGGTAAGCTATACCGAGATCGCCGAGCGCATTGGCGCGCCCAAAGCCGTGCGCGCAGTGGCCATGGCGTGCGCGGCCAACCGTATCGCCGTGGCGATTCCTTGCCACCGGGTGGTGCGCCGGGACGGCGACATCAGCGGCTACCGCTGGGGGGTGGAGCGTAAGCGGCAACTGTTGGAGCGAGAAACGGCACTCTCCTGAACGCCGCAAGCCGCGTAGAATCCACCGCCAAATAGCCTTGTGATGAGGAACGTTCGATGAGGCGTGTCTGCCTTGCCCGATTTTACCTGGGTGTAATGGCCCTAATGCTGGCGCTTGCGTCGCCGGCCTGGTCGGCCTCCGTGCCGGTTGCCAACCTGGTTGCCGGCGAGCTGCCGGTGCTTGATGAAAACGCAAGCATCGAGCAGTTGAGCGACAGGCTCGACCAGATTCGTCAGGGCGTTACCAGCAACGCCAACGACGACCTGCTCTCGCAACTGCGCATGGCTACCGTGCAGGTCCAACGCCAGGCTGATGCGCTGAGTAGCTTGCGCGCTGCCGACGTGCAGAGCCTCGACGACAAGCTCAAGGTCATCGGCCCGGTGCAGAAGGACGAAGCCGCCACCCTGGCCTTGCAGCGCAAGGAGCTGGAGGCGCAGAAGAAGTCCGTGCTCGCTGAGCAGGATCAGGCCACCAAGCTGACCCAGTCGGCGCGCGACCTGTCCACGCAAATCGTCAACCTGCGCCGTAGCCAGTTCAACTCGCAAGTTACCAGCCGCGCAGCCAGCCCACTGAGCCCTGCCTTCTGGCAGTCGCTGATCCGTCCTACCGAGGACGATGTGATGCGCCTGCGTGACCTGCGCGGCGAGGCGGTCGATGCCGTCGCCAGTGCCTTCAGCGCTGAACACCGTGTGCTCTTCATCACCAGCCTGGTGGCTGCGACCCTGGTCTGGACACTGGTCCGCCTGGTCCTTGAGCGCTTGCTCGCGGCCGCCATGGTCCGCTGGCTGCCCGAAGGCCGGCTACGTCGAAGCGCACTGGCGTTGAGCGTGAGCCTGGCCACCCTGGGCACCATCGCCGGTGCCGTGTCGCTGCTGCGCTGGGGCCTTGAAAGCAGTGCCAGGTTGGGCTCGGACATGGCCAACCTGACCAACCACTTCCTCCTGCTCGTGGTGTTCAGTGCCTTCATCACCGGCCTTGGCCGGGCCATGTTGATGCTGCAACGGCCGTCCTGGCGCCTGCCGCCGATCCCCGACGAAGTGGCCACTGCTCTGGGTTGGTTCCCCAAGTTGCTGGCCCTGGCGCTGATGGTGATGCTGACCTTCGAGCGCATCAACAGTGTGATCGGCACCAGCCTGGCGCTGACTGTGGCCACCAACGGCCTGACCGCGCTGGTGGTGGCCGCCATCTTCTCGGCAGCCCTGGTACGTTACCGCCGTACCTTGCGTAAACATGGGCTGGCGCGCCCGACCGGCCTGGCAGGGCTGATTCCGTTCGTGATCGTGGTGTGGGTCGGGCTGATCCTGCTCACATTGCTGGCCGGCTACCTCACCCTGGCCTACTTCCTCACTGCCAAGCTGCTGTGGATCAGTGTGGTCGCCACCTGCGCCTACCTGTTGACCACCTTCCTGGCTGACCTGTGCGAAACCCTGCTGTCGCCGCGCCAACCCGGCGGCCTGGCACTGGCGTCGTCGCTGGGCCTGGCACCACGCCACCAGGCGCAGGCCAGCACCATCCTGACCGGTGTCAGCCGCACGGTCCTGCTGTTCCTGGCCGTGATGCTGGCGTTTATGCCGTCTGGCACCAGCCCTGGCGAGCTGCTGCTGAGCCTGGGCGATTGGGACGGCACCGGTGGCAAATTGCTCGGCAACCTGAACATCGTGCCCCAGGACATCCTGCTGGCCGTGGCGTTGCTGTTGGGCGGCATGCTCGGTATCCGTGTGCTCAAGCGCTGGCTGAGCGAGCGCCTGCTGCCGGAAACCGACATGGACGCCGGCATGCGTGCCTCGCTGGTAACGCTGGTCGGTTATTTGGGCTTCCTGTTCCTGGCCATGCTGGTGATGTCGACGCTGCGCATCAACCTCACCAGCCTGACCTGGGTGGTCAGTGCGCTGTCGGTGGGTATCGGTTTCGGCTTGCAGCAGATCGTGCAGAACTTCATCTCCGGTCTGATCCTGCTCACCGAACGTCCGGTGAAGGTGGGCGATTGGGTGAGCCTGGCCGGCGTCGAGGGTGACATACGCCGTATCAACGTGCGCGCCACCGAGATCCAGATGTCTGACCGCTCCACGGTGATCGTGCCCAACTCGCAGTTCATCTCGCAGAACGTGCGCAACGTGACCATGGGCAATGCCTTGGGCGTGGTGGGCATCACCCTGACCTTGCCGCTGGAGACTGATGCCAACCAGGTTCGCGACCTGCTGCTGACTGCTTTTCACGAGCATGAAGCGATCCTGGACGCGCCGGCTGCGTCGGTAACCTTCAAGGACCTGACGGCCAGCGGCATGGTGATCAGTGTCAGTGGCTATGTGGCGGGGCCGCGGCAGGTGTCGGGGGCGCGCAGCGACCTGCTGTTCACCATCCTGGGGCGTTTGCGTGATGAGGGCATCGCCCTGTCTTCACCGCAGAGCATGGTGCTGGTGCAGGAGGGCGCGCGTCAGGGCGACGAGCCGGCGTGAGGGCGTTGCGCGCAAGCCGGCCTGCGGTGGTGCTGTGTCAGGGCTGAGCGTGGGAGCGACTGTCTTGCTGGCGATACCGGTGCAGCGGTGAATGGCACCGGCTTGACCGACGATTGGGCCGCCTGGCGGCCCACAGGGCAATCAGCCCAGGCAACGCGTCACATGCTTGACCGACAGGTAGCCCGACAACCCCCAAGGCCCGAGCTCGCGCCCGATGCCGCTACCCTTGGTGCCGCCCCAAGACGTTTCGACGAACACCGCTTGTACCGAGTTGATCCACACATGCCCGACTTCCAGCGCATCGGCCACCCGCTCGGCGCGCTCCAGGTCCGCTGAGCAAACGGTGGCGACAAGGCCGAAACGGCTGTCGTTGGCCTCGGCAATTGCCTGTGCTTCGGTGGTGAAACGGCGCGCGCACAGCACCGGCCCAAAGATCTCTTCAGTCCACAGACGGCTCCCCACCGGTACGTCGGTATACAGCGTCGGGCTGACAAACCAGCCGTCGCGGTCCAGCGCTTTGCCACCGGCCAGGCACTGCAGCCCCTCTTCACGGGCTGTGGCGAAGTAGCTGGCAACCTTCAGCCATTGCGCCTGGCTGGTCAGCGGGCCCATGTCCACTTCTTCGGTCAGTGGGTTACCGACGCGCAGCGTTTCCAGTGCCTGTTGCAGGCGTGGCAGCAGCGCATCGGCAATGCCCTCGTGCACCAGCAAGCGAGAGGTAGCCGAGCACATTTGCCCTGCGTTCCAGGTAATACCGGCGACAATCCACTCTACCGCCTGGTCCACATCGCAATCATCGAAGACCACGATTGCCGATTTGCCGCCCAGCTCCAGGGTCACCGGCCGGCACTGTGCCGATGCGCTGCGCATCACCTGGCTGCCGACACTGTTGCTGCCGGTGAACGACAGCTTGTCCACACCGCTATGGTTGCTCAGTGCGGCGCCGGTCTCGGCTTTGCCGTTGACAATGTTCAGCACGCCCGCAGGCAGGCCCAGGGTATCGGCGATCTGGCCGTAGGCCTGCTCGATCAGTGGGGTGATCTCCGAGGGTTTGAGCACCACGGTGCAGCCTGCAGCCAAGGCCGGTGCGAGCTTCCACGCGCTGGTCACCAACGGGAAGTTCCACGGCACGATCAGGCCGACCACACCCACCGGCTCCAGCCGGGTGCGGGCGGTGAACCCCGGTGCGGCCAACGCCACTTCGCGGTTCCTTTGCGGCAGTTGCTCGGCCAGGTCGGCGTAATACGCGAAGGTGGCTATGGCATCGTCCAGGTCGATTTCGGCCTCGTGGCGAGGCTTGCCGTTGTTGCGCATTTGCAGGCTGATCAATGCTTCACGGCGTTGCCCGAGCTGCTCGGCAAAACCGCGCAGGTAGGCCGCACGCTCGCTGGCGCTTACCTGCTTCCATGTGGACAGGGCTTCGCGCGCCGCCGCCACGGCCTGGTCGACCTGGGCAACGCTGGCGGCCATCAGTTCGGCGAAAGGTTGGCCCAGTGCAGGGTCATTGACACTGATGCAGTCGCTGCCCAGGCCTTCGACCCAGCGGCCGGCAATGTAGTGGGAAGTGGTCATGATCGTTATCCAGTCAGGCTATTTCGGCCGGGTTCAGCACCGGCGTGTGTGAGGTGCTTTTGCAGCGCACCCAGCGCGGGCCGTTGGGGCCATACACGCCGGCAGGTTCAGGGAAGAGGTTGAGCAGCAGCAGGTAAAGCACACCGGCCATGCTCAGGGTGACCGGCAGGCTCACGTCGATGCCGCCAGCCAGGTCGCCCAGCGGGCCGACGAACTGCCCAGGCAGGTTGACGAAGCTCAGGCCGACCACCGCGCTGGGGATCCACGCCCCCATGCCGCGCCAGTTCCAGCCATGCAGGAACCAGTAGTGGCCGCCGCGTTGGCCGCGGGTGAACACTTGCAGGTCGTCGGCGTGGTAGAAGCCGCGGCGGGTGATCAAGCCGAGAATCATGATGACCATCCACGGGCTGGTGCAGGTAATGATCAGCACGGCGAAGGTCGAAACGCTCTGTACCAGGTTGAAGGTGAAGCGGCCAATGAAGATAAAGGCAATGGCCATTACCCCGATCAGCACGGTGGCGCCCGCGCGGCTGAGCAGGCGGGGGAACACGCTCGACATGTCCAGCCCGGTGCCGTAAAGGGCAGTCGTGCCGGTAGACATGCCACCGATCACCGCGATCAGGCACACCGGCAGGAAGAACCAGCTAGGCGAAATCGCCAGCAGGCCACCCACATAGTTGTTGGCGGCGATATAGTCCGCGGCCTGGGTGGCCACCAGGGTCGCGGTGCACAGGCCGAACAGGAACGGAATCAGCGTGGCAGCCTGGGCGGCGATCACCGCGAGCATGATGCGCGCCTTGGGCGTTTGCCGCGGGATATAGCGCGACCAGTCGCCCAGGAAGGCGCCGAACGAGACCGGGTTGCTCATGGCCAGGATCGCCGCGCCGACGAAGGCTGCCCAGAACCCGGCCTGGCCAAGGCTGACGCTCCCGGCGTAGCCCGCATCGAACGGGCCGGCGAAGGCGAAGATGCCCAGCAGGAACAACAGGCTCGAGGCCCACACGGCAATCTTGTTGACCCACAGCATGAAGCGGAAGCCGAAGATGCACACCACCAGCACCAGTGTGGCGAACAGGCCGTAGGCCAGGCCCAGGGTCAGGTCGGTTTCCGGCAGCCCTGCCAGGCGCTTGGCGCCGCCGACCAGGGCATCGCCGGAACTCCATACCGACAGCGAGAAGAACGCCACGGCGGTGAGCAGCGACAGGAACGAGCCGACGATGCGCCCGTGCACGCCGAAGTGTGCGCCCGACGACACCGCGTTGTTGGTGCCGTTGAGCGCACCGAACAAGCCCATGGGTGCAAGGATCAGCGCACCCACGCCGACGCCGAGCAGGATCGCCCAGACCCCAGCCTGGAACGACAGCCCGAACAGCACCGGGAAGCTGCCCAGCACGGCAGTGGCAAAGGTGTTGGCACCGCCGAAGATCAGGCGGAACAGGTCCAGCGGGGAGGCGTCGCGTTGATCGTCAGGGATCTGTTCGACGCCATTGGTCTCGATACCGGTCGAGTGGCTCATGGTGATGCTCCAGCGCGGTTGTTGTAGGCCGGCGCGGGGCGCGGCCCTCTTGTGGGTGCGATGGCAGGGCGGCAGGGCCGCGTAAGGTGAATCAGGTTGCGGTGACGACCGACAGGTGCTCATGGCAGGCCAGCCAGCGTTCGCCGTGGCGGCGGAACACAATGGTTTCGCGCTCGGCCAGCTGGTGTTCTTCGCCAGCGATGCGGATGCGTGTGGCCACATCGTGCATGAAAACCGCCACCTCACCCTGCAGGCTTACCTGGGCATTGCTCGAAACGCAGCTGAGCACGGCAAAGCCATCGGCCTGCCATTGGGCCCAGAGGTCCTCGTAGGCACCGCGCGACAGCAGCGGTTGCGCCAAGGTGTGGAAAAGGAAGGTGGCATCTTCGCTGAAGCAGGCGAAGTAGCGGGCGGTGTCGTTGCTGGCGAAGGCGGCGACGAGGTCGGCGGCGGCCTGCCGTACCTGGAGTGTCTGGTCCACGGGAGTGGCCTCACGGTTTTTGTGATTGTGGTGAAGCGATTCTGGTGGGGAGGGGCGGGGGGAAAAATCGCTGGGGGGAAATAATTAGTTTAGAAATTCGTGAACCAATAGCCCCGCTTGCTTTACCCATGCCATAGCAGTGGATAAGGTGAAGGCAATTGCATGTGGCCTTTGGGTGGCAATGCAGCCCCTCTTCAGGTCTTTTGAATTCAAAGGAAATACAGGCGATGAGCAATTATCAGCCGCCGCTGACAGTAACGCCGCGAATATTGGCACTGGTCGCCGAGATCAGTGAGTGCGTGGGGCAACTGACGGCTTATCGGGAGGATACCTTCACACCACAACTGCGCCGAGGTAACCGTATACGGACCATCCAGGCTTCGCTTGCCATTGAAAACAATACCCTTACCGTCGAGCAGGTGACCGCGCTATTGGATGGAAAGCGAGTAATGGGTTTGCCACGCGAGATCCAGGAAGTCCGCAACGCCTTCTCTGCTTACGATGCGATGCCGACCTGGCAGCCGGATCGTCAATCCGATTTGCTGACTGCGCACGGTTTACTGATGCAGGGTCTGATTGATGATGCAGGTCACTTCCGCGAGAGTGGCGTGGGTATCTACCGTGAGGCAAAGCTGCTGCACATGGCGCCACCCGCCAGCCGGGTTGCAACGCTGGTACAGGACCTTCTGCATTGGCTGGCCCGCAGTGAGTGGCATCCTCTGATTGTAAGCTGCGTGTTTCATTACGAATTTGAATTCATCCATCCGTTCGCTGACGGTAACGGGCGGATGGGGAGGTTATGGCAGACACTCCTGCTAAGTCGCTGGCGCCCTGTTATGGCATTCATGCCGGTGGAAACTGTTATCCGTGAGCAACAGGACGCCTATTACGCAGCGCTTGCAGCTTCAGATCAGGCAGCTGAGGCAACACCGTTCGCTGAGTTCATGCTGAGTGCTCTGCTGCAGGCACTTGTTGAAGCCAGGGCTACCGATCAAGTAACCGATCAAGTAACCGATCAAGTAGCCAGCCTTTTGAGTATTCTTCCGCCGGGTTCAGCGTTGAAAAGCAATGAGTTGATGCAGCGTCTGGGACTTTCTCACCGCCCCACGTTCAGCAAAAGCTATCTGAAACCTGCTTTGGCTGCAGGGCTGATCGAAATGACAGAGCCAGATTCACCGCGCAGTCCGACCCAGCAGTACCGACGAGTGCGTAACTGACATGCTGTGGACGTGATCATCCAGGCCTTCGCCGACTGACGGCGTATCCCAACCTCAATCCTTGCCTACGCTGAAACTCCCAACCTGCGTTCGCAAGGAGATCTGTCATGGCCTTCCAATACAAACGTCTGGACAAGAACAACGCCGCAGTGCTGCTGGTCGATCACCAGACTGGCTTGCTGTCGCTGGTCCGCGATATCGACCCCGACCGTTTCAAGAACAACGTGTTGGCACTGGCCGACCTAGCCGAGTATTTCAAGCTGCCCACCATCCTCACCACCAGCTTCGAAACCGGTCCCAACGGGCCGCTGGTGCCAGAACTCAAGGAGCAGTTCCCCGACGCGCCTTACATCGCCCGGCCGGGCAACATCAATGCCTGGGACAACGAAGATTTCGTCAAAGCGGTGAAGGCCACGGGCAAGAAGCAGCTGCTTATCGCCGGCGTGGTCACCGAAGTCTGTGTGGCCTTCCCGGCGTTGTCGGCGCTGGAAGAGGGTTTCGAGGTGTTCGTGGTTACCGATGCCTCCGGCACCTTCAATGAGCTGACCCGTGATTCGGCCTGGCGGCGGATGGAGGCAGCCGGGGCGCAACTGATGACCTGGTTCGGGGTGGCCTGCGAGCTGCATCGCGACTGGCGCAATGATGTCGAAGGGCTGGGCACGTTGTTCTCCAACCACATTCCCGACTACCGCAACCTGATGACCAGCTACAGCAAGTTGGCCAAGTAAAACCCCGGGGATCGACCATACTGACTTTCATTCGCCCCAAAGGAGCGTGTCATGGCCAAGCCGTCCAGGAAAAAAGACTTGCAGGCGCCCGCTGAGAAGCTGAGCGGCAAGGCCTATGACAAACAGCTCAAAACCCTGCATGTGGAATTGGTGAAACTGCAGGAATGGGTCGTGGCCAAGGGCCTGAAGGTGTGCATCTTGTTCGAGGGCCGGGACGGTGCCGGCAAGGGCGGTACCATCAAGGCCATCACCGAGCGGGTAAGCCCGCGTGTGTTCCGGGTGGTGGCGCTACCGGCGCCGACTGAACGGGAAAAGTCCCAGATGTACTCCCAGCGTTACCTCAACCATCTGCCCGCAGCGGGGGAGGTGGTGATTTTCGATCGCAGCTGGTACAACCGCGCCGGTGTTGAACGGGTAATGGGCTTCTGCACCGAGGAGCAGGCCAGCAAGTTCCTGTCGGTGGTCCCCTTGCTGGAGAAGCTGATGGTCGAGTCGGGGATCATCCTCATCAAGTATTGGCTCGAAGTCAGCGCCCAGGAGCAGACCCGCCGCCTGCAAGATCGCATCAATGACGGTCGCAAGTTATGGAAACTCTCGCCCATGGACCTTAAGTCCTACACCCACTGGGACGAATACACCCACGCCCGCGATGAAATGTTCGCTGCCTCCGACTCGTCGTGGGCGCCGTGGTTTCTGGCCCACTCCGACGACAAACGCCGTGCTCGCCTGAACATCATCAGCCATCTGCTCTCGCGCATTCCCTACAAGGACGTCACCGGCGACAAGGTGGTGAAGCTGCCCAAACGCGGCAAGATCGGTAAGTACAAAGCCATAGCCTATCCCTTCAAAGTGGTCCAAGAGCGTTTCTGATTCCCTTACTGCGCAAGGTCGCAAGGGTACGAACCTATGCCACATGACGGCAGCCTACTGCAGGCCACGGTGGTCCTATGCCTATTGAGCTGCGCCGCCTGCGCGCGCTGCGCCTGGCGCTAGGCGTGGCGCTCTGCCTGGTGGAGGGTTTCGGCCGTGGCTTGCCGGTGCCCATATTGGCGCCGGTGTTCGCGGTGCTGTTGCGTTCATGCCGCTTGTCATGAAGGCGGTGAGCCTTGGGCAGCAGGCTGGCGAAACCCGGGCTCGGCATGCCAGCCGCGAACTCATCGGCTCGCCGGTGCTGGCAAGGGGCGCAGGCTCTATCAGGTGGCAAGCACGCGGCACAGCCCTGCGTACTGGGTAAGCTGCCTGACCACCCTGCTCATCCTGCTGGGGCAGTCAGTGCAGGACAGTGCCGCTGGCCAGGACGTCTATCGGGCGTTTGCGGTCCGCATGGCGTTGTTTCTGGCCGTGTCGCTGTATGCGAGTGCCTTGCTGATAGGGCTCGACCGGCGTCGGCTCAAGGCCGTTTAGCGGCTCATGGCTTCCAGTCCACCCCGGTGTCTTGCAGATAGGCATCCACCGCCGCGCCGACAGTGGGGTGAAACGCCGTCTCGCCCATGTGCTGGAACAATTCGAACCGTTTCATCTTGTCTTTCACCGGGTCCTTCATCTCGGCGAACTGCAACTCGACCCCCCGGGCCTCCAGGGCCCGGTCGAGCTCGGCCAGCATGTCGGCGGACGTGATATCGATACTGGTCACCGGCTCCGCCGCAATCACCAGGCGCTGCACCGGGGTAGGCGACTCCTCCACAGCTGCCAGCACCTTGGCCTGAAACTGCTCGGCATTGGCGAAGAACAGCGGCGCATCCCAGCGCAGCAGCACCAGCCCCGGTACCCGGCGAGCCTGTGGATAACGCTGCACGTCATGGTAGCCACGGGTGCCGTCGACGCGGCCGAGCACCGCATGGTGCGGCCGCCAGCCATCCCACAGAAACTCGATCACCGAAATCGCCACGGCGATGCAGATACCGGGGATGGCGCCGAACACCGCAACCCCCACGAAGCAGGTGAACGACAGCCAGAACTCCCATTGCTGCATGCGAAAGATGCGCTTGAGGTCGGCGAACTCGAAAAGCCCCAATGCCGCCGCGATCACCACTGCGGCCAACGCACTGATGGGCAGGTGCTGCATGAGGTTGGGGGCGACCAACAGCAGGATGGTCACCGCCACTGCGCCGATGATGCCGGTAAGCTGGGTTTTCGAGCCGGCCGCCTCAGCCACCGGCGTACGCGACGAACTGCTGCTGATCGGGATGCCTTGGAACAGCCCGGATGCCAGGTTGGCTACCCCCAGGCCAAACATTTCCTGGTTCGGGTTGACCGTCGTTTTCAGGCGCGCCGCGTAGGTACGTGACAGCACACTGGTATCGGCGAACGACACCAACGCCACGGCGATGCCGCCCAGCAGCACCTCGATCAGGTCGATGTCGGTTACCCAGGGGAAGGCGAAGCTGGGCAAGCCCTGGGGAAGCTCACCCAGTACTTTGACGCCCATCTGGTCGAGGCCGAACAGGCTTACCGCCAGGGTGGCGAGCACCACGGCGATCAGGATGCCCGGTAAGCGCTTGTAGGGCTTGAGCAGCAGAATCAGCGCCAGGCTGCCGGCACCGATGGCAAAGCTGGGCCAGTGCCCCTGGCCGGCGATCAGGGCCTGTGCCAGCTGCCACAGATCGCGCAGGGGCCCCTGGCTGTCGATCGAGAGGCCGAACAGCTTGGGCAACTGGCTGATCAGCACGGTCAGCGCGATACCGTTCATGTAGCCATAGCGGATAGGCTTGGACAGCAACTCGGTGATGAAGCCCAGGCGCAGCAACCCGGCGATCATGCAGAAGGCGCCGGCCACCAGGGCCATCAGGCTGGCGATGGCGATGGCGCGCTGGGGGTCGCTGGCGGCGTACTGCACCACCACCGCCAGGATCGGCGCGGCCAGCGCCGAATCAGGGCCGAGCACCAGGATTCGGCTGGGGCCGAACAAAGCGTAGGCCAGCAACGGCACGATGGTCGCGTACAAGCCGTAGATGCCGGGTACACCGGAGGCTTCGGCGTAGGCGATGCCCACGGGCACCAGCATGGTGGTCAGTACCAGCCCGGCAGCGATGTCCTTGGGCAGCCAGGCGAGCTGGTAGTGCACCAGGGTGGCCAGCCCGGGGAGCCAGCGTTGCCAGTCGAAGCCGGGGCGTGGAGGTGTTTCATGCATGGTGGGGCTCCTGGGCGGAGGACGCATGAAGTGCTTGTGGTGGGCTGGGGCAAACAGGCGGCACTGCGCCAGCCCCGAGGCGTGGGCCAGGTACTCACTTGAAACCAGATGCTTCAATTCACGATAGCTTGGTAATTGTCCTGCGCGGGCTACAGCAACCCATTACTGTCAACGTTGGCCGGGTTTCTTACCACCATTCGTTTTTTTGGGCACTACTGCCGAGCAAGCCTTCAGGCGTAGGATCTTTCCTAACCTGAAACCAAATGCTTCAGTTCAAGTTAGCTTGGGAATTATCCTACGCGCGCAGCTGCCGTTTCTCTGTTGTCGATGATGAGCATCAGGGCTAATTTCCCCAGGTCGTCATGGTTTGACGATCGGGTGTGAGAGCCCGGTGATACATCGTGCCAGTGTTATGGCAGCCGTTCGTGGGCAGGCGTTTGCCTGGCCGGAATTCCGATGTTCGCCGGTCTCTCACCCCGCGTTCGGCTGCCACCCTGCTTCTGTGAGAGGAAGTTGAGTGGGGGGCTTCGTGTACTGAACTCGGAGAAGCATCATGAAAAAGCTTGTACCTGATCCGCCCACCGCAAAACCCAGCTCCCGCTCGTTCTACACCATCAACAACGACATGCCCTCAGCCGAGGCATTGCTCTATGTCATTCAGTTACTGCGCGGTATTGAAGACACCCTCGACGAATACATCTGCGGCAATGTCGGCGAGCCGGGTATCGGCATGCTGGTCAATTCCGTGCACAACGTGCAGATGGGTCGGGCGTTGACCGAATTGGTGCTGACTCGGGAGGCTGGAGATATTACTTGGCACTGACCGTTTACCCTCAGGTCTCTTAGCGACTGGCCGCGCAGAGGCCTCCTCAATCGCTTCTCAGGGTCGACAGCGACATCGCTCGACAGTGGTACATGAATGAAGCTGCCCTCCAGAATTGGAGCAGCCGTGCGCTGAATCGGCAAATCGGTACGCTGTTTTACGAGCGTCTGTTGGCGAGTCAAGATCGCGCGGCTGTGAGGTAGGAAGCTGTGACCTATGTGCATACGGGGTGCCAGAGTCCGCGTGATTTTGTGCGTGATCCGATTCTGTTGGAGTTTCTTGGTCTCCCCAAGTCCGGGGCTTTTCACTGGCCTGAAACGGCGGCGCCCCGTTCGCGGGTAAACCCGCTCCTACAGGTTTAGCACCAGCCTGAAGCGCGGCGCAGTACCTGTGGGAGCGGGTTCACCCGCGAACGGGGCGCCGCGGATTTACTGCCGTTATACGTTGAAGCGGAAGTGCATCACATCGCCGTCTTTGACGATGTAGTCCTTGCCTTCCAGGCGCCATTTACCGGCTTCCTTGGCTCCGCCTTCACCCTTGAACTGGATGAAGTCGTCATAGGCCACCACTTCAGCGCGGATGAAGCCTTTTTCGAAGTCGGTGTGGATCACGCCCGCTGCCTGCGGTGCAGTGGCACCGACACGCACGGTCCAGGCACGTACTTCCTGCACGCCGGCAGTGAAGTAGGTTTGCAGGTTCAGCAGTTCGTAACCGGCGCGGATCACGCGGTTCAGGCCAGGTTCTTCCAGGCCCAGGGCCTCGAGGAACATGTCCTTCTCTTCACCGTCGTCCAGTTCGGCGATCTCTGCTTCGATCTTGTTGCACACCGGCACCACGACCGCGCCTTCTTCTTCGGCGATGGCCTTGACCACGTCCAGGTGCGGGTTGTTGTCGAAGCCATCTTCAGCCACGTTGGCGATGTACATCACCGGCTTGCTGGTCAGCAGGTGGAAGCCACGGATGACGGCTTTCTCGTCGTCGGCCATGTTCTTCATCAGGCTGCGTGCCGGCTTGCCTTCGGTGAAGTGCGGGATCAGCTTTTCCAGGATTGCCTTTTGCGCCAGGGCTTCCTTGTCGCCACCCTTGGCATTGCGGGTGACCTTCTGCAGTTGCTTCTCGCAGCTGTCCAGGTCGGCGAAGATCAGCTCGAGGTCAATGATCTCGATGTCGCGCTTGGGGTCGACGCTGTTGGAAACGTGGATCACGTTTTCGTCTTCGAAGCAGCGCACCACGTGGGCGATGGCGTCGGTCTCGCGGATGTTGGCGAGGAACTTGTTGCCCAGGCCTTCACCTTTCGAGGCACCGGCCACCAGGCCGGCGATGTCGACGAACTCCATGGTGGTCGGCAGGATGCGATTAGGCTTGACGATTTCCGCCAGCGCAGCCAGGCGCGCATCTGGCATCGGCACGATACCGCTGTTCGGCTCGATGGTGCAGAAGGGGAAGTTCTCCGCCGCGATGCCAGACTTGGTCAGGGCGTTGAACAGGGTGGACTTGCCGACGTTGGGCAGGCCGACGATGCCGCAATTGAAACCCATGGGTATTCCCCTCTCTAGGAAATCAGGCCTTCTGGCTGTGCAGCTCGCGCATTGCCTTGGCGAAATCGCCGGCAAGCACGTCAGGCAACACGCCGAGGGCAAAATCGATGCTGGCGTCGAGCTTCTCCTGCTCGGCGCGCGGCGCGCGGCCCAGGACGAAGTTGGAGACCAGTTTGGCGTCACCCGGGTGGCCGATGCCAAGCCGCAGGCGGTGGAAGTCGTTCTGGTTGCCGAGCTGCGCGATGATGTCGCGCAGGCCGTTATGCCCGCCATGGCCGCCGCCGCGCTTGAGCTTGGCGACGCCCGGAGGCAGGTCGAGTTCGTCATGCGCCACCAGGATCGCTTCCGGCTTGATGCGGAAGAAATTGGCCAATGCCGCCACGGACTGGCCGCTACGGTTCATGTAGGTGGTGGGGATGAGCAGACGAACGTCGTTGCCCTGATGGCTGAATTTAGCCGTCAGGCCGAAATACTTGCGGTCAGCGGTCAAACAGACGCGCTGGGCGCTGGCAATGCGTTCAACGAAAAGAGCCCCTGCGTTATGCCGGGTCTGTTCGTATTCGGGGCCGGGGTTACCCAGGCCGACGATCAACTGGATGGCGGTCACGTAGGGGCTCTTCCTTGGAGTTGGTGGGTTACGGTGCGCGGCACTGTAACCCGATCAACACCGGCGCGCGAGTGGATTACTCAGCGGCGCCTTCTTCAGCTTCTGGAGCAACGCGTGGCGCGTGAACGTTGGCAACAGCTTTGTCATCACCGTGGGCCAGAGCAACGAACTCTACGCCTTTCGGAGCTTTCAGGTCCGACAGGTGGATGATGGTGCCGATTTCAGCATTGCCCAGGTCGACTTCGATGAACTCAGGCAGGTCTTTGGCTTCGCAGGAAACTTCGATCTGCGATTCAACGTGCGAGATCTCGCCGCCTTTCTTGACCGGTGCTTCTTCGTTGATGAAGTGCACTGGAACAACAGCGGTCAGCTTCTGGCCAGCAACGACGCGAACGAAGTCGGCGTGCATGATGAAGCCTTTGGCCGGGTGGCGCTGCATGGCCTTGACTACGACGTTCTGCTTGGCGCCGTCGACGTTCAGCTCGATAACGTGGCTGAAGGCAGCTTCGTTTTCGAACAGCTTGGCGATTTCCTTGGCCACGATGGTCAGGGATTGAGCTTCTTTATCGCCACCGTATACAACGGCTGGGATGTTGGCGGTGTGACGCAGGCGGCGGCTCGCACCTTTCCCCAGGTCACTACGCACTTGGGCGTTCAGAGTGAAATCAGTCATTTTGTTTCTCCAAAATAGCCCCCCGAGGGCGTTTGCGACCAGCGCCAACGGGGATGGCAAAAAAGCCCCGCCCCAACACATGTTGGGGCGGGGCGCTTCATATCAGTACCTGTTCCGCTTAGCGGAACATCGCACTGATCGATTCTTCATTGCTGATACGGCGGACCGCTTCAGCGACAACCGGTGCGATATCCAGCTGGCGGATACGGTCACAGGCTTGAGCAGCGGCGGACAGCGGAACGGTGTTGGTCACCACCAGCTCGTCCAGTACCGACTTCTCGATGTTCTCGATCGCACGGCCCGAGAGGACAGGGTGCGTGCAATAGGCATAAACCTTGGCCGCGCCGTGTTCTTTCAGTGCCTTGGCCGCATGGCACAGGGTGCCGGCGGTATCGACCATGTCGTCTACCAGGATGCAAGTGCGCCCTTCGACGTCGCCGATGATGTGCATGACTTCGGAGTGGTTGGCCTTTTCACGGCGTTTGTCGATGATACCCAGGTCGACACCCAGGGACTTGGCGACGGCACGTGCGCGCACGACACCACCGATGTCCGGGGAGACGATCATCAGGTTCTCGAAACGCTGGTCTTCGATATCGTCGACCAGTACGGGCGAGCCGTAGATGTTGTCGACCGGGATATCGAAGAAACCCTGGATCTGGTCAGCGTGCAGGTCGACGGTGAGAACACGGTCGATACCCACGACAGTGAGCATGTCAGCGACGACTTTGGCGCTGATGGCTACACGTGCCGAACGCGGACGGCGGTCCTGGCGGGCGTATCCGAAGTAAGGAATCACGGCGGTGATTCGGGATGCTGAGGAGCGGCGGAAGGCGTCGGCCATCACTACCAGTTCCATCAGGTTATCGTTGGTCGGGGCACAGGTCGGCTGAATAATGAAGACGTCTTTACCGCGGACATTTTCATTGATCTCAGTGCTGATCTCACCGTCGGAGAATTTACCGACAGAGACGTCACCGAGAGGGATATGCAGCTGACGTACGACACGCCGAGCCAGATCGGGGTTAGCGTTCCCCGTAAAGACCATCATCTTGGACACGCGCAGTACCTGGAGGCTGAGGGTATACCTGGATGAGTATAAGGAAAATGGCAGGGGCGGCTGGATTCGAACCAACGCATGGCAGGATCAAAACCTGCTGCCTTACCGCTTGGCGACGCCCCTGTATCTGTTGCTGCGAGCGCTATGCACTCGACTTCTTGACCAGACTTTGCAGCTTGCGATGCAACATCGAAACATTGCTTCCTTTCGCCACAAACCCTGTTTGGGTCGCTGAAAGAAGGGCCAGAACTTTATCAGCTTCGGCTTTGCTTGGGAAGGCCCCAAACACGCAACTTCCAGTGCCGGTTAATCGAGCTTCAGTAAATTTACCCAGTGAATTCAACGCGTTGCGAACTTCCGGGTAACTTTGCTCTACCACCGGTTGGCAGTCATTTCGACTGTTTCCCTCGGGAACGGGGCGCATCTTAAGGGGGAGGGAATCACGTGTCAACTGTGGATGCGAAAAAATTTCTACTGTGCTGACAGACACTTGCGGCACCAGCACGACGTACCAGGGTTCTGCCGGGTCGACCGGGGTCAGTTGCTCACCCACACCTTGGGCGAATGCAGCATGGCCACGGACGAACACCGGGACGTCGGCGCCTAGTGTCAGGCCCAGGGCCGCCAGGCGATCTTCGTCCCAATCCAGTTGCCACAGGTGCGCCAGCGCCAGCAATGTGGTCGCGGCATCCGAGCTTCCGCCGCCGATACCGCCGCCCATGGGCAGCACCTTGGTCAGCCAGATATCGGCGCCAAGCCCGGTGCCGGACTGTTCCTGCAGCTTGCGCGCGGCGCGCACGATCAGGTTGCTGTCGTGGGGCACCGCTTCGATTTCGGTGTGCAGGCGGATCGCGCCGTCTTCACGCAGGGCGAAGGTCAGTTCGTCGCCGTGCTCGAGAAACTGGAAGACGGTTTCCAGTTCGTGGTAACCGTCCGGACGGCGGCCGATGATGTGCAGCCACAGGTTGAGCTTGGCCGGGGCGGGCAGGGTGAGCCTGTGCATCGGTCAGTGCCCCAGCTGGCGCGGCTGCCAGTCCTTGACCACCAGGGTCACGTCGAGGTCCTTGCCGTGCAGTTTCAGGCGCTCGGGCAGCCAGTAGCCGTTCTGCTCGGTGTAGCTCAGGTACTGCACCTGCCAGCCGTCCTGGTCCAGGCTGGCCAAGCGGCTGTCGCCATCGAGGGTCAGCTTGCTCTTGCTGTCGGGAGCGGGCAGGCCGCGCACCCACCAGACCAGGTGCGACACCGGCAACTGCCAGCCCAGCTGTTCTTCCAGCAACGCTTCGGGGCTGGCGGCTTCGTAGCGGCCCTGGTTGGCTACTTCCAGTACCACACCACCGGGGCGGCCGGTCAGGCGTGCTGCGCCTCGGCCCAGCGGGCCGGCCAGACGGATGTCGTAATAGTCCTGGCGCTGCAACCAGAACAGCGTGCCACTGCCGGAGTCGCGCGGCGCGCGTATGCCGACCTTGCCGTTGATCTGCCAGCCATCGAGGCTGCTCAATTGCTCTTTATGGGTGCGCCACTGCTGTGGGTCGCCGTGGCCTTGAAGGGCCTCGCGGCTACCGAAGCCGGCACAGCCAGCCAGCAGGGCGATCAGGGTGAAGGTGATGCAATGGCGCAAAAACATGGCGTTAAAGGGTCTCGGATCCGGTCAGGCGCAAGACGGTCTTGCGCAGGATAGGGCTGTCGGGCTGGGCCTCGAAGGCCTTGGCCCAGACATGGCGAGCTTCACGGCGCTTGCCGTTGGCCCACAGAACCTCGCCCAGGTGAGCAGCCACTTCATGGTCGGGGAAGCGCTCAAGGGCCTGGCGCAGGTAACGCTCGGCCTCCTCGAGGTTACCCAGGCGGTAGGCGACCCAGCCCTTGCTGTCGAGGATTGCCGGGTCGTCCGGGGATAGCTCATAGGCCTTGTCGATCAGGGCCTTGGCTTCAGTGTAACGGGTTGTGCGGTCGGCCAGGGTATAACCCAGGGCGTTCAGCGCCATGGCGTTTTCCGGTTCGCGAGCGATGATGGCGCGCAGGTCTTTTTCCATCTGCGGCAGGTCGTCACGCTTTTCGGCGAGCATGGCGCGGGTGTAAAGCAGGTTGAGGTCGTCCGGGTAGCGCTGGATGGCCTGTTGCAGCACCTGGTTGGCCTGGGCGTCCTTGTTGTTGTTGCTGTAGCTTTCCGACTCGATCAGGTAAAGCTGGATGGCGAGCTCCGGCTGCGCCTCGCGGGCCTGGGCCAGCTGGCGGGACGCCTCGGTGCCACGGCCGTTGGCGATCAGGATATCGGCCTGGCGCAATTGTGCCGGCAGGTAATCCGGGCCCGGGCCGACCAGCGCGTATTCGCTCAGGGCTCCGGCGGGGTCGTGGCGTTCTTCGGCAATGCGGCCCAGGTTCAGGTGGGCGGCGTCGACGTTGCTGTCACGCTCGATCAGCTCGCGCAGGTAGCTCTCGGCCTCATCCCAGTCCTTGTTCTCCAGGCATACCAGCGCCAGCGAGTAACGCAGCTCGTCATCATCGGGGTATTGCTGGACCAGGCTGATGAACTCGGCCTTGGCATCGGCGATGCGGTCCTGTTCGACCAGGGTGCGCGCATAGGTCAGCCGCAGGCGCTTGTCGTCTGGGTTGTCGCGGATCGCCCCGCGCAGCAGCGGCAGCGCTTCCGGGCCGCGGTCCAGGGCCTGGAGCAGGCGGGCGCGCAGCAGGGTCGAAGCGATCTCGCCATTTTGCGCCGGGTGCGACTCAAGCAGCTCGAGGGCTTCTTCAGCCTTGCCATCCTGATTCAGCAACAGGGCCTTGCCGAACACCAGCTGGTTGTTGTCGGGGTACTTGACCAGCAGGCGGTCGAAACTCTGCATCAGGCCGTCGCGGGTGCTCTGGTCGGTTTCGGCGGCCGACAGGGCGAGGAAATCGAAATGCGTGTCGCCCTGGCCTTGCAGCACCTTCTCCATATAGGTCATGGAGTCGTCATAGCGGCCTGCCCGCGCCAGCTGGATGGCAGCGGCGCGCTGGGCGTCGAGGTTCTGTGGGTCGTTGCGGGCCCAGATCAGTGCGCTGTCCAGGGCCGGCTCGTCGGCGCCGAGGTACTCGGCGATGCGGTAGGCGCGCTCGGACACGCCCGGGTCCTGGGTTTTCTCGGCCTGGTCGGTGTAATTGGCCAGGGCGATATCGAACCGGTTGCGCTGGCCGGCGAGTTCGGCCACCAGCAGGCTGTAGAGCGTGTCCTGCTTGAACGACCCATACACCACGGGCTTGTCGGCCTCTGCCTTGCCGGCTTCGGCAACGGGAGGCTCGGCCTTGTGTGGGGCCAGGCTCTGGCAGCCCTGGAGCAGGGCGAAGGCAAGCAGCAGTGCGTAGGGTCTGTTCATATGAAGAGGCTTAGAAGGACTTACCGGCGGTCGGAGCATGATGACACAAGCGCGGGGGCAAACCCACCTGCGAAGGTCGTGCTTTACAGCGTTGCTGGTGATTAGGTGGGACAGCGGGGTAGGTGGGATGTTCACTGCCCTGTGGCTTGTCGCCGCCGGCTCGGCAACGCGCCAGTCTGACTGCTTTTAAGTGTTGGCCAAGGGCTTGAGCCTGGATATCGTCGATTTTTATAGGCGATAAAGGGCATGTTTCCCGCTCCCTGGCCATTTTTTGACATGGGTTTCGTGGCCCAGGGGCAATGGCTCCAGGCGAGGGGTTGGCAAGGTTGCGCGGCCTGCGCCCCTCACCCTCACGACAATAGCGAACGGTGGTTGTTCTAAAACCTGCGAAAGAGGACAATTATCGGCTTCTCGTCACAACCAGCGACCTTGCATGGCCTTTCTTGCACTTGGTATCAACCATAAGACTGCCTCGGTAGACGTACGCGAGCGCGTGGCGTTTACCCCAGAGCAGCTGGTCGACGCCCTGCAGCAGCTTTGTCGGCTGACCGCCAGCCGTGAGGCGGCGATCCTGTCGACCTGCAACCGCAGCGAGCTCTATATAGAACAGGATCAGTTGTCCGCCGAGGCGGTCCTGCAGTGGCTGGCCGATTATCACCGCCTTAGCCTGGATGAGCTGCGCGCCAGTGCCTACATCCATGAAGAGCATGATGCCGTCAGGCACATGATGCGGGTTGCCTCGGGCCTCGACTCGCTGGTACTTGGCGAACCGCAGATCCTCGGCCAGATGAAGTCGGCGTATGCCGTGGCGCGTGAGGCTGGCACCGTGGGCCCGCTCCTCGGGCGCCTGTTCCAGGCCACCTTCAGCGCAGCCAAACAGGTGCGCACCGACACCGCGATCGGCGAGAACCCGGTGTCGGTGGCGTTCGCCGCGGTCAGCCTGGCGCGGCAGATCTTCAGCGACCTGGGGCGCAGCCAGGCACTGCTGATCGGCGCCGGTGAAACCATCACCCTGGTTGCTCGTCACCTGCATGAGCAGGGCGTGCGCCGTATCGTCGTGGCCAACCGTACACTGGAGCGGGCCAGCCTGCTGGCCGAGCAGTTCGGGGCTCACGCCGTGTTGCTGGCCGATATCCCACAAGAGCTGGCGCACAGCGACATCGTCATCAGCTCGACCGCCAGCCAACTGCCCATCCTGGGCAAGGGCGCGGTGGAAAGCGCGCTGAAGCAGCGCCGGCACAAGCCGATCTTCATGGTCGACATCGCCGTGCCGCGCGACATCGAGCCGGAGGTAGGTGAGCTCGACGACGTGTACCTGTATACCGTCGATGACCTGCATGAAGTGGTCGCGGAAAACCTCAAGAGCCGCCAGGGCGCGGCCCAGGCGGCCGAAGAGCTGGTCTCGGTGGGCGCCGAAGACTTCATGGTGCGTCTGCGCGAACTGGCTGCGGTCGATGTGTTGCGCGCCTATCGCCAGCAAAGCGAGCGCCTGCGCGACGAAGAACTGCAAAAGGCCCAGCGTCTGCTGGCCAACGGTGGCAACCCCGAGGAGGTACTGGCGCAACTGGCCCGGGGGCTGACCAACAAACTCCTGCATGCGCCCAGCGTGCAGTTGAAAAAGCTCTCGGCCGAGGGCCGGCTCGATGCGCTGGCCATGGCCCAGGAACTCTTTGCCCTCAACGAGGGCTCGACGGACAAATCCTTGCAATGAAAGCGTCGCTGCTGAACAAACTGGACACGCTCCAGGACCGCTTCGAGGAACTCACCGCCTTGCTGGGTGATGCCGAAGTCATTTCCGACCAAACGCGCTTTCGCGCCTATTCTCGCGAATACGCCGAAGTGGAGCCGGTGATCGGCGCCTATAAAGAGTGGCGCAAGGTGCAGGACGACCTCGAGGGTGCCCAGGCGCTGCTCAAGGACGCCGACCCCGATATGCGCGAAATGGCTGTGGAAGAAGTACGCGAAGCCAAGGAGCAACTGCTGGGGCTGGAGTCGCAGCTGCAACGCATGCTGTTGCCTAAAGACCCCAACGACGGGCGCAACGTGTTCCTCGAAATTCGCGCAGGCACCGGCGGCGACGAGGCGGCCATCTTCTCGGGCGATCTGTTCCGCATGTATTCGCGCTATGCCGAACGGCGCGGCTGGCGCCTTGAAATTCTCTCCGAGAACGAAGGCGAGCACGGCGGCTATAAAGAGATCATCGCCCGCGTCGAAGGCGACAGCGTTTACGGCAAGCTCAAGTTCGAGTCTGGCGCGCACCGCGTGCAGCGGGTGCCTGAAACCGAATCGCAAGGCCGTATCCACACCTCAGCGTGTACTGTCGCGGTGCTGCCCGAGCCGGATGAGCAAGTGGCTATCGAGATCAACCCGGCCGATTTGCGCGTGGACACCTACCGCGCATCCGGCGCCGGTGGCCAGCACGTCAACAAAACAGACTCCGCCATTCGCATCACCCACTTGCCTACTGGCATCGTGGTGGAGTGCCAGGAGGAGCGTTCGCAGCACAAGAACCGCGCCCGAGCCATGTCCTGGCTGTCGGCCAAGCTCAATGACATGCAGACCAGCGCGGCGCAGAACGCCATCGCCAGTGAACGTAAACTGCTGGTCGGTTCGGGCGACCGCTCAGAGCGTATCCGTACTTACAATTATCCACAGGGGCGGGTGACCGATCACCGTATCAACCTGACCTTGTATTCCCTCGACGATATCCTTGCCGGGGGCGTGGACGCGGTGATCGAACCGTTGCTGGCCGAATACCAGGCTGATCAGCTGGCGGCACTGGGGGATTGATGACCATCATCGCCAGCCTGCTGCGCACTGCGCAATTGCCGGATTCGCCCACCGCACGCCTGGACGCCGAACTGCTGCTGGCAGCGGCCATCGGCAAGTCTCGCAGCTACCTGCATACATGGCCTGAACGCATCGTCAGCAGCGAGGATGCGCAGACCTACGCGGGCTACCTTGAGCGTCGCCGGGGGGGCGAGCCCGTTGCCTACATTCTAGGCCAACAGGGCTTCTGGAAACTCGACCTGGAAGTGGCACCACACACGTTGATTCCGCGCCCTGATACCGAGCTTCTGGTCGAGACGGCGCTTGAGCTGCAGCCTGCAACGCCCGCCAAGGTGCTCGACCTGGGCACCGGCACTGGCGCGATAGCGCTGGCCTTGGCCAGCGAGCGCCCGGCCTGGCAGGTCACGGCACTGGACCGGGTCGAGGAAGCGGTAGCGCTGGCTGAGCGTAATCGTCAACGCTTGGGCCTGGGCAACGTGAAGGTGCTCGCCAGCCACTGGTTCAGTGCCTTGAGCGGGGAGCGTTTCGACCTGATCCTCAGCAACCCGCCGTACATCGCTGCCCAAGACCCGCACCTGGCTGCCGGTGATGTGCGCTTCGAGCCCAGCAGTGCACTGGTGGCCGGGGCCGATGGCCTGGACGACCTGCGGCTGATCGTTGGCCAGGCACCGGCGCATCTGCTGCCCGGTGGCTGGCTGCTGCTGGAACACGGCTACGACCAGGCACAGGCGGTGCGCGCTCTGCTGGCCGGGCAAGGTTTCATCGAGGTGGCCAGCCGCAAGGACCTGGGCGGTCACGAACGTATTTCCCTGGGGCGCCTGCCATGCTGACCGATCAGGAATTGTTGCGTTACAGCCGGCAGATCCTGCTGGCACAGGTGGACATCGAAGGCCAGTTGCGCCTCAAGCAAAGCAAGGCGCTGATCATCGGCTTGGGTGGTCTGGGCTCACCGGTGGCGCTCTACCTGGCAGCCGCGGGTGTGGGGGAACTGCACCTGGCGGACTTCGATACCGTCGACCTGACCAACCTGCAGCGCCAGGTCATCCATGACAGTGGCAGCGTTGGCATGAGCAAGGTGGACTCGGCGCTGCAGCGGCTTGCGGCCATCAACCCTGAAATCACCTTGGTCGCCCACCGTCAGGCGCTGGACGAAGATTCCCTGGCCGCTGCGGTAGCAGCCGTCGACCTGGTGCTGGACTGTTCCGATAACTTCGGTACCCGCGAGGCGGTCAATGCAGCGTGCTTCGCCCACGGTAAGCCGCTGGTCAGTGGGGCAGCCATCCGCCTCGAAGGGCAGCTGTCGGTGTTCGACCCTCGGCGCGATTACAGCCCTTGCTACCATTGCCTGTATGGCCATGGCAGCGAAGACGAGCTGACCTGCAGCGAAGCCGGCGTGATCGGCCCGCTGGTGGGGCTGGTCGGCAGCCTGCAGGCGCTGGAAGCCATGAAACTGCTGGCGTGTTTTGGCGAGCCGCTGGTGGGCCGCTTGCTGCTGATCGACGCCATGGGCACGCGCCTGCGTGAGCTGCGGGTCAAGCGCGACCCGGCTTGTGCGGTGTGTGGCAAGCGCGATGGCTGAGCGCTCGGCAGCGGTTGGCGTGATGGACTCCGGGGTCGGCGGTTTGTCCGTGCTGGCCGAGATCCAGCGCTTGCTGCCCAGCGAGTCGCTGCTCTATGTGGCCGATTGCGGGCATGTGCCGTATGGCGAGAAAACCCCCGACTACATCCGCCAGCGTTGCCGGCGCATTGCCGAGTTTTTCCAGGCGCAGGGCGCCAAGGCGATGGTCCTGGCCTGCAACACGGCAACCGTGGCAGCGGTTGCCGACCTGCGTGAGCTTTACCCCGACTGGCCGCTGGTAGGCATGGAGCCGGCCGTGAAGCCTGCTGCTGCCGCCACCCGTTCCGGCGTGGTCGGTGTGCTGGCCACTACCGGCACCTTGCAGAGCGCCAAGTTCGCCGCCTTGCTCGACCGCTTCGCCAGTGACGTACGCGTGGTCACCCAGCCTTGCCCTGGGCTGGTCGAGCTGATCGAGACGGGTGACCTGGGTAGCCCGCAATTGCGCCAGCTGTTGCTTGGGTACTTGCAGCCCTTGCTTGCGGCAGGGTGCGATACGTTGATTCTCGGGTGTACCCATTACCCATTCCTGCGCCCATTGCTGGCCGGGATGGTGCCCGCCGACGTCGCTATCATCGATACCGGGGCGGCGGTGGCGCGCCAACTGCAACGGTTACTCGCCGCGCGCGGGCTGCTGGCCGAGGGGCCGGCACGCGAAGCGGCATTCTGGACCAGCGCCGAGCCGCGGTCATTGGAAACCATCCTTCCTGTGCTGTGGAACACGTCGGGTAGTGTGAACAAGTTCGAATTGTAAAAAAAACGTGAAAACAGCTGAACTATCGTCCCACTCCTGATTTCTATGTTTTGCCTGCCATGAGGCAAACACTTACAACAGCATTGGAAAGAAGGATGTTTCTCATGAGGAAACTGCTCGGCTTGGCGGCGGCTGCCGCCATCACTTTGGGACAAGTCGCGGCGGTGCATGCTGCCGATGTTTCGTTATCGGTGGGGCAGACGGGGGACTCCACCCAAGTTTACCGCCTGGGTCTGCAGTCAAACTGGGATGCCAGCTGGTGGCAGACGAGCGTCGGTCGGCTGACGGGTTATTGGGACGGTGCTTACACCTATTGGGACGGCGACGAGACGGCGAGCAACCACAGCCTGTCTTTCGCACCTGTATTCGTCTACGAGTTCGCCGGTGAGTCGGTGAAGCCCTACATCGAAGCAGGGATCGGTGTGGCTGCATTTTCCAGCACCGAACTTGAAAGCAACGAGTTGGGCTCGTCATTCCAGTTCGAAGACCGCATCGGTTTCGGGCTGCGTTTTGCGGGTGGGCATGAGATTGGCGTGCGGGCAATCCACTATTCCAATGCCGGCATCAAACAGCCCAATGATGGGGTCGAGAGCTACAGCCTGCATTACCGCATGGCACTGTGAAGTTGTCTTGCCATCCACTTTGCGGGGCCGCGAAGGGGATGGCAATCGCCCCATCACTTAGCGTGACAACGGCCACAAGCTGCTGGGGTTCGTGACCTCCAGCACGAGCTCCGGCTCGCGCAGTGGCAAGCGTCGCAGCAGCTCTTGTGCCGCGCTCTCTGGCGTCCACTCTTCTGGGTAGGCCATCGCTGACGTGACTGGCGTCTTCAGCGATTGCGGCGCCACCACTGTCAGGTCAATACCTTCATTTTTCAGCGACTGGCGCGCCTCGCGAAACCACTGCGGTGTGTTGTTCCAGCCTGCTGTGACTTGGGTGGGCGCATACAGCTGCAGGGCTGAATAACGGTTGAAGATCGCCATTACCTGCGGCTTGTCGCCTTTGATCAGCAACGGTAATACCTTGCCCATACAGTGCTCGGCCGCCAGCTGATTACTGCTGACGATCGTCTCGAACACGTCTGTGGCCGATACCGTATCCGGCAGGTAATCGCTGGCCCCGGCATTGATGATCAGGCTGTCCAGCGAGCCCCAGGTATGGCAAAGCTGAAGGCAGGCATTGGCTGCCTGGTCTTCGTCATGCAACTGCCATGGCAGGCGCAACATACGGCTGCCATGGTGCGCTGCCAAGCTATCGAGCGCTTGGCAGTCCTTGCCACTTGCCGCTACCCGGTGCCCTTGCCCGAGCAGCTGTTCCACTAACGCCAGTCCCAGGCCGCTGCCGGCCCCCGTAACCCAGAAAAATCGCGGATGATTCAATGCACGGACCCCTCACCCTAACTACGCGACAACCCCTTGAAGGCCTCCAGTGCACGCTGGCGACTACTACTTAGGTCAACTATAGGACGATGGTACGAATTATCGGCGAAAAGATCCTTATTTTGCGTAGGCTGATGGATACTTTTTTCATCCAAACCGCGCAGCTCGGGTACCCAGTGGCGAATGAAGTGCCCTTCTGGGTCGAACCGTTGCGACTGCGAAATGGGGTTGAAGATACGAAAATAAGGTACCGAGTCCGTGCCCGTGGACGCGCTCCACTGCCAGCCACCATTGTTGGCGGCAAGATCACCGTCTATCAGGTGGCGCATGAAATGTCGTTCGCCCTTGCGCCAATCGATCAGCAAGTTCTTGCTGAGGAACATGGCGACGATCATGCGCAGGCGATTGTGCATCCATCCGGTGTGCAGCAACTGGCGCATGGCCGCGTCGATGATCGGGAATCCGGTACGTCCCTGTTCCCAGGCCTCAAGGTCGGCAGGGGCATCGCGCCAGGGCAACGCCTCAGTGTGTGTGCGGAATGCTCGGTGGCGTGACACCTGTGGATAACCGGTCAAGATATGTTTGTAGAACTCGCGCCAGAGCAATTCGTTGATCCAGGTCTGGGTGCCAGTACTACCACTGTCGAACTCGCCGCGGTTGCTCGCCAGTGCGGCGTGCAGGCACTGGCGGGGTGAGACCACCCCGGCCGCCAGGTAAGCCGAAAGTTGGCTGGTACCCGGTTTAGCCGGCAGGTCGCGCAGGTGATGGTAATCCTCGATGGTTTCATCCACGAAGCGTGACAGCCGGGCGTGCGCTTCGTCCTCGCCAGCAGGCCAGTGTTCGCTCAGTGCACGCGGTGGTTTGTCAAAGCCTTCGATGTGTTGTGGGATGGGGTCGCTGGCGACGTCCACCGCCGCCTGCCTTTTTACCCGAGGCGCTTGCGACGGCAGGCTTCGGTGCAGGTGTTCCAGGCAGACTTTCTTGAACTGGCTGAAGACCTGGAAGTAATCCCCACTGCGGGTCAGCACGGTGCCAGGGCGGAACAGCAGCTGGTCGAGGTAGCTGTGGGCCTGAACGCCGGAAGCTTCCAGTAGCGCCCGGGTCGCCTGGTCGCGGCTGTTCTCGTTGATGCCGTACTCATCGTTCCAGTGCACCGCTTCGATCTTGTGCTGGCGGCATACGTCAAGCAGCGTTTGCGCCGCCTGATCCCAGGTGTGGATCCTGCGGACCAGCAGCGGGATATTGAGGCCCTCGAGTGACTTTCGCAGGTCGCGCAGGTTACGCAGCCAGAAGTCGACCTTGCAGGCAGCGTCGTCGTGCGCCTGCCATTGGCCTGGGCTGGCCAGCCACAAGGCCACGGTAGGGCCGCGTTCACAGGCGGCGCTAAGGGCAGTGTTGTCGTTGACGCGCAGGTCGCTGCGCAGCCAGATCAATTGCATGGGGTATCTACTCTACAGGCGGGCGGTCATTGCCTTGCAGCGTTCGCAATGCCGCCTGCGGGGTATCGAACAGGAAAAGCTCGGGCAGACCGAAGGCTTGCAGTTGAGCTTGATGGAGGGAAATCGTGGCACCGCCCAGCAGCTTCGTGCCTGCTATGCCCTGCAGGGTGCGCAGCAGGGCCCTGCCTTCGATGCGCGGGCCCAGGTGCAGCAGCAGGGCGCGAGGTTGCAGAGCGGTGACGGCGCGCTGCAACTCCACCCCGCTCACGGGGTATTCCAGCACTTCGACGGGGATGCCACTGCTGCTCAGCAACCAGGCAGAAAGCCAAAAGCTGGGGTCGAAGGCGTGCTCGCTGTCTTGGGCCAGCAGCACGGCAGGGCCGTGCAGTGATTGATTGTCGTGGTAGACCCGCGCCCCCAACTTGCTGCGCAGCCACGTGTGGAAGAACACCTGCTCAAGCCTGGCATTGAAGTAATTGCACCAACGCTGCGCCAGGCTATCGAGCAACGGCAGCAGCAATTTCTCGCACAGGGTGATGGCAGGGTACAGCGCCATGGCTTGGTTCAGCTGCTGGTCGAGGCTGCGCTGGGACAGGTTGGCGATGGCCTCGATCAACTGTTGCTGGCGAGTTTGCCAGTCGCCTTGCGGGGCAGCACCGGGTGGTTTGTCGAGCAACTCACGCACCTGGCCGACCGATGCGCCCCGTTCCAGCCACGCCAGGATCGCTTGGACCCGTTCGACCTGATCGCGGCCATACAAGCGGTGGCCTTTGGCGGTCCGTTGTGGCTTCAGCAGGCCATAGCGCCGCTCCCAGGCGCGCAGGGTGACTGGGTTCACGCCGGTGCGCCGGGCCAGTTCACCGATGGGCATGGGCGTTTCAGACTGCATTACGTAACCCCAGGCTGTCGGGGTGTGGCTGCAGGTAGGCCTGCTGCAGCAGGTACGGGTCTGGGTGCTTGCGCAAATGGTGTTTGAGCAAGGTCAGCGGCACCACCAGCGGCACGACCCCTTGCTGGTACTGGTCGATGATGTGTTTCAGCTCGGCCTTGTCCTGCTGCGTCAATGCGTCTTTGAAATAGCCACTGAGGTGCTGCAGAACGTTGCCATGGGTGCCGCGGCTGGCGCAGCGACGCAGCGCCTGCATCAACTGGCTGAAATAGCGGGGCCCGATGACCTCAGGGTCGTCGTCCCGGCTCATGCTGCCAAGCAGGCGCCCAAGCTGCCGGTAAGCCTGCGGGTTGTTGGCCATGAGCAGGTACTTGTAGCGCGAATGGAAGCGCACCAGTGCGCCACGGCTCAAACCCTCGGCCAGCAGATGCTGCCAGTCCGCATAGGCGTAGACGCGGCTGATGAAGTTTTCGCGCAATACCGGGTCGTGCAGGCGACCCTCTTCCTCCACCGGCAGGTCCGGGCGACGGGCGCAGAAGGCCGCTGCATAGGCGCCCCTGCCGCCCTGTACTGCCGGGTGACCGTTATCCTGGTAGACCTTGACCCGTTCCAGCCCGCAGGACGGCGACTTCTGCATGAAAATGTAGCCGCAGATATCATCCAGCTCATCGGCCATCTGTTCGCCGTAACTGGCGAGTGGGCCAGTGAAGTCCATGCCAGGGTTGCGTGTCCCGACCACCGCGGGGTGTTCGGGGTCACCGACCAGGCGGATCGGGTCGCGGGGCACGCCCAGGCCGATGGCGACTTCTGGGCAGACCGGCCGCCAATCGAAATGTTCTTCCAGCTGGGTACGGCACAGATCGGACGACTTGTGCCCGCCGTTGTAGCGCACACTGTGGCCTGTCAGGCATGAGCTGATGGCAATGCGGGGCTTACGCTGGGCGGATGGATCGTGCATGGCTGCCTCCGAAAACTTGTACATGGAATCGCGCGTGTACAAGGTTATTCCAGCACAGCCACAAACTTATGCAAACTAGTATTTTTGTATAGTTTTGCAGTTTTGCTTATTCGAGATGCTCCAGCAGGCGTCGGGCCGCCTCCTGACCGCTGAGCCAGGCGCCTTCCACGCGGCCAGACAAGCACCAGTCGCCGCAGGCATAGAGCCCTTGGTCGGCATCGGCCAGCGCGCCCCATTCGTGACTGCCGGCGGGCCGCGCATACAGCCAGCGATGCGCCACGGAGAAGGACGGTGCGGGCACCACGCAGCCGACCAGTTCGGCGAATTCGCCCCAAAGCTGTTCGATCACTTCTTCCTTGGCCAGGTCGATGTGCTGCTTGCTCCACGTGGAGGTGGCATGCAGTACCCAGGTATCGAGCTGCTCATCGCGGCCTGGCTTGCTACGGTTGCGGGCCAACCAGTCGAGCGGGTTGTCCTGTACGAAGCAGCCCTGCATCGGGGTGTCCAGCGGTGTCTGAAAAGCCAGGGCAACGGCCCATGTGGGCTCCATCACCACGCCCGCTGCCACAGCGGCCAGTTTGGGGGTCGCGGCCAGCAGCGGCGTGGCTTGCGGCGCGGGGACGGCAATCACAACGCGGCTGAACGGGCCATGGCTGCAGCCTTCGGTGTCCTGAAGGTGCCAGTACTGCTTGCCGCGGAACACTTCGGCGATGCGGCAACCGAAGTTGACCGTGACGTCCTTTAGCATGCCGCGGGTGATCGCGCTCATGCGCGGCACGCCGACCCAGCGCGTCTGTTCGTCGGGGGAGGGCGTCAGTTCACCGTCACGGTAGTTGTACAGCTGCGGCTTCCACTGTTCGGCCCAGCCGGCGGCCACCCATTGCTGCACTTGCTCGACGAAGCGCCGGTCGCGCGCGGTGAAGTACTGGGCACCCAGATCGAGCGCTCCGGCCTCGCTGCGTTTGCTGGCCATGCGCCCGCCACTGCCGTGGCCTTTGTCGAACAGGTGAACGGATTGCCCGGCCTTCTGCAGGGCCTGGGCAGCGGAAAGGCCGGCGATACCGGCACCGATGATGGCAATAGGTACTGTCATGATGGCCTCTTCGAACCTTGCTGTAAGCAGACTACGCTGTCAGGCAAACCTGTACAATGCTTAAAATCTGTATAAGGTTATACCGCTTCTTAGGGCAGGTTGGCCTATGTTTATCTGAGAGCGTTGGGTTAAAAAAGTGCCTTGCTGTAAAAATAGACCATCGCCGCACTCTGTGAGGACACAGCCATGCATATATTGCTGACAGGCGGCACTGGCTTGATCGGCCAGCATCTTTGCCCGTTCTGGCTCGCCCAAGGTCATCGCCTGACCGTGTGGAGCCGGCGCCCCGACCAGGTTGCGCGCCTGTGTGGCAGCGGGGTGCGAGGGGTTGCCCGGCTGGAAGAGCTGGCCGCAGACGAGCCCGTGGACGCCGTGATCAACCTGGCCGGCGCACCGATTGCCGACCGGCCCTGGACTGCGTCACGGCGCAATGTGCTATGGGCCAGCCGTATCAGCCTTACCGAGCAATTGCTGGCCTGGCTTGAGACCCGCGAGCAACGTCCCGAAGTGCTGATTTCTGGTTCGGCGGTGGGCTGGTATGGCGATGGCGGTGAGCGAGAATTGACCGAGGCTTCGCCGCCGGTACGCGAGGATTTCGCCAGCCAACTGTGCATCGCGTGGGAAGAAACCGCGCAGCGTGCGCAGGCCCTTGGGCTGCGCGTGGTGTTGGTGCGCACGGGGCTGGTGCTGGCCAGCGATGGGGGCTTCCTGTCGCGCCTGCGCCTGCCGTTCAAGCTGGGGCTGGGCGGCCCATTGGGCAATGGCCGGCAGTGGATGCCTTGGGTGCATATAGACGACCAGGTTGCCCTGATAGATTTTCTGTTACGGCACAAGGACACCAGCGGTCCTTATAATGCCTGCGCGCCAGAGCCTGTGCGTAACCGCGAATTCGCCCGGCGCCTGGGGCGTGCGCTGCACCGGCCGGCGCTGTTGCCGGTACCCGGTCTGCTGCTGAAGGCGGGCCTGGGCGAGCTGTCGACGCTGTTGCTTGGTGGCCAGCGGGCACGGCCTGTGCGTTTGCTGGCCGCAGGCTTCACCTTCCGTTTCAACGATCTGCAATCGGCCTTGGACAACCTGTCCAAGCGCCTCTGACATAGGACGCTGCATGACCGATCACGCGCTGTTGCTGGTCAACCTGGGTTCTCCGGCTTCCACATCGGTAGCCGATGTGCGCCGCTACCTCAATCAGTTCCTGATGGACCCCTACGTAGTCGACCTGCCATGGCCGTTGCGGCGCTTGCTGGTGTCGCTGATCCTGATCAAGCGCCCGGAGCAGTCTGCCCACGCCTATGCCTCGATCTGGTGGGATGAGGGCTCGCCCCTGGTGGTGTTGACGCGTCGGCTGCAGGCCGCGATGGTCGAGCACTGGCCCCACGGCCCGGTGGAAATCGCCATGCGTTATGGCGAGCCGGCACTGCCGCAGGTGCTCGAGCGCCTTGCCGCTCAAGGTGTGCGCACCGTGACGCTGGCGCCGCTTTACCCACAATTCGCTGACAGTACGGTGACTACGGTGGTGGCGCAGGCCAACCAGACTGTCGCCGAACGCGCCTTGCCTTTGCAATTGCGTGTGCTGCAACCGTTCTACGACCACCCTGAATACATCGATGCCCTGGTGGCCAGCGCCCGGCCTTATCTTGAACAGGACTATGACCACCTGTTGCTGAGTTTCCATGGTTTGCCGGAGCGGCACCTGAAGAAGCTCATGCCTGGCAGCAAGCATGATCTGCGGGCAGCGGATTGCTGCAAGGACGCCAGCGCCGAAGTGCGCGCGGTGTGCTACCGCGGGCAATGCCTGGCGTCGGCCAAGGCGTTCGCCACCAGGATGGGTATCCCGGACGGCAAGTGGTCTGTCTCGTTCCAGTCGCGGTTAGGGCGGGACAAGTGGATCGAACCCTATACCGAGACGCGTCTGGATGAGCTGGCCAAGGCCGGTGCCAAAAAGCTGCTGGTGATGTGCCCTGCATTCGTGGCCGATTGCATCGAGACGCTGGAGGAGATTGGCGATCGCGGCAAGGAGCAGTTCATCGAGGCGGGGGGCGAAGAGTTGGTCCTGGTGCCGTGCCTGAATGATCACCCGGAGTGGGTGAGGGTGCTGGCGCAGATGTGTGAAAAGGCGTGAATGAAAAAGGGCCGCTTAGCGGCCCTTTAGCGACGCGAGGCCGCTTCTACACATCCAGCTTCTCTTTCTTCCAGCCATCGTTGCCCGGCAGGATCAGGTTCAGGGCAATGGCCACGATAGCGCACAGGGCGATGCCCTTCAGGCCCCAATCATCTGGGCCGTCGCCGCTGCCGATCAGCACGCCGCCGATACCGAATACCAGGGTCACCGACACGATCACCAGGTTGCGTGCTTCGCCCAGGTCGATCTTGTGGCGGATCATGGTGTTCATGCCCACCGCTGCGATCGAGCCGAACAGCAGGCAGAGGATGCCGCCCATCACCGGCACCGGGATGCTTTGCAACAACGCGCCGAACTTGCCGATGAAGGCCAGGGTGATGGCAAAGATCGCCGCCCAGGTCATGATCTTCGGGTTGTAGTTCTTGGTCAGCATCACGGCGCCGGTCACTTCGGCATACGTGGTATTGGGTGGGCCGCCGAACAGGCCTGCTGCCGTGGTGGCCAGGCCGTCACCGAGCAGGGTGCGGTGCAGGCCAGGCTTCTTCAGGTAGTCGCGGCCGGTCACGCTGCCGACTGCGATCACGCCGCCGATGTGCTCGATCGCCGGGGCCAGGGCTACCGGTACGATGAACAGGATGGCCTGCCAGTTGAACGCTGGTGCGGTGAAGTTGGGGATCTCAAGCCAAGGCGCGGCGGCAATCTTGGCGGTGTCGACCACGCCAAAGGCGAACGCCAGGGCAAACCCTACCAGTACCCCGGAGATGATCGGCACCAGGCGGAAGATGCCTTTGCCGAACACCGCCACGATCAGGGTGGTGAGCAACGCCGGCATTGAAATCAGCATGGCGGTCTTGTACGGCATGAGTACCGCGCCGTCACCGCCCTTGCCCATTGCCATGTTGGCCGCGATCGGTGCCATGGCCAGGCCGATGGAGATGATCACCGGGCCGATCACCACGGGTGGCAGCATGCGGTCAATGAAGCCGGTGCCCTTGATCTTCACCATCAGGCCCATGAAGGTGTACACGAAACCTGCGGCCATCACGCCGCCCATGGTCTCGGCCAGGCCGAACTGGCCTTTGGCAAGGATGATGGGCGTGATGAAGGCAAAGCTCGAGGCCAGGAATACCGGGACCTGACGGCCGGTGACCAGCTGGAACAGCAGGGTGCCGATACCCGCGGTGAACAGCGCGACGTTAGGGTCCAGGCCGGTGATCAGCGGCATCAGCACCAGCGCGCCAAATGCCACGAAGAGCATCTGCGCGCCCGAAACGACCTGGCGCCAGAGCGGGTCGTTGAAGCCGTCCTGCATGGTCAGGCGTCCTTCTGCTTGGTGCCGAAGATCTTGTCACCGGCGTCGCCCAGGCCCGGCACGATGTAGCCGTGTTCGTTGAGGCGCTGGTCGATCGAGGCGGTGTAGATCTGCACATCCGGGTGGGCTTTTTCCACCACTTCGATACCTTCTGGGGCTGCGACCAGCACCATGGCGCGGATTTCCTTGCAGCCGGCTTTTTTCAGCAGGTCGATGGTGGCGACCATCGAACCACCGGTGGCGAGCATCGGGTCGATGATCAGCGCCAGGCGCTGGTTGATGTCCGGCGCCAGCTTTTCCAGGTAGGTGTGTGCTTCGAGCGTCTCCTCGTTGCGGGCGACACCCACGGCACTGACCTTGGCGCCCGGGATCAGGCTGAGCACGCCATCAAGCATGCCGATGCCGGCGCGCAGGATCGGTACCACGGTGATCTTCTTGCCGGCGATTTTTTCAACTTGCACCTTGCCACACCAGCCATCGATCTCGTAGGTTTCCAGTGGCAGGTCCTGAGTGGCTTCGTAGGTCAGTAGCGCGCCGACTTCCTGGGCGAGTTCGCGAAAGTTCTTGGTGCTGATGTCGGCACGGCGCATCAGGCCGAGCTTATGGCGGATCAGCGGGTGGCGGATCTCACGAGTGGGCATAGGGGGGCTCCGAAAGGCGGGCAAAAAAACCGCGCTAGATTAATCTATTCAGCCTTTGCTGTCGTGCAGTCCTTTTGCACGTTAGTCCATAAATGCTTGATCTGTGACGAGCGGATGCGTACCTTTGCCCGCTTTTCCAAAATCCCCCTGGAGAGCGCAATGTCCGCTGATCTCGAGCACATCCGTCAAGTCATGCGCGAGGCAGACTGCCTGTACAACGAAGCCGAAGTCGAAGCGGCCATTGCCAAGGTTGGCGAGCAGATCTGCAAAGACCTGCACGACAAGAACCCGGTGGTGTTCTGTGTCATGAACGGAGGCCTGATCTTCGCTGGCAAGCTGCTGACCCACCTGCAGTTCCCGCTGGAGGCCTCGTACCTGCATGCCACGCGTTATCGCAACCAGACCAGTGGTGGTGAGCTGTTCTGGAAGGCTAAGCCTGAGGTGTCGTTCATCGATCGTGACGTGTTGATCGTCGACGATATCCTCGACGAGGGTCACACCCTCAGCGCCATCATCGAGTTCTGCAAGCATGCCGGCGCCCGCTCGGTGCACACTGCGGTGCTGATCGACAAAGACCATGACCGCAAGGCCAGCCCGGATCTGAAGGCCAGCTATGTGGGCCTGCCGTGCATCGATCGCTACATCTTCGGTTATGGCATGGACTATAAAGGTTACTGGCGTAACGCGAACGGCATCTTCGCCGTCAAGGGACTGTGATCATGAGCCAGCCTGCTTTCATCGACCAAGCGTTGTTTGCCGGGCTGGCGCAAAAAGCCGCCGAGGCACCGCGTGGACGCTACCATCACAACTTCCATGACATGCAGGACCCCTGTCACCGTTTGGCAGTGGGCTTGCAGCCGTCCACCTACATCGCGCCTCACCGGCACCTGAGCGAGGACAAGGCCGAGACCTTGTTGGCGCTCAAAGGCCGCTTGGGGCTGCTGATGTTCGATGAGCAGGGTGCCGTCATCGACAAGCGCGTGCTCGAGGCCGGTGGCGACTGCCTTGGCGTGGACCTGCGCCCGGGCATCTTCCATTCTTTGGTGGTGCTCGAGGCAGACAGCATCCTGTTCGAATGCAAGGCGGGCCCGTACCGGCCGTTAGTCGACGGCGAGCATGCCCCTTGGGCGCCGCGTGAAGGCGAAGAGGGTGTTGCCCAGTATCACGCCTGGATGCTCGCGCAGTTCGATTGACAGCCCCTGTCGTTGCGCGTGCTAGAGTGCGCCTTCATGCCAAGGAGCCTCACATGCGTGCGATTGTTCCCCTGTTGCTGGCGGTCAGCCTGCCTCTTGCCGCCGCACCGCTGCACAGCCAGTTTCTCTCGCCCGATGACCAGGCCCTGCGCCAGGAAGCGCCGACCGGCCAGCAACTGTTGCAGGTCACCGACTACTCGGTAGTGGTTGGGGCGCAGCGCCAATCTGACCAACAGCCCATTCCGATCACAGCCTCCTTGCAGATGCGCCTCAAAGGCAAGCCGCTGAGTAAAGGAGCGACCCTCAGCCAGGTGTTGCTCACCTTCGAGGGCGAGGCGGGCAAGAGCCTGAAAAAGCCGGTGTATGACGACAAGACCCGTACGTTGAGCCTGAATTATCCGGTCAGCGACTACCGAGTGGTGATGGACCTGCTGCGCAACGAGACGGTGTATGTACAGTTTCTGACCTACCCCAACGGCCATGTCTGGGCCGACTTGCACACGGGTACCGTACGTACGCGTTGAGACGTGCTGCGTGTGGGGGGTAAACTGCCGGCCTTCGAAAATTCGTGATGGTCCAGTTGGAGCCGGCAATGCGCAAAGACAAGAAGCAGGTGATTGGTGACGAAATCAGCGACGACTATATCAAGTCGTTCCTTCAGTTTGAGCCTGCGGATGGTGTGACCTCACCTGCTCAGCACAAGCTGATCAAGGCTTACCGCGGTTTGCGTGTCGACGATTTCGAGCGTTTCGTAGGGTTCTTCGTTGAAGCCGGGTTGGACCTGGATGGCAAAGACGAACAAGGCAAGACCTTCGTCGAAGTGATCGCCGATCAGCGCAATGCGGCTGAGTACATCGAGATCATCGAAAAAGCCCGGGGCTGACGGATCCCCAGGCACAAAAAACGCCCCAGCGGCGATGCCATACAGTTAGTGTGATCAGGGCTGCTACGCAGCCCATCGCCGGCAAGCCGGCTCCCACAATGACCGCGCAGTTCTCGAGCCTTGCGCTGTACCCGTGGGAACAACTGTCTTGCTCAACTTCAAAAGCTGGCGCGATCCCTGTGGGAGCCGGCTTGCCGGCGATGGGCCGCAAAGCGGCCCTGGATCACCTAGCTCACAGGCATAACCCCAAGGGGCGTTTTCGTTTCAGCCTGTTCAGGCGTAATGCCCCCAGGGACAGCGCACTTTTTGAGCAACAACTGTCTTGCTCAACTTCAAAAGCTGGCGCGATCCCTGTGGGAGCCGGCTTGCCGGCGATGGGCCGCAAAGCGGCCCTGGATCACCTAACTGACAGGCACACCCCCAAGGGGCGTTTTCGTCTCAGCCGGTTCAGGCGTAATGCTTGGCCGGGCTGTTCTCTACCAGGTCCAGCGCCTCATCATTCTCGGCACTGATCTTGTGGTACAGGGCTGCATCGGTGGCCAAGGTCTTCTCGCGAGCCGGGAAGATTTCCTTGAGCTTGGCGGCCCAGGCGCCCTTGGTCTGCTCGGGGAAGCAGCGTTCGATCAGCTCAAGCATGATCGACACCGTCACCGATGCGCCAGGGGACGCGCCGAGCAGCGCTGCCAGGCTGCCGTCCTGTGCCGACACCAACTCGGTACCGAACTGCAGGATGCCGCCTTTTTTCGGATCCTTCTTGATGATCTGCACGCGCTGGCCAGCCACTTCCAGGCGCCAGTCTTCGGCCTTGGCCTGCGGGTAGAAGCGGCGCAGCGACTCGAGGCGCTGTTCCATCGACTGCATCACTTCGCTGACCAGGTACTTGGTCAGGTCCATGTTGTCGCGGGCAACGGCCAGCATAGGGCCAATGTTGCCCATGCGCACCGACAGTGGCAGGTCCATCAACGAGCCGTGCTTGAGGAACTTGGTAGTGAAGCCGGCATAGGGGCCGAACAGCAGCGATGTCTTGCCGTCCACCACGCGGGTGTCCAGGTGCGGCACCGACATCGGCGGCGCGCCAACGGCGGCCTGGCTGTAGACCTTGGCCTGGTGCTGCTTGACGATTTCCGGGTTGTCGCAACGCAGCCACTGGCCGCTCACCGGGAAGCCGCCGAAGCCTTTGCCTTCCGGGATGCCCGACAGTTGCAGTAGCGGCAGTGCCGCGCCGCCGGCGCCGAGGAACACGAAGCGGGCGTCCACTTCACGGCTGCCGCCGCTGTTGACGTCCTTGATGCTGACGGTCCAGCCCGCGCCATTACGGCGCAGGCCAACGACCTTCTTGCTGTACTTGACCTGCGCGTTCTGCGAGTCGCCCAGCAGCTTGAGCAGCTTGTTGGTCAGTGCGCCGAAGTTGACGTCGGTACCTTTGGTCACGCGGGTGGCGGCGATATGCTGGTCGGCCGGGCGGCCTGGCATCATCAGCGGCATCCATTCATTCATCACCGCCTTGTCTTCGGTGTATTCCATCTCGGCGAAGGCGTGGTGCTGCTTGAGCAGCTCGAAACGCTTCTTGAGGAAGGCAACACCTTTGTCACCTTCGACGTAGCTCAGGTGCGGGACAGGGTTGATGAAGGCACGGGCCGGGCCGAAATTGCCTTTTTTGCTCAGGTAAGCCCAGAACTGGCGCGATACCTCGAACTGGGTGTTGATGTGCACGGCCTTCTTGATGTCGATGCTGCCATCGGCGGCCTGGGGCGTGTAGTTCAGCTCGCACAGGCCGGCATGGCCGGTGCCTGCGTTGTTCCAGGGGTTGGAGCTTTCCGCGGCCCCGGAGTCCATCGCCTCGACGACCTCAAGCTTCAGGGTCGGGTCGAGCTCCTTGAGCAGTACGGCCAGGGTGGCACTCATGATGCCCGCGCCTACCAGTACTACATCAACCGATTCGTTCTGCGCCATTTAACGCGTCTCCACAATCTACAGCTACCTAATTGACAGCATAGGACCCCAGGGGTGCCAGGATCGCCATGTCCGACTTTTCGCAGTTCTTGCAACTTCCGCGGACACCGCCAAATCAGTCTTCGGGTTCGTCTATTGAACGCCGTTTGCCCCAGGTGCGGCAATTCGACTTATGGTCAAGGTGTCGTGCGTGCGTTATGGAACGGATTCAGACACCCATGTGAAATGAGCGTATCAGCCGCCTGTTCAGGGCCGTTCGGGACACATCTGTCGCTATTGCACATGCCAGACTGTTCATTTGCTCGCCACACTCTCGTGAAGTTGTGAAAACCGTTTTTTTCACGCTCTTTTGGAGACGTGAACCTCAAAAGGGGACTGCGCGATGGCAACCCACAGGTTCATGCAGTGCGAAGGGCCGGAAAAGCAGGCACGACAGCCGATGCAAGACCTGAGTGGAAGGCTCTCTGTGGGCGAAGCGGTGAAGGTGCCGGGGTCAAACGGCAAATGCGGGGCCCGATCAGGAGACGTCCTTATAATCGGGGGGAGATTATAACGATGTCGCGGGCAGAAAGGTCGTTATTCGTGCTTTTTATTGCAGCGTTTGTCAGGCGGGCAGGGTGCGCCGCTGCCAATGGCGGCTTGCATGGGCGCAAACCCGGGCGTTGGCGGGCAGCGGGCGGCCCAGCCAGGCAAGCTGGATTTCCGTGACCTGCACCCAGCCGCTGTTGCCGGGTGGCTGGCTGCATTGCTTGAACCCCAGGCAGATGCCGTCGCCATCGAGGCGGGCATAGGTCGTGTGGCGCGAGCGTTGCAAGAGCAGGGTCCAGAGCGAGGCCATGGTGTTGAGTCCTGTGTGGTAGGGCTTGTGGCGAGGATAACCGCCGGACCATGAACCGCGTGTGACAGGCGCGCCTGGTATCAAGCGGCAAGCCACAACAAGGCGCCCGCGGGCTTTTACTTCTAGCTTGCCGCTTGTAGCTTGCCGCTAGGTATACTGTGAGCCTTCGCCGCATTTTCTGGAGAAACACGCATGTTGCAACGTCTGTTGTTCGGTTTGCTTGCCGTGGCCAGCCTGAGCCTGGTGGGTTGTGCCCACAGCCCGCAACAACTCAGCCCGCAACCCAAGCTCAACGCCCAGCTCGCCCCGGTCGGCCACGGCCAGCCGGTGGTGGTCAAGGTAGTGGACGGCCGGGCTTCGCAGTCCCTGGGTACTCGTGGTGGCATGTACCCCGAGACCAGCACTATCAGTGTCAGTGGCAATGACATCGTGCCCAAAGTGCAGGCCCAGGCCGAGGCCGCCGTACGCCTGTTGGGCTTTACCCCCACGGCCAACGCCGGCAATGCGCCGCAGCTGACCGTGACCCTGGCCGAGTTGAAGTACCAGTCGCCCAAGGACAACCTGTACGTGACCGAAGCCACCATCGGCGCCACCTTCCGCGCCGATGTGTCGAACGCCAACCGCCGTTACAGCGGCCGCTATGGCGCCTCGTTGGACCAGCGCTTCGGCATGGCGCCCAACCAGGAAACCAACACCAAGCTGGTGAGTGACGTGCTGAGCGATGCGTTGACCCGCCTGTTCAAGGACCCGACCATCGGTCAGGTGCTGGGCGAATAAGCTTTTCGCTGGAGCGAGAAAAAACCGCTGCCTGTTTGCCAGGCAGCGGTTTTTTTTGCTCGTGCACAGGCCTCAGGCCGCGTCGAAATGGAAGTCCAGCACGCTTACGCCCGTCAGCAGGTCCACCTCTGGCAAATGCTCATGCGCATGCCCGCCCAGTGCGCAATACACCAGCCACTGGCGGTCCTGGACATTGATGGCGAAACCATCGATCAACGCCTGCTGTTCATCGCTCTGGGCAACGAGATAGAGGCGATCCTGGTTTTCGGCGTGCAGCATGAACAAGCTCCGGCTCGGGAAAAGGCCGACAGGGTGGCCTGCCCTTATGACGAGCGTGTGACAGATGAAATTTAGTGACACTTTGTCGCCAATTTCGGGCGTCGGGGCCGGCCTTCGGTAGAATGCCGGCCTTCGCTGACGTTCTGACCGAGGTTGCGTGATGTCCTTGCAAGTGCTCTGGGGGGTTCTGGCCGCCCATCCGACCAAGCTGATCAATCTGCTGGCGCTGTTGATGACCTGCCCGGGCGGATTGCTGCTGCACAGTGCACGGCGTCGCCAGGCCATCACCCGCGAGAGCCTGGCAGCGGACGAAGGCCTGGTGGATGCGTTCGAGCAGCGGGTGCCGCGCTATTACTACATTCTCGGCTTTTCCTGCCTGGCGATGGCCTTGCTGCTGTCCTGGTTCAGTACCTGGATCTGAACCCTGCGGGGCCGCCAAGCGGCCCCTGTGATCAGGCAACCGGTGCCTGTTGCCTGACCTGATACTGGTTGCGCACCGGGGTGGCGTATTGCAACACCAGGTATGGCCGCTGCTCCTGCGGGCAGGCGTCCAGGCGGCGTTGCCATTCTTCCTTGGCTTTTGCCAGCTCCTCTGCGGGGAACACCTTCTCGGCGCTCGGCACCTGCAGTGCCTCATCCTTTTCGTCCCACATTGCATAGGCCAGGTAGTGCACCGGGAACAACCGGTAGCCACCCAGGATCTGCCGGTCGATCTCCTGCGCCAGCTGTTTGGTGTCCTCGTAGAACGCGGTTACCGGCGGGGCGAAGTTGATATGGACACGGCCCTTGTAGCCGGTGATGCCTTTGGCAATGCTGTTGTCGTCTTCACCCGGCGCTTTCTGGTAGGTACCGGTGGTCGCACGGATATACAGCTCGCGCGCCTTGGCCTGGTCGCAAGGGTCGTACTCGTAGCTGATGGACACCGGGGTGAGGTTGAGGCCCTGGATCACTGCACCGAAAGGCTCGTCCTTGCGGCTCATGTGGAACATCTTGAGGATGGCCGAGTCGGTACGGTCATCACCATCCTTGGCACGGCCTTCGGCCTGGGCGATCCAGATCGAGGTACCGTCGTTGCGGATCGAATGGTTGATGTAGGCCGAGAGCAACTGGTAGGCCGCGAGCTTTTCACGCCGGCCGCTGAGCGAGCGGTGGACGATGAAACTCTTGTTCAGGCGCATCATGTCGCTGACGAATGGCTTTTGCAGCAAGTTGTCGCCAATGGCGATGCGTGGCGTCGGCAGGCCGGCGTGGTACACCGCGTAGTTGACGAAGGCCGGATCCATGACGATGTCACGGTGGTTGGCCAGGAACAGATAGGCGGTACCGGATTTGAGTTGCTCGACGCCTGTGTACGTGACCCCGTCGGTAGCGCGCTCGATGGTGTGGTCGACGTAGTATTCGACCTTGTCCTGCAACGTGGACACGCAGGTGACCCCGGCGAACTCCTTGCGCAGGCGGCGGGCGATCAGCGGCTTGAGCAGCCAGCCGAATGCCCCGGCTGCGCGCGGGAAGCGGAAGTGGGTGAGGATATCGAGGAATGCCGGGTCGCTGAGCAGGCGTGCCAGCACGGCAGGGACCTCAGCATCGTCGTACGGTCGGATGGCATCGAATTCGCCCATCATGCTCTCTTGTTGGAAACGGCTAGGGTAATAAGGTAGGGGTGGGGCCCGAAAAACGGCTCGGACACACGCAGGCCCTGTAAACAGACCGGCAATTATACGCATAAGTCACTGCGGAGGCCGCGATGCTGGAAACCGACTTCTACGATTGCCCTTATTGCGGCGAGCGCGTGGAAACCACCGTGGACATCTCCGGTGGCGACCAGATGTATACCGAAGACTGCCAGGTATGTTGTCAGCCGGTGGTTTTCATCCTGCAGGTGCACGGCGACGAATGGATGCTTGAAGTCAGACGCGAGGACGATGCCTGATGCGGCGGATCTACGAACCAGAAACGTTGCTGGAAGCAGAAATGCTCGCTGGCATGCTGGCCAGCGAGGGCATCGAGGTGCACCTGATAGGCCGTGACCTGATGGGCGGTGTGGGCGAGTTGCCGATGCAAGGCTTGCTCGGGCTTGCGGTGGCCGACGAGCAGGCCGGGTACGCACGGCAGCTGATCGATGCGTACAATGGTGCCCAGCCGCTTGTCGGCGACGAACCGGAGAGCTATCCCGGTACCTTGATCTGCTAGGTTCTGAATTCGCCCATGTGTGGACGCTATGCCCTGTTTCGCTGGCCCCAGGCGCTTGCCAGCCTGCCAGGCTTTCCTGCCGGCCAGCCGGCGCAATGGAATATCGCGCCCGGCGCTTCGGTGCTGATCCAGCGCCAGGTCGACGGCCAGATGCAAATGGCCAAGGCACGCTGGGGCCTGACCCCGGCCTGGCTCACTGACCTCTCACGCACCCCCGCGCATGCCCGGGCCGAAACCTTGGCCGAGCAGCCCATGTTTCGCGAAGCGTTGCGTCTGCGGCGCTGCCTGATGCCCGCCAACGGCTTTTACGAATGGCGTGGCACGGCACGCAAGCGCCCTTACTGGCTGACGCCGGGGGAGGGCGCGTCGTTGTGGTTCGCGGCCATATGGGAGGCTTATCCGGTCCAGGACCAGGTGTGGTTGAGCTGTGCGGTAGTGACCCAGGCGGCGATGAACCAGCGTCGGCCGCTGATCCTGGATGAGGCGGGGCAGGCTGCTTGGCTGGACCCTGACACGCCGCTGGCGCGTTTGCATGAGCTGCTCGCCAGCCCACCAGCCACGCTACGGGAACGTGCGCTGGCGAATTTCGTCAATGACCCGAAGCTGGACGCGCCGGAGTGTTTGACACCGGTATGACTGTAGTTGGCTATCAATAACGCCTGTCATTTATGCTAGTTGACCACCTCTAGGTCCCGCCATAACGTTGTTCGTACCTAATTGGTGCAACCGTTTAAAGGGGCCATTATGAAAAATAACCCGTTGCCAGGCGAGGAGCAATCTGCGGTTTCGACTGCACTCACGAATTTCAAAGTTCTACCTTCGGCCGATACAGATAGAAGGGTGTATGGGCGCTGGTTTCGTTACGCTGACTTTCAGCCAACGGGCATCTTCATTGAACCCGGAGGTTATGTCATGTATCACTTCTCGATGCCGCCCAGGGCAAACGTCAAAATGCATTTCATGGTCGGAACTCCCGGCTTCAATACACAAGGCGCGGAGACTGAAGATCCTCGTACCTATGAAGTGCTCGAATCCCCCGGGATGATAAGCGACCCGGAAGGAGGGTTGCTGTGGTTGCGGGTAATACCTGACGAGCTCGCCCCGGCTGCCGAGGAGGTAACGTGCAATTTTGAATGCGTCGCTCTTTCGCATCGAGTACCTGTATTTATACAAGGTGAAACCTCCGCTGGTCAGTGGGGCCAGATGCTTGAGGCGGCCAGAGCAAAAGGACGAGCGCCAGTGCAGCTCATCAGTGATAAAGTCGTTCTAACCGCGTGGTGGGAGACGGCCTATGAATTTAAGGATTACGACCCCTCGAAAGTATTAGATGAATACAAAGAAATTCTGAGAGTTGAAAATGAAATTGGCGCAATTGGTGAGGGTGCGGATCAAGCCCGGCCAAGTCCGCTGCGCATATTGGTCTCGGAGAAAGAAAGTGGTAATCCTAACGCGACTCACTTTCGAATAAGCCTACCGCAATACGGCAGTTCGTTATTGACGCCCGAGGGTGTGCGCGGCGAATGGGGCGTCTGGCATGAGTTGGGTCATATGCAGCAACAAATTGCTTGGAGCGCTAATGCGTTGACGGAAAATTCTGTCAATATATTTTCTCTTGCGGTTGAGCGCTCACAAGATAAACCCTCTAGCGCCGTGCGTTATGACAGCGAGGCTCATGCCTTCTTAAACAATACTGATCCGAACAAAAAGTTTGAAGATAATGGCCCCTACGTCTGTCTTGTCATGTGGGAACAGCTGCGCATAGCTTACGGTGACGCCTTCTTTCATAGGCTCCACCGCGAAACCCGTGCGAATGGCAACAGTGACTCCGGCCAGGGTGATGCTCAATATCGCCATTACTTTATGGTCACCACCGCACTGGCTGCGCAGCACGACCTCACGCGATTCTTCATTCGCTGGGGTTGGCACCCCACTCAGCGCACGCTAGATGCTATTCGAGATTTGCGGCTGCCTTCACCTGACCCCGACCCCTCTACCATCCACCTGAGAGCCAACACACAGATTGATGCGGGCGCGCAATTTTCCAGTTGCACGGCACATACGGGAGGTGACGATCATTGACAGTCGGGGATGGCAATTGACAGGGAAGCATGGCCATTCAGTACGCCGGTCAAATGCCGGCGTGCTGCAGTGTGTGAAAGCCCAAAGGTGGCGTGAGTGCGAGCGCAGGTGTAACGGATGTCAAGAATCTTCCCTGCGGCTCTGGTAGCGCATGGGCGACTCGGCCTAGGATATCCCGCATGTAAAAAGGGAGTGTTTTCATGCGTAAGTCTTTTGTCGTCAGCCTGTTGAGTGCTGGCATCCTGCTGGCTGGCTGCCAGGCGGTCAATACCACCAGCGGGGGTGCTGTGGGCGTTGAGCGCAAGCAGTACATGTTCAGCATGCTCTCGACCGATGAGGTCAACCAGATGTACGCCCAGTCGTACCAGCAGACCCTCGGCGAAGCGTCGAGCAAGGGCGTGCTGGACAAGACCAGCGCTGATGCCAAGCGCGTGCAGGCGATTGCCGACCGGCTGATCGCTCAGGCGCCGAAATTCCGTCCTGATGCCGCGCAGTGGCAGTGGGAGGTCAATGTGATCAAGAGCGATGAGCTCAACGCCAACTGCGGCCCTGGCGGCAAGATCATCGTCTACACCGGTCTGATCGACCAGCTCAAGCTCACCGATGCCGAGATTGCCGCCGTGGTTGGCCATGAAATCGCGCATGCCTTGCGTGAGCACAGCCGCGAAGCGATGTCCAAGGCTTATGGCGTGGAAATGGCCCGCCAGGGTGCAGGTGCGTTGTTTGGCCTTGGCCAGAACAGTATTGCGCTGGCAGACCAGGTGGTGAACTACGCGATGACCCTGCCCAACAGCCGTGCCAATGAAAACGAAGCTGACCTGATCGGCCTGGAGCTGTCGGCGCGTGCCGGCTACGACCCGAATGCCGCGATCACCTTGTGGAACAAGATGAGCAAGGCGTCCGAAGGCGCGCCGCCTGAGTTCATGAGCACTCACCCGGCGTCCGAGAGCCGGATAGCCTCGTTGCAGGCAGCGATTCCCAAAGTCATGCCTCTGTACCAGGCCGCCAAGAAGTAACAGCAGCTGCAAGCTGCAAGCTGCAAGCTACAAGCTACAAGCTACAAGCTACAAGCAAGAGCAGTACGCGTATGTCTGCCTCTCTCGTACAGCTTGCAGCTTGCAGCTTAAAGCTTGCAGCTCAGGCCCCCACCCAGCCGCTGGCTTTCATGGCCGAGTAGACTGCGACGATTGCCAGCACGATGAAGGCGGTCGCGGCGAGGCGGCGAATCAGCGTCAGCGGCAGCTTTTCTGCGGCAAAATTGCCCGCAAGGACTACCGGTACATTCGCAATCAGCATGCCCAGCGTGGTACCGATGATGACCATGATCAGGTGCGGGTACTGAGCTGCCAGCATCACCGTCGCAACCTGGGTCTTGTCACCGATCTCGGCCAGGAAGAATGCGATCAGCGTGGTCAGGAACGGGCCGAAACGTCGCGCAGGGTTTTCATCATCATCCATCTTGTCCGGCACCAGTGTCCACAGGGCCGTCGCAGTGAAGCTCGCAGCCAGTATCCAGTGCAGCGCTGTCTCGCTGAAGAACCCGCTGACCCAGGCACCCACTGCACCTGCTGCGGCATGGTTGGCCAGGGTGGCGGCGATGATGCCGGCGATGATCGGCCACGGCTTGCGGAAACGGGCAGCGAGAATGAGCGCGAGCAGCTGCGTCTTGTCGCCAATTTCGGCTAACGCGACGATCGCGGTGGGTACGAGAAGAGATTCCAGCATCAGGATTCCTGTGGGGGCGGGTCGACACGGCTATGACACGTACAGCCTCCCCGCCCCGGGTAAGGTGTGCGTGTCATAGGTCTTGTCAAACCCCGGATCCGTCTGCGCAGATCGTGGGTCGCACGCGCCATGGCCTGTGGGCCAAGTGTGTTGACGCGTGCCGGGCAAGCAGGTTGCTTGCGGGAGACTACTCCCCTAGGACGGTGCGGATTCTGCCTAGGCGAAACGGTTTGGGCAAGCCCTGTTTTTGTCAGCGTGTTGCCTGATAGATGCGAAAGCCGTCTGCCTCGGCGCAGGTCCGGCAGTTGCCCAGAGCGCCTTCGATCAGCGGCTGATAACGCAGGAAACTATTGGCAACCAAGCGCATTTCGCCGCCTTTTCGCAGATGTTGCCCTGATTTTTTCAGCAGGTTTTCCGAAGCCTGGTAGTTGGTATGCACACCGGTATGGAACGGCGGGTTGCTCAGGATCAGGCTCAAGTCGCCGGGCGCAGCATTGATACCGTCGCCACTGATGACTTCACCTTCCAGCTGATTGGCCGCCAGTGTCAGGCGACTGGCGGCCACGGCGAAGGCGTCCACGTCCAGCATCGTGACCCGGCTCTGGGGGTAACGGCGTTTGACCGTGGCGCCGAGTACGCCGGCACCACAACCGAAGTCCAGTACATGGCCCACGGGCAGGTTATCCAAGTGTTTGAGCAGCAACGCCGTGCCGCGGTCCAGACGGCCGTGGCTGAACACCCCAGGCAGGCTGACCACTTGCAGGGGGCCGTCCTCCAGCTCGAGCGTAAAGCGTTCGGCCAGGCTTTCCAGGGGCTTGGCTTCGGGCGCGTTGTCCACGGTGACCTGCCACAGCTGGCAATGCCGGGCACTGTCGAGCTTGCGTGGTTTGCCCAAGGCTTGCAGAACCTTGGCCGCGCCTTCGATGCCGCCGCGTTTTTCGCCCACCAGATAGAGTTCGCCACCGCCCAGGCGTGATGCCAGTGCGTTAACCAAGTAGGCCGCCAGTTCGCGCGACTTGGGCAGGTACAGCACTGCCGCCTCGAAGGGGACCGGCGGCACGTCGACGCCGTAATGGCTGCGCCCGGCAAAGCGGGCGTCGAGCATGGCCTGATCGCCCGCATGCCACGTCCAGGCCTGAGCCTGCGGCAACTGGCCGAGCAGGTCATCGGCGGGGGCGCCGGCAATCAGCAGCCGACCCTGGAACAGCTCCGCCTGGCGGAGCAAAACTTCACTGCGCGGGTCCATGGACGACGCCTCCTGAAAAAAGTGGCGCAGTGTAGCAGAGCCTGCCCTTGCGCTCAGCTGACCACGCGGCGTGGCTGGCCGGCAAAGAATGCCTGGGTGTTCTCGCTGAGCTGGCCGACGATGCGCTGGCGCGACTCCACCGCGCCCCAGGCGCTATGCGGTGTGATCAGCAGGCGTGGGATGTCGCTGGCCAACAGCGGGTTGCCGTTGACCGGTGGCTCGACGCTCAGTACATCGGTGGCAGCGCCGCCCAGATGGCCGCGACGCAGGGTTTCAGCCAGGGCGTGCTCGTCGATCAGGCCGCCGCGGGCAGTATTGACCACCAGCGCGCCGGGCTTGAGCAAGGCCAGCTCACGTGCACCGATCATATGCCGGGTGTGTTCGTTGAGAGGGCAGTGCAGGGTCAGGGCATCGACTTGCGGCAGCAATTCATCCAGCGGCAGGCGGTCGTCCCGCGCCGGGCGCCCGGGGATCTGCCCGCTCAACACGCGCATGCCAAAGGCTTGCGCCAGCCGCGCGACGGCGCCACCGAGTTCACCATGGCCGAGCAGGCCCAGGGTTTTGCCTTCCAGTTCCACGATCGGGAAGTCCAGCAGGCAGAACTGGCTGGCCTTGGCCCATTGCCCCTCGGCCACCGCCCGGTTGTAGTCGCACAGGCGCGTGGCCAACGCCAGCAGCAGGGCCAGGGTGTGCTGTGCCACCGAGGGTGTGCCGTAGCCCTGGCAGTTGCAGACCGTGATGCCCTGGGCGCGGGCGGCAGCCAGGTCGACGTTGTTGGTGCCGGTGGCGGCGACCAGGATCAGCTTGAGCTGTGGGTTGGCAGCCAGGGCGTTGGCGTCGAGCATGACCTTGTTGCTGATCACTGCAACGGCGCCCTGCAGGCGCTCGGCTACCTGATCCGGGCGGGTGGCGTCGTACAGTTCGAAGGCGTCGAACTGGCTCTGCAGCGGTGACAGGTCGAGGTCACCAAGGTCCAGGGATTTATGGTCGAGAAACACGGCGCGACGCGGGCTGGGCATAGGTACGGCTCCAGTGGCAGGGCAAGGGTTGGTCCATCGACCGCACAATGCCACTCATACCTCGCGCAGCCAAATCATTCCTTCGGCTGATTTGACCGTCACATTGACGAACTACAGTAGGTAGCAGACTTGTCCGGCCAGCTTTTCAAGAAGGGATAACCATGCTGCAGACCCGCATCATCAAGCCCGCCGAGGGCGCCTACAGCTTTCCTCTGCTGATCAAACGCCTGCTGATGTCCGGCAGCCGCTATGAAAAGACCCGCGAAATCGTCTATCGCGACCAGTTGCGGCTGACTTATCCACAGCTCAACGAACGTATCGCCCGCCTGGCCAACGTGCTGACCGAAGCCGGGGTCAAGGCCGGTGACACCGTGGCGGTGATGGATTGGGACAGCCACCGTTATCTGGAATGCATGTTCGCCATCCCGATGATCGGCGCGGTGGTGCACACCATCAACGTGCGCCTGTCGCCTGAGCAGATCCTCTACACCATGAACCACGCCGAGGACCGCTTCGTGCTGGTCAACAGCGATTTTGTCGGCCTTTACCAGTCCATTGCCGGGCAGTTGACCACGGTCGACAAGACCCTGCTGCTGACCGATGGCCCGGACAAGACCGCCGAGTTGCCGAACCTGGTGGGCGAGTACGAGCAGTTGCTCGCTGCGGCCAGCGCGCAGTACGACTTCCCGGACTTCGACGAGAACTCGGTCGCCACCACGTTCTACACCACCGGCACCACAGGTAACCCCAAGGGCGTTTACTTCACCCATCGCCAGTTGGTGCTGCACACCTTGGCCGAGGCTTCGGTGACCGGCAGTATCGACAGCGTCCGCCTGCTTGGCAGCAATGATGTGTACATGCCCATCACCCCGATGTTTCACGTGCATGCCTGGGGTATCCCGTATGCGGCCACCATGCTCGGCATGAAGCAGGTGTACCCGGGCCGCTACGAGCCCGACATGCTGATCAAGCTGTGGCGGGACGAAAAGGTCACCTTCTCGCACTGCGTACCCACCATCCTGCAGATGTTGCTCAATTGCCCGAGCTCCCAGGGCCAGCACTTCGGCGGCTGGAAGATCATCATCGGTGGCAGCGCGCTCAACCGCTCGCTTTATCAGGCGGCGCTGGCCCGGGGCATTCAGCTGACTGCAGCCTATGGCATGTCCGAGACCTGCCCGCTGATTTCTGCCGCGCACCTGAACGATGAGCTGCAGGCCGGCAGCGAAGACGAACGCGTGACCTACCGCATCAAGGCCGGTGTGCCGGTGCCACTGGTGGAGGCAGCGATCGTCGATGGCGATGGCAATTTCCTCCCGGCAGATGGCGAGACTCAAGGCGAGCTGGTGTTGCGTGCCCCGTGGTTGACCATGGGCTATTTCAAGGAACCGCAGAAAAGTGAGGAGCTGTGGCAGGGTGGCTGGCTGCACACCGGTGACGTCGCCACGCTCGACGGCATGGGTTACATAGATATCCGCGACCGCATCAAAGACGTTATCAAGACCGGGGGCGAATGGATTTCCTCTCTGGACCTCGAGGACCTGATCAGCCGCCATCCTGATGTGCGTGAAGTTGCCGTGGTTGGGGTCGCCGACCCGCAGTGGGGTGAGCGCCCGTTCGCCCTGCTGGTGGTGCGTGACGGCCAGATGGTCGATGCCAAGGCGTTGAAGGAGCACCTCAAGCCGTTTGTGGAACAAGGGCACATCAACAAGTGGGCGATTCCCTGCCAGATCGCCGTTGTTACAGAAATTCCCAAGACCAGTGTCGGGAAACTCGACAAGAAGCGCATCCGCCAGGACATCGTCCAATGGCAGGCAAGTAACAGCGCCTTCCTTTCCACGCTGTAGCCGCATGGCGGGTCGTGTGCCCCGCGACACGACCCGCAGGCCAGAGCGGCTGGCACCTTGCCATTCAGTAAAAATCGGCCATGCTTGAGCACTGCCGGTGCGCAACCTGGTTACACGCCAGGGCGAATTGGCCAAGGGAATGCAAATCACACTTTAGAGGGATCAAGCACCTTGGTCGGCTGGCTATAGTCGGGGCCAGGGGATTTTCAGGAATGGGGGAGGGCGACACGCGCAACACGTGTCGTCACGGGCGCAAGCCCGAACACCGGTCGCACGGGCCGTTCTTGAAAGGACTCACTGCCATAACAAAAAAGTACATGGAGTAGCGTCGATGACATCTGCATACCCGTTCTGGCGTCGGGCCAAGCTGCCTTTGGCCGTCAGCCTTGCTTCCACGCTCGCAAGCCCTGCTTTCGCGGTCAGTTTCAACATCGGGGAAATCGAAGGCCAGTTCGACTCGTCGCTCTCTGTCGGGGCCAGCTGGTCGACCGCCAACCCGAACAGCAACCTGATCGGGGTCAATAACGGCGGCAAAGGCCTTTCGCAAACCTCTGACGATGGTCACCTCAATTTCAAGAAAGGCGAAACCTTCTCGAAGATCTTCAAAGGCATCCATGATCTTGAGCTGAAGTACGGTGACACCGGCATCTTCGTGCGGGGCAAGTACTGGTACGACTTCGAACTCAAGGACGAGAACCGCGAGTTCAAGGACATCAGTGACTCCAACCGCAAGGAGGGCGCCAAGTCCTCCGGTTCCCAGCTGCTCGATGCCTTTGTCTACCACAACTACTCGATCGGTGATCAGCCCGGCTCGGTGCGTCTGGGCAAGCAGGTGGTGAGCTGGGGTGAAAGCACGTTCATCGGCGGTGGTATCAACTCGATCAACCCGATCGACGTGTCCGCCTTCCGCCGCCCTGGTGCGGAGATCAAGGAAGGCCTGATCCCGGTCAACATGTTCTACATCTCGCAGAGCCTGACCGACAACCTTTCGGCCGAAGCCTTCTACCAGATCGAGTGGGACCAGACCGTCGTAGATAACTGCGGTACCTTCTTCTCGCAGCCCGACATCATTGCTGATGGCTGCACCGACAACCTGCGCGTGCTCAACAGCAGCCGCACAGTGCCTGCAGCCGCCCGGCAGTTTCTTGCCACCCGTGGCGTGAACATTAACGAGGAAGGGGTGATGGTGGCCCGTGGCGCCGACCGCGACGCCCGCGACAGCGGCCAGTTCGGTGTCGCCCTACGCTACATGTTCGATCCGCTGGACACCGAGTTCGGTGCCTACTTCATGAACTATCACAGTCGGGCGCCCATTTTCAGTGCAACCGGTGCATCGCCATCGGTGTTCGCAGGCCTGAGCGCGCTGCCAGCGCAGCTGCGTGCCCTGGCACCGCTGATCGTGGCGGGTAACTCCCAGTACTTCGTCGAGTACCCTGAAGACATCCGCCTGTATGGCCTGAGCTTCTCCACCACGCTGCCCACCGGTACCGCATGGAGTGGTGAGATCAGCTACCGCCCGAATGCGCCAGTGCAGCTGAACACTACCGATATCCTGTTCGCTGGGGTGCGTCCAATAGGTGGCGCGTTGAGCAACGCCTCGCTGCTCACTGGCACGCCAGGGCAAGACCTGAACGGTTACCGCCGCAAAGAAATCACTCAGTTCCAGACCACCCTGACGCACTTCTTTGACCAGGTGATGGGTGCCAGCCGCATGACGGTGGTCGGCGAACTGGGGGTCACCCATGTCGGTGGCCTGGAAAACGCGCGCGAAACCCGCTACGGCCGTGATCCTGTGTTCGGCCCTGGTCCACTGCCAGCCACGGGTGGCGCCGACACCTGCCAGGCGCTCAATGCTAGCACCATCGCTGGCGCCGGTGCTGGTGCCTCGACCGCCAACCTGAACCGCAAGTGCGAAAACGACGGCTATACCACCAGCACTTCTTGGGGTTACCGCGCCCGGGTCATCTGGGATTACAACGACGTGTTTGCCGGGGTCAACCTCAAGCCCAACGTGGCCTGGTCGCATGACGTATCCGGTTATTCGCCCGGCCCTGGTGGCAACTTCGAGGAAGGTCGCAAGGCCGTCAGCCTGGGCCTGGATGCCGAATACCAGAACACCTACACCGCGAGCCTGTCGTACACCAATTTCTTCGACGGCAAGTACAGCACCGTGGATGATCGCGACTTCGTCGCCCTCAGCTTCGGCGTGAACTTCTAAGCACACAGATCCAGGACGACACGACATGAACAAGACCAGAAGTCTGCTGCAAGCCGGTGTACTGGGCCTGTCCCTGCTGGCAACCAGCGTCATGGCTGCGGTTTCCGCCGATGAAGCGGCAAAGCTGGGCAGCACCCTGACCCCGATGGGCGCGGAAAAGGCCGGTAACGCCGACGGTTCCATCGGCCCGTGGCAGCCGCTGTCAAAGACTGCAGGCAGCGTCGATGCCAAGGGTTTCCTTTCCGACCCCTATGCCAGCGACAAGCCGCTGTTCACCATCACCGCGCAGAACGTTGACCAGTACAAGGACAAGCTGTCGCCAGGCCAGGTGGCAATGTTCAAGCGCTACCCGGAAACCTTCAAGATCCCGGTGTACAAGACCCACCGCGGTTCCACGGTACCTGACGATGTGTTCGCCGCCATCAAGAAGAATGCCACTGCGACCACGCTGGTCGAAGGCGGCAACGGCCTGAACGACTTCCAGACCGCCGTGCCATTCCCGATTCCCAAGAGTGGCATCGAGGTTATCTGGAACCACATCACCCGCTACCGTGGCGGCAGCGTCAGCCGTTTGGTAACCCAGGCCACGCCGCAGCAGAACGGCTCCTACAGCCTGGTGTACTTCGCCGACCAGTTCGTCTTTCGCGACAAGATGAAGGACTTCGATCCGAACAACCCGGGCAACGTCCTTTTCTACTTCAAGCAGGAGGTGACCGCACCGGCACGCCTGGCCGGTACCGTGCTGCTGGTGCACGAAACCCTCGACCAGGTGAAAGAGCCACGCAAGGCCTGGATCTACAACGCCGGCCAGCGTCGCGTGCGCCAGGCACCGCAGGTGTCGTATGACGGGCCAGGTACCGCAGCCGACGGCCTGCGTACCTCGGACAACCTGGACATGTACAACGGTGCGCCAGACCGCTACGACTGGAAGCTTGAAGGCAAGAAGGAGATGTACATCGCCTCCAACGCTTACAAGCTCGACGATCCGAAGCTCAAGTACGCCGACATCCTCAAGGCCGGTCACATCAATCAGGACCTGACCCGTTACGAGCTGCGCCGGGTCTGGCATGTGGTCGCGACGCTCAAGCCGGGCCAGCGCCACATCTATGCCAAGCGCGACTTCTATATCGACGAGGACACCTGGCAGGCAGCGGTGATCGACCAGTATGACGGCCGCGGCCAGCTGTGGCGGGTTTCCGAGGCGCACGCCCAGGATTACTACAACGTGCAGGTACCGTGGTACACCCTGGAGGCCATCTACGACCTGCAATCGGGCCGTTACCTGGCCTTGGGCATGAAGAACGAGGAGAAGCGCGCCTACGACTTCGGCTTCAGCGCCAGCAAGGCAGATTTCCAGCCAGCTGCGCTGCGCCAGTCGGGTATTCGCTGACCCGCTAGTGTTTCACCCCTTGTGATACTCCCAGAACGCCCCGGCTTGCCGGGGCGTTTCTGTTACGGCCCCGCCATTGAGTCGCCGGCGCAGTCATAAAGCGGGTGAATATCTCGCTAAACCGGGCGCCAGCCCTCTGTCAATCAGCCCCGTCTTTTTTTGTCGTAGTCTTTTACGGGCCATTTGCGCCCATCATCTTCAAATGCTCCGCATTACCCGCTAGTCTCGGAACAATCCGTACTGCCGTAGTCTTCCAATCAGAACGAGCCGGCCATGACTGATTTGTCCCGTACGCATGGAGTCGCCAGCCAGGCCGTGGGCCTGCTGGACGGGCGTTTCTTCCGGCCGCCGCTGCCGCACGGCCACGTGCCGCGTGCGCGCCTGTGCCAGCGCTTGCAGGCTGGTCTCGGCGGCCGTTTGTTGCTGGTCAATGCACCAGCAGGCTTTGGCAAGAGCTCCTTGGCCATGGAATTCTGCGAGGCGCTGCCCGACCATTGGCGCAGTCTCTGGCTGGGGCTGAGCCAGCGCGATGCCGACCCGGGCCGTTTTCTCGAACGCTTGCTAGAGGGCCTGCAGCAGTACTGCCCGGCGTTGGGCGGCCAGGCCATGGGCCTGCTGAAAATGCGCCAGCGCCACCAACCCTTCGCCTTCGAGGAATGGATCGACGGCCTGCTCGACGAGTTGGCGATGTACCTGCACGCCGACACACCGCTGCTGCTGGTACTGGACGACTATCACCTGGCCCAAGGGCCAGTGCTCGATCGCTGCCTGCAGTTTTTTCTCAACCACTTGCCAGGTGGCCTGGTATTACTGGTCACCAGCCGCCAGCGGCCAGACTGGCACCTGGCGCGGCTGCGGCTCTCGCGGCAATTGGTCGAGATCAACGAGCAGGAGCTGCGCCTGACGCCCGACGAGGCCCTGGCCGTTATCGGTCGCCAGCCTACAGGCCTGCGCGGCCAGGCCTTGGACAACCTGATCCAGCGCAGCGACGGCTGGGTTGCCGGATTGCGGTTCTGGCAACTGGCAGCCAGCGAGTCCGGCGACGAGCATGCGCTGCCCCAGGCTCTGCACGGCGGCGAAGGGCTGATCCGCGATTATCTGCTGGAAGAAGTCATCGAAATCCTGCCGGAAGACGTGCAGGCGTTTCTGTTCGACACGGCGTGCCAGGAGCGCTTTTGCGCGGCGTTGTGCGATGCCCTGCGCGAGCGCGACGACAGCGCGGCCATCCTGCATTACCTGCAGGCGCACCAGGTTTTTCTGGTGCCGCTGGACGAGCATGGCCTCTGGTATCGCTACCATCACCTGTTCTCCGACCTGTTACGCAGCCGCCAGTCCAACGAACCGCAGGCGCACCTGCACCTGCGTGCCTGCCGTTGGTTCCAGGCTCAGGGGCTGCTTGACGAAGCGGTGGAGCAAGCCCTGCGGGCTGGCCATCTGGACGTTGCCGCTGACCTGGTGCAGAGCCTGTCGGAGGAGCAACTGCTGGCCGAGCAGAACGTCGGCATGCTGCTGCGCTGGAAGATGGACTTGCCCGACAGCCTGCTGATCAGTACGCCCCGGCTGATCGTGCTGTACAGCTGGGCGCTGGGCCTGGCGTGCCAGTTGGACGCCGCCGAAGAGCTGGCAAGCTACCTCAGCCGCTTTTTGCCAGCGCCTTCAGCCACCGCGCAACGCTCCATGCTGGCCCAGTGGCTGGCCTTGAGCGGGGTGATCGCACGTGGCCGCGGTGATCGCGAACGCACCCTGGCCTATTGTGGTGAGGCGCTGCAAAGCCTGCCTTGCAAACGTTACGGGCAGCGTCTGGTGTGCCTGTCGACGCTGTCCAACCTGGCCATTGCCGATGGCGACTTCTGGCGAGCGCGTGGTTGGAACCGCGAGGCGCTGGAGCTGGCCCAGCGGGTTGGCAACCCTTTGTTCGAAGCCTTGGCGCACTATGACCGTGCCCGGGTGCTGCATGCCAGGGGCGAGGCACTGCGCGCGCTGGATGAAGTACGGCAAGGGCTGCAACGCCTTCAGGGCCTCTCGGCGCAGCGGCTGTATGCCGTGCGCGCGCGGCTGACGTTGTACGAGGGTTACCTGCTGGTGACGCGCCTGCAACCTGCGCAAGGGCGTGCGCGCTTGCGTGCGGGGCTGGGCGAGGCGCGCGCCTGCCGCGACATCAGCGTGCTGATAGGCCACTGCGTGATCGCAACCCTCGACGGCCGTGAAGGGCGCTACGCCGACGCCTTCGCCGAGTTGGCCGAAGCCGAGAGGCTGATGCATATCTGGGATGTGCCGCCGATCTTCTACCTGGCCATGATCACGCTGGTGAAGTGCGAGTTGTGGCTGGCGCAGGGGCGTATCGACCTGGCCGAGTCCTGGCTGCTGCGCCTGGGCCAGACGTACGGTGGCGAACAGCCGGCGGCGGCGCCGGAGTTCCACCCGTTGTTACCGCTGCACATCGAGCTGCAGCAGGCCTTGCTCGAACGCATCCAAGGCCGCAGTGAGGATGCCGCTGGGCGCCTGCGCGGCCTGGTCGAGCGCGGGCAGGTCAGCGGCGGCATGATGCTGACCCTCAGCGCGCTGTGCCAATGGATCGCCTTGTCGTTGGAGCAGGGGGCCGAGGCGCAGGCTGCCGAGCGTTTGCCCGTGGCCCTGGCAGCAGCCCAAGGCGGGGTGATGCAGCCGTTTCAGTGGTTGATCGAGCAGCATCCGCTGTGGCTTCGCGAGCAACTGCTCGCACGGCCCGCCTGCAAGGTTCAGGTGGAGCTGCTGGCTCGTCTGCCCGAGCTGGCGGCGCCGAGTAGCGGCACGTGCGAGGCGCTGAGTGGTCGTGAGCTGGCAGTGCTGGAGTTGATCGCCCAAGGCTGCTCGAACCAGCAGATCAGCGAGCGCCTGTTCATCTCCTTGCACACGGTCAAGACCCACGCCAGCCATATCAACAGCAAACTCGGGGTAGAGCGGCGTACCCAGGCGGTGGCACGGGCCAAGTCGTTGGGCCTGCTGGCCTGACGCCGGCCGTTGACAGCCTGGCCGGATAAACGACCGCCCAGGCCAGCCTCTGGCTGCTGCACGGCCTGCCCTCATCTTTTGCGCCTGCCTGCCGATACACGTTTCGGCGGTATGCATCGCCGCACGCCACCCTCCCATCATCCAATACAGGTCGTGTTGATGCTGCAGTACGGGCAAAAGAGCTTTCTGATCGTCGATGACTTCACCGACTTTCGCACGTCGACGCGCTCCATGCTGCGCGAGCTGGGCGTGCGTGACGTCGACACTGCCGACAGCGGTGAGCAGGCCCTGCGCATGTGCGGGCAAAAGCGCTATGACTACATTCTTCAGGATTTCCACCTTGGGGATGGCAAGAAGAACGGCCAGCAAGTGCTGGAGGACATGATCCTCGACAAGCTGATCAGCCATGAGTGCGTGTTCATCATGGTGACCGCCGAGAGTAGCCAGGCCATCGTGCTCAGCGCCCTGGAGCACGAGCCCGATGCCTACCTGACCAAACCGTTCAACCGGGTAGGCCTGGCTCAGCGCCTGGACAAGCTGACGCAGCGCAAGACCTTGCTCAAGCCGATCCTGCAGGCCCTGGACCGTGGCCGCCCGGCCGAAGTGCTGGCAGCGTGCGCCGAGTTGTGCAAGAAGGACCCGCGTTTCGCGCCCCTGTGCCTGCGTTACCGGGCTGATGCTTTGCGCGATCTGAACCGCTTCGACGAGCTGGAAAAATTCCTCAAGGGCATTCTCGCCAGCCGTCCGCAGCCGTGGGTGTATGCGGCATTGGGCAGCCTGATGCACAAGCGTGGCCAGCATGCCCAGGCCCAGGGCGTTTATGAGCAGGCGCTCAAGGCCTTCCCGATCATGCCCGGGCTTTACGACGGCATGGCGGATGTTCTGGTGGCCCAAGGCGAGACCAAGCGCGCGCAGAACATGCTTGAAGAAGCCGTGCGCCTGTCGCCCCTGGCAGTACGCCGCCAGGCCGCGCTGGGCAAACTGGCGCTGGACAACGAAGACTTCGAAAGCGCCTCGAAGGCGTTTCGCCATGCGGTGAACCAAGGCCAGAGCTCGCGCTACAAGGATGCAGAAAGCAACCTTGGGCTGGTGCAGGCATTGATGAACAAGAACGCCGGCTTCGGCCTGGATGCACGTACCCGGGTCGAGATCAACACCGTGCTCAGCGAGGTGGCCAAGGACAACGTCGAGGATCAGGGCCTGCAAGTGCGTGCGCGCTTGATGAAGGCTGCCAGCCTGCAGCAGGCCGGTGATGCAGAGACCGCCGCCAAGCTGACCGAGCAGGCCCTGCAGCGGCTGGACAAGATGGACCAGTTCTTCTCGGTCGAAGCCGCCCTCACCGTGGCCAAACAGCTGCAGGCGCTGGGCCAGGAAGACGCCGGCGGTACGATCCTCAAGGGCTGTGTGGAAACCTACGGCGATGACCCCAAGGTCATGCAGAGTGTGGCCAAGCTGACGGATGACCCCACTGTGCTCGGGGCGGTTACCGAAGCGGTGGACCTCAACCGCCAGGGTGTACGCAGCTATCAGGCCGGGCAGCTCAATGAAGCCCTGCAGATGTTCCGCAAGGCCCTGTCACTGCAACCGAAGAACATCAGCATCGCCCTGAACACTGCCCAGGCGCTGTTGCGCATCGGTGGCGAAGCCACACCGCCGGCAATCATGCAGGAGTGTCGCAATTGCCTGACCAGCGTCGCGGGTATCCCTGCCAGCGACAGCCGGTATGACCGTTACCGCAAACTGCACATCAAGGTGTTCGGCGCATGAGCCAGGACAATCAGGGGCTGGATTTTTCCACGGTGATCGCCTCCACCGTGCACGACCTGAAAAACTCGTTGTCTGCGCTGATCCAGTCCCACGACCAGTGGCTGGCGCGCCTGCCCGAGGAGCTGCGCGGGGGAACCGAGCAGGGCGTGATCGAGCACGAATTCCGCCACCTCAATGGCATGCTGGTACAAATGCTGGGCTTGTACAAACTGGGCGTCAACCAGCTGCCGGTGTGCCCGGACTATCACGAGCTGGACGACTTCATCGAAGCGCAGCTGGCGGCTCATCAGCAAGTGCTGGAGCACAACGATATTCTCGCCACCTGGCGCATCGACAGCGAAAATCCGCTGGGTTTCTTCGACCGGGAACTGGTCGCTTCGGTGATTGCCAATGTGATCACCAATGCCACTCGCTATGCTGGCCATGCGCTATTGATCAGCATCGCGGAAGAAAACGAGCAATTGGTGATCAGCGTCAACGATGACGGCCCTGGCTATCCGGCCCGCATGCTTGAGCGGCAGCAGGATTATGTACAGGGCATCGATGCTCGAAGCGGCAGTACCGGGCTAGGCCTGTATTTCGCCGCGCGCATCGCTGCGCTGCATGAGCGCGATGGCGTGCGGGGGCGGATCGAGATCGCCAATGGTGGCGCGCTTGGCGGGGGCTTGTTCAGGTTGTATCTGCCTTAGGCGCGATTTCACAGGCCCTGAAGATTTCCAGGCAGGCGTTCGATCCTCGACAAAACCGCATAATTGCCTCTCTGGGGCGGGCAACGATAACATCCAGGCAGTCGTCAGGAGCCCCCATGAACACTGCCCCAACTACCCTCATCCGCGAAACCTTCCCCGTCGGGCCATTGCAGTGCAATTGCACCCTGATCGGCGATCCGCTGACCAAAAAGGCCATCGTCGTCGACCCCGGTGGTGACCCGGAGAAGATCCTCGCCCGCCTGCAGGCCCACGGCCTGACCCTGGTGAGCATCATCCACACCCATGCGCACTTCGATCATTTCCTCGCCTCGGGCAAGCTCAAGGAGCTGACCGGTGCCTCCTTGCACCTGCACAAGGACGACCAAGTGCTGTGGGACAACCTGGAGATGCAGTGCCAGATGTTCGGTGTCCCTTATACCCCGGTGCCCTCGCCAGACCGCTGGCTGGGTGACGATGAAGCGCTGGCCTGCGGCTGTGGCGTGGCGTTGCACACGCCCGGGCATACGCCGGGTTCGATGAGTTTCTGGTTCGCTGACGCCAAGCTGTTGGTGGCCGGGGACACCCTGTTCCGGCGTGGCATCGGCCGTACCGATTTGTGGGGCGGCGATCAGCGGGCTATCGTTCGCTCGATCAAGGAGCGGCTGTATCGTCTGGATGAAGATGCAATCGTGGTCACCGGCCACGGCCCTGATACCCGGCTGGGTGACGAGATGCGTGAGAACCCGTTCGTGCGGGCCTGAGCCAGCATGAACAGTTCGTCATGGAATTTTTTTGCCCAGGCGCGATCCAAGGCTGGCATAGATGCATTCACGATGTGCCGCACACACGAATTATTGTAGGAGCTTGTCCATGTTCACCATGCGTCGCCTGATTATCGTCGCAACCGCTGCAGCCCTGATGACCGGCTGTGCCGGCCAGAACCCCTACGACAGCCAAGGTCAGGCGCAAGGTGGTTCGACCGGGATGAGCAAGACCGCCAAGTACGGCGGCCTGGGCGCGCTGGCCGGCGCCATCGCCGGTGCCGCCATCGACCATGACAACCGTGGCAAGGGCGCGCTGATCGGCGCCGCTGCGGTAGGTGCTGCCGCCGCGGGTTACGGTTACTACGCTGACAAGCAAGAAGCCGAACTGCGTGCGCAGATGGCCAACACCGGCGTCGAAGTGCAGCGCCAGGGCGATCAGATCAAGCTGATCATGCCGGGCAACATCACGTTCGCCACCGATTCGGCGAACATCGCACCAAGCTTCTACTCGCCGCTGAACAACCTGGCTACCTCGTTCAAGCAGTTCAACCAGAACACCATCGAAGTGGTTGGTTTCACTGACAGCACCGGCAGTCGCCAGCACAACATGGACCTGTCGCAGCGCCGTGCCCAGGCAGTGAGCACCTATCTGACCTCGCAAGGCGTGGACGCATCGCGCGTGTCGGTGCGTGGCATGGGCCCGGACCAGCCGATCGCGAGCAACGCCGATGCCAATGGCCGTGCGCAGAACCGCCGCGTCGAGGTCAACCTCAAGCCTATCCCTGGCCAACAGTACGATCAGCAGGGGCAGGTGCAGCAGTACCCTTGAACCAGCAGGGCCGCTGTGCGGCCCAATCGCCGGCAAGCCGGCTCCCACCGGGATCGCAAGCGCCACGGACCCGTGTGGCCGGCTTGCCGGCGATTGGGCTGCAGAGCAGCCCAGGCTAGCGCCATCAGTACTGCGTTGCACCGCCTCCCACAGTCCAATCTGAATGCGCCACGGACCCGTGTGGGAGCCGGCTTGCCGGCGATTGGGCTGCAAAGCAGCCCCCGGTTTCAACGCACCACGCTGGCCTGAATGGCTGTCAGCGCGATCGTGTGCACGATATCGTCCACCTGAGCGCCCCGCGGCAGGTCGTTCACCGGTTTGCGCAGCCCTTGCAGCATTGGCCCCAGGCTAACGCCATCGGTACTGCGTTGCACCGCCTTGTGGGTGGTGTTACCAGTGTTCAGGTCTGGGAACACGAACACGGTGGCGCGCCCTGCCACTTGGCTGTTCGGCGCCAACTGGCGGGCGATGGCCGGGTTGGCGGCAGCGTCGTACTGCAGCGGGCCGTCGATCACAAGGCCCCGCTCGGCCTCTTGTGCCAGGCGCGTTGCTTCGCGCACCTTCTCGACTTCCTCGTCGCTCGCCGAGTCACTTGAATAGCTGATCATCGCCACCCGTGGCGCAATGCCGAAGGCTTGCGCCGATTCAGCGCTCTGCCGCGCGATTTCAGCTAGCTCGCTGGCGCTGGGGTGCGGGTTCATCACGCAGTCGCCGTACACCAGTACCTGCTCGGGGAACAGCATGAAAAAGACCGAAGACACCAGGCTGGCCCCGGGTGCGGTCTTGATCAGCTGCAGGGCAGGGCGGATGGTGTTGGCGGTGGAATGCACCAGGCCGGACACCAGGCCGTCGACCTCCTCCAGCGCAAGCATCATGGTGCCGATCACCACCGGGTCTTCCAGCTGTTGCTCAGCCATCGGCGCATTGAGGTTCTTGCTTTTGCGCAGGTCGACCATCGGCTCGACATAGCGCCCGCGAACCAACTCAGGGTCAAGGATTTCCAGGTCCGCGGGCAGTGTGATCCCCTGCGCACGGGCCACCGCTTCGACGTCCTCGGGCTTGGCCAGCAGCACGCAGCGGGCGATGCCCCGCGCCTGGCAGATCGCAGCGGCCTGTACCAACAAGGGTTCGGCGCCTTCGGGCAGGACAATACGTTTGTTGGCCTGCTGCGCCCGCTGTATCAGCTGGTAGCGGAACACTGCAGGTGACAGGCGCAGCTCACGTGGAGTACCACAGCGCTGGTGCAGCCAGGCAGCGTCGAGGTGGCTGGCGACGAAATCGGTGATGAACTCGGCGCGCTCACGGTCGTCCACCGGGATCTCGCGGTTGAGCGAGTTGAGCTGGTTGGCCGTGTCGTACGAACCGGTGCTGACCGAGAGGATCGGCAAGCCAGCCTGCAGCGCGCCGCGGCACAGGCCGAGGATGCGTGCATCGGGCTTGCTGTCGCTGGTCAGCAGCAGGCCGGCCAGGGGCACGCCGTTGATCGCGGCCAGGCTCACCGCCAGAATGATGTCGTCGCGGTCGCCCGGGGTCACCACCAGGGTGCCTGGCGTAAGCAACGGCACGGTATTGGCCACGGTGCGTGCACAGATGATGATCTTGTTCATGCGCCGTTGCTCGTAGTCACCGGCATTGATCACCTGGGCGCCAAGCAGGTCGGCCACATCACGGGTGCGCGGGGCGTTGAGTTCGGGTTGGTAGGGGATGCAGCCGAGCAGCCTGAAATCGTTGCCGCGCAGCAGCGGCGAGTGCTCGCGCAGGCGTGCGGCGAACTCGGCCATGCTTTCGTCGGTGCGGACCTTGTTGAGGATCACCCCGAGCACTTTCGGGTCGCGCGGGCCACCGAACAGTTGGGCCTGCAACTCGACCCGCCCGGACAGTTCGCTGAGCACTTCGTTTTCTGGCGCCGACACCAGGATCACTTCGGCATCCAGGCTCTTGGCAAGGTGCAGGTTGACCCGTGCTGCGTAGCTGGCGTGGCGGGTCGGCACCATGCCTTCGACCACCACCACGTCGTTGCCCACGCAAGCCTGCTGGTAAAGGCGGATGATTTCTTCGAGCAGCTCGTCGAGCTGGCCATCGCCGAGCATACGCTCGACCTGAGCGAGGCTCAGCGGCATTGGCGGCTTGATACCGTGGGTGCGTGCGACCAGTTCGCTGGAGCGTTCCGGGCCGGTATCCCCAGGGTGGGGCTGGGCGATCGGCTTGAAAAAACCGACCTTGAGCCCGGCGCGTTCCAACGTGCGCACCAGGCCGAGGCTGATGGATGTCAGGCCGACACCAAAGTCGGTCGGCGCAATGAAAAATGTCTGCATGCGTGCTTCTCGGAATAAGCGTTGCAAGGAATCAACGGCCAAGGGTATCGCTATCGGCCTCTTGTGCACACCAGCCACAGGCGAAAGCCTGGCCAATGCGCAGTGCACGTTGCTGGGGGTCGAGCACCCACGGGCGTGCCTGCCACGGTGGCTGATGGCGCAGGTGCTGGGTGTGGCCGCAGGACAGCTCGACCACCCAGTGGCCTTCGTGGTCCTGGTGAAAGCCCATGATCCGACTGATGGATCTCCCAGCCGCCGCGCTGCGTTCGCAATCGGGCGATGCGTTGGTTACACTTGTGCGCTCTACATTCTTTTGCAAAAGGTCTTGCCCCATGCTGATCGCCGCCAACAAGGCAGTCTCCATCGACTATACCCTGACCAACGACGCCGGGGAGACCATCGACAGCTCCGCCGGTGGCGCGCCGCTGGTCTACCTGCACGGCCACTCCAACATCATCCCGGGCCTGGAAAAAGCCCTGGAAGGCAAACAGGCTGGCGACGAACTGAACGTCAGCGTCGAGCCTGAAGACGCTTACGGCGAATACCTGGCCGAACTGGTCAGCACCCTGAACCGCAGCATGTTCGAAGGTGTCGACCAAGTGGAAGTGGGCATGCAGTTCCATGCCTCGGCACCGGACGGCCAGATGCAGATCGTCACCATCCGTGACGTGGACGGCGACGACGTGACTGTCGACGGCAACCACCCGCTGGCCGGCCAGCGTCTGAACTTCCAGGTCAAGGTCGTCAACGTGCGTGATGCCAGCGAAGAAGAAATCGCTCACCGTCACGTCCACGGTGAAGGTGGCCATCACCACTGATTTTCTGCGCTAAGCTCAGAAAGTCGCCAGGCGCTCGGACAAGCCGACATACCTCCCCGCGAGGTGCACGGCTTGGATGAGCGCCTTTTTAGTGGGCGCTGTTCGCCCCAGCGGCAACCGGGAACCTGAGAGGGGATTCATCATGAGTGCATTTCACGACCTGACGTTAAAGGCGCTTAACGGCCAGGACCTGCCTTTGGCACCGTTCAAGGGCCAGGTAGTGCTGGTGGTCAATGTCGCCTCCAAGTGTGGCCTGACGCCGCAATACGCTTCGCTGGAAAAGCTGCAGCAGCAGTTCAAGGGTAAGGGCTTCAACGTGCTTGGCTTGCCCTGTAACCAGTTCGCCGGCCAGGAGCCGGGCAGCGAGAAGGAAATCCAGGAGTTCTGCAGCCTCAACTATGGCGTGAGCTTCCCGTTGGGGGCCAAGCTCGAGGTCAACGGGCCGCAGCGTCATTCGCTGTACCGCCTGCTGGCGGGTGAGGGCGCGGAGTTTCCTGGCGATATCAGCTGGAACTTCGAAAAGTTTCTGGTGGGCAAGGACGGGCGGGTGTTGGCGCGTTTCGCACCGCGTACGGCGCCGGATGATCCGACCGTGGTGCAAGCCATCGAGAAAGCGTTGGGCTGACGATCCCTGGGGCCGCTTCGCGCCCCCAGCGATACCGCAGAATCACCCCGATCAATAATGCTGGGCCATGCCTTCCACTGGCCCTAACCTCAGGCGTATTTCCTCACCCAGACGGAAGCGCCCAATGTCCACCAACCCCCTGTTCCAGCCATTCACCCTCGGCGCGCTCCAGTTGCCGACCCGTGTCGTGATGGCGCCGATGACCCGTACCTTCTGCCCTGGCGGCGTACCGCACGACGGCGTGGTCGAGTACTACCGCCGTCGCGCCGCTGCAGGTGTGGGCCTGATCATCACTGAAGGCACCACGGTCGAACACAAGGCTGCCAACGGTTATGCCCATGTCCCGCGTTTTCATGGCGAAGATGCCTTGGCCGGTTGGGCGCGCGTAGTCGATGCTGTCCATGCCGAAGGTGGGCGTATCGTGCCGCAGTTGTGGCATGTGGGTGCGGTTCGCCGCCTGGGCACCGAGCCGGACCCGGAAGTGCCGGGCTATGGGCCAAGCGAAAAGGCCAAGGATGGCCAGGTGCTGGTGCATGGCATGACACACGATGATATCCGTGAGGTGATCGCCGCGTTCGCCGCTGCAGCACGCGATGCCCAGGCCATCGGCATGGACGGCGTGGAAATCCATGGCGCCCACGGCTATCTGATCGACCAGTTCTTCTGGGCAGCCAGCAACCGCCGCGAGGATGAGTACGGCGGCGACCTGGCCGGCCGCTCGCGCTTTGCCATCGAGCTGATCCAGGCCGTGCGGGCAGCTGTGGGCCCTGACTTCCCGATCATCTTCCGCTTCTCGCAATGGAAGCAGCAGGATTACAGCGCCCGCCTGGTTGAAACACCTGAGGCCCTGGCCGCGTTCCTCAAGCCCCTGTCCGACGCGGGTGTGGATATCTTTCATTGTTCGACGCGACGGTTCTGGGAGCCGGAGTTCGAAGGTTCCGAGCTGAACCTCGCCGGTTGGACGCGCAAGCTGACTGGCAAACCGACCATTACCGTGGGTAGCGTCGGGCTCGACGGCGAGTTCCTGCAGTTCATGGTCGATACCGACAAGGTGGCCAAGCCTGCGAGCCTCGAAGGTTTGCTGCGCCGCCTGGGTGATGAGGAATTTGACCTGGTGGCCGTAGGCCGGGCTTTGCTGGTGGATGCCGAATGGGCGCAGAAGGTTCGCGAAGGCCGCGAAGCACAGGTGCTGCCGTTCAGCCGCGAGGCGCTGGCGACCCTGGCTTGACCGCCAGGGCGGTGCCTGCGGGCTCGCTACCCGCGCGCGCTAGCAGGCAAGCGTTGTACAGGTGCGTCTCGAATTGCTCGACGATCGCCGGCCAGCCTTGGCGGCTGGCGTGCTGGCGGGCATTCAGACGGACCCGGCGCAGGGTTTCGCTTTCTTCGAGCAGCCAGCAGGCGGCATCGATGAACGCCACCTGATCCCCGGGCATGGCCAGGGCGCCACTGTGCCCCTGGCGGATATGCTGGGCGGCGGCGGCTTCATCATAGGCCACCACCGCCAGCCCCGAGGCCATGGCTTCGAGCACTACATTGCCAAAAGTCTCGGTCAGGCTGGGGAACAGAAACAGGTCGCCGCTGGCATAGTGCTCGGCCAGTGATTCACCCCGCTGGGCGCCACAGAACACGGCATCGGGCAACTGCTGTTCGAGCGCCGCGCGCTGCGGGCCGTCACCGACCACGATCAGGCGCAGCCGCTTGTGTGGATAAGTCTTCTTCAGGGCGTCCATACAGGGGCGTAGCAGGCCCAGATTCTTTTCTGCCGCCAGGCGCCCAACGTGCAGTACGGCGATGTCTTCAGGGCCCAACTCCCAGGTATCACGCATCGGCTGACTGCGCCTGGTCGGGTTGAACAGGCAGGCGTCCACCCCACGGGCCATCAACGCCAGGCGTTCGAAGCCACGCCGCTCCAGTTCCAGTTTCTGGCTGGCGCTGGGTACCAAGGTGGCACCGGTGCGTCGGTGGAACCAACGCAAGTAATGGGTGAGCAGCCGCGCCAGCAGGCCAAGGCCATACCGGCCGCAATACTGCGGGAAATTGGTATGGAAACCGCTGACCACCGGGACGCCCAAGCGCCGGGCCGCCCGTAATGCGCTGAGCCCCAGAGGCCCTTGCGTGGCAATGTACAGCACATCCGGGCGCTGCCGGCGCCAGCGCCGCAATAGCGTGTGCATCGACACTTCGCCCCATTGCAGCCCCGGGTATCCCGGCAGGCCCCAGCCGCGGCACAGCAACAGGTGCTGATCGTCGCCTGCAGGCAATTCGCCGGCCTGGCGTGGCCGTACGATCTCGACCTGGTGGCCACGCTGTCGCAGGCCATCGCCAAGTTGGCCAAGGGTATTGGCCACGCCGTTGATTTCGGGTGGGAAGGTTTCGCTGACGAGGGTGATGCGCAGGGCTGGTGTGTTCATGAAAAAAGTTTCCGCTCGCCGCGTTGCGCCCATGTGACAGCCTTGTGACGCGCCCGTGACGCCTGATCGCCGGCCGTTTCAGTGGGATGAATATTTCCTTGAGCAGCACTCAAGAGCCCTGATAGGCAGCCGATGAAGATGCATCTGATCAGGTGACGCGCTCCGGGAGCGGTGATGTTCAACAGCAAGCTCAAAAAAGAAATCCAGCAACTGCGCGAGGAGCTTCATTCCATCGAGCAGATCAAGAACAGCCTGGACAGCGAAATGCTGGTGCTCCAGCTCGACCCACAAGGGCGTATCGAGCTGGTTAACGGCAACTTCGAGAAAGAGATGCTGTACCGTAGCGAGCAACTGATCGGGCGCAGTATCGAAGAAATCGTGCCGGAACATGTGAAGAAGCTCGACCTCTACCAGCGCATGAAAAGCGCTATCCACCGCGGCGAACACCTCAATGGGGCCTTCCGCTTGCTGCGTGGCAACGGCGAAGAAGCCTGGCTGCGCTCGATCCTGCAACCGGTCAAGGGCAGTGATGGGCGCATCAGGCATTTCTCCATGCACTCCAGCGACCTGACCCGCACCATCGAGACCTCGCGCGAACACGAAAGCCTCATCAAGGCATTGATGCGCTCCACTGCGGTGATCGAATTCAATCTTGACGGCCTGGTGCTGACTGCCAATGACCGCTTTCTGCAAACGGTGGGCTACAGCCTGGAGCAGGTTCGCGGCAAGCATCACCGCATGTTCTGCGAGCCGGAAGAAGCCAACTCGGCGGGCTATCAGGCGTTCTGGGACAAGCTGCGCCGCGGTGAGTACGTGGCCGACCGCTTCAAGCGGATCGATGCCCATGGCCGTACCGTGTGGCTGGAGGCTTCCTACAACCCGATCATCGATGCTCATGATGTGCTGTACAAGGTAGTGAAGTTCGCCACCGTGATCACCGACCAGGTCAATCAGGAGCAAGCCGTGGCGCAGGCAGCGGACATCGCCTACACCACCTCGCTCGAAACCGACAGCAGCGCGCGCAAGGCTACCGATGTGGTGACCCAGACCGTCGAGGTGATGCGCGGCTTGGAGGGCTCGATGCAGGACGCCGCGGAAGGTATCCAGGCGTTGGACAAGCAGTCCAAGGTGATCGGCGCGATCATCAAGACCATCAGCGATATTGCCGGCCAGACCAACCTGCTGGCGCTCAACGCCGCCATCGAGGCCGCGCGTGCCGGGGAGCAGGGGCGTGGCTTCGCGGTGGTCGCCGACGAAGTGCGCCAGTTGGCTTCACGTACGAGTACCGCTACTGAAGAGATCGCCAAGGTCGTGCAGCAGAATGAGCAATTGGCCCAGGCGGCGGTGGACATCATCGATACCAGCAAGCGCCAGGCCGAACAGGGGCTTGCGCTGGCGGCGGATACCGGAGGCGTGATCGTCGAAATTCAGGAGGGGGCGAAGAAAGTGGTGGATGCGGTGGGGCAGTTTTCCAGCCAGCTGAGCCATTGAGACGGTTGCCGCATGACAACGCCAAATACCCGGAGCAGATAGGCGCCGGGTACGCCGTCATGGGTCAGGCAGTCAGTTGCTCGTAGACGTCACTGGCAATGGTAGCGAAGGTTTCGATACTGGCGTACTTGCCATCGATGCGGTGCTCGTCAGCGAACGAATGCGCGACACCGAAGACGCCGCTGGTCTCACCCCTGATGACCGGATGCTCATTGTTTTGCACAGCCTCGACCAGCAGGATTACCAGCGAGGCGCTGTGAGTCACCACCTGCTCATTTGGGGCATTGACGCTGTTGACGAACAGCGCGGAGGCCGGAAAATCGATGCCTTGGGCCTGCAACGCTTCATTTAGCCGCCAGTTGGCCTTGTGCTTGAGAATCTCGAAGCCTTGCAGGTGCTCAGGAATGCCAGACAGGTCCAAATAGTCTTTATCATCGTTCATAGTGTTCAACTCCTGATTATCGGGCTGCGAAGGTGCGGCCCGATAATCAGTAGACAATGGCGGGTAATGCGGCTAGCCGTACATATGTCTCGCTAGCGCTCTCTCACCCAGAACAGCGTCGCCCCGGCCACCGCAGCCGGCATCATCAGCACGTTTACGCCTGGTATAAGCAACGCCAGGTACGTGATGCCACCGAAGCCCATCGACTGCCAGCGCTTCTCGCGCAACCAGGCCAGCATGTCCTGCCAGCTCATCTTGTTGTTGTCCGCCGGGTAGTCGATGTACTGGATGGCCATCATCCACACACCGAAGATCAGCCACAGCGGCGCGGCGATCACGTTGACCACCGGGATGAACGAGAGGATGAACAGCGCGATGGCCCGTGGCAGAAAGTAACCGAGCTTGCGCATTTCGCGGCCGAAGGTGCGTGGCACCATCGCCACCAGTTCGCCCCAGCTGAAGGCTGGGAAGTTATCCTCGCCACGCACCACCACCTCGACCTTTTCGGCCAGAAAACCATTGAAAGGCGCGGCGATGATGTTGGCCACCAGGGTGAAGGTGAAGAACACCATCAGCACCAGCAAGGCGACGAAAAGCGGCCAGAGGATGTAGCTGAGAAAGCTCAGCCAGTCGGGCAGGGTTGGCAACAGGGCATCGAGCCAAAGGCCGAACTGGTGGCCGGCGAAGTAGATCATGCCGCCGAACAGCAGCAGGTTGATCGCCAACGGCAGCAGCACGAACAACCGCAGATTGGGGCTGAGCACCAGTTTCAGGCCTTCGCGCAGGTACTGGGGGCCGGAGAGGACAGGGGCTTGCATCGAGACGCTCCGCAGAGAAGGGAAAACGCGCTGACCTTACCGGCTTTGCCGCGCCGACGAAAGGCGGGCAGCGTGCGGGAAACTGCCTGTAACAAAAGCGCCAGGGCCTTTTTCGTAGGTGAAATTGACGTATAGAGGGTGCCTATGAGGTGGATTGTCGAAGGATATTTCCTTAATCTCTGCCACCTCGCTACAGTGCGCTCAACTTTCAGGTTTCGGACCTGCGCGTTGTAGCCTTCCCCAAGTGCTGCGTGGGTCCTTTTTAATTTCCAGCTGGCGCAGCCGGTATACCGATGCCGGCCCCTGAGGCCCGCTCGACAGGAGTTCGACATGTCTGAAGTACGTCATTCGCGCGTCATCATCCTCGGTTCCGGCCCTGCCGGTTACAGTGCGGCGGTGTACGCCGCCCGCGCCAACCTCAAGCCGCTGCTGATCACCGGCATGCAGGCTGGCGGCCAACTGACCACCACTACCGAAGTCGACAACTGGCCAGGCGACCCCCATGGCCTGACCGGCCCGGCGCTGATGCAGCGCATGCAGGAACACGCCGAGCGTTTCGAGACCGAGATCGTCTTCGACCACATCAACGCCGTGGACCTGGCCAACAAGCCCTTCACCCTGCAGGGTGACAGCGGCAAGTACACCTGCGACGCGCTGATCATCGCCACGGGTGCCAGCGCGCGCTACCTGGGCCTGCCGTCGGAAGAAACCTTCATGGGCAAGGGTGTTTCGGCTTGCGCTACCTGCGACGGCTTCTTCTACCGCAACAAGCCGGTGGCAGTGGTTGGCGGTGGTAACACCGCCGTGGAAGAGGCGTTGTACCTGGCCAACATCGCCAGCAAGGTAACCCTGGTGCACCGCCGCGAAACGTTCCGCGCCGAAAAGATCCTGGTCGACAAGCTCAACGCCCGCGTCGCCGAAGGCAAGATCGAGCTCAAGCTCAACGCTACCTTGGATGAAGTGCTGGGTGACAACATGGGCGTGACCGGTGCGCGCTTGAAGAACAACGATGGCAGCAGCGACGAAATCAAGGTCGACGGCGTGTTCATCGCTATCGGTCACACGCCGAACACCTCGCTGTTCGAAGGCCAGCTCACCCTGAAGGACGGCTACCTGGTGGTCAATGGCGGCCGTGAAGGCAACGCTACCGCCACCAATGTCGAAGGTGTGTTTGCCGCAGGCGACGTGGCTGACCACGTTTACCGCCAGGCGATCACCTCTGCTGGTGCCGGCTGCATGGCGGCGCTGGATGTCGAGCGTTACCTGGACGGCCTGGCCAACGCCTCGTTCTGATCTGTTGCCGGTTTTTAGCGTTTCAGGGCTGCTACGCAGCCCATCGCCGGCAAGCCGGCTCCCACAGGGACCGCGCAGGCCGTAAGCTTTGCGCTATACCGGTGGGAGCCGGCTTGCCGGCGATGGGCCGCACAGCGGCCCCAGATCCGAAGACACCGCGCCATCTGGCCGGTGTTTTCTTTAGTACCGCTACAGTCCCCTTCAGAGGCTCAGGCGCATCGACAGGTCGACAGCCTTCACATCCTTGGTCATCGCACCAATGGAGATGTAGTCCACCCCAGTCTCGGCAATCACCCGCAGGGTGCTTTCAGTCACCCCGCCACTGGCCTCCAGCTTGGCTTTGCCAGCGGTAATGCGTACCGCTTCGCCCATTTCGTCCAGGCTCAGCTCATCGAGCATGATGATGTCAGCACCGGCGCTCAACGCCTGGCGCAGTTCATCCAGGCTTTCCACTTCGATTTCCACCGGCTTGCCCGGCGCAATGCGGTGGGCTGCCGCTACTGCCTCGGGCACACCGCCGCTGGCGGCAATATGGTTTTCCTTGATCAGGAACGCATCGAACAGGCCGATGCGGTGGTTGTGGCAGCCGCCGCAGGTCACCGCATATTTTTGCGCCAGGCGCAGGCCGGGCAGGGTCTTGCGGGTGTCGAGCAGTTGCACCTGGGTGCCTTCGACCAGGTCGGCGAGCGCACGGGCCCGCGTGGCCACGCCCGACAGCATCTGCAGGAAGTTCAGCGCACTTCGCTCGCCGCTGAGCAGTGAACGTGCCGGGCCTTCGAGGTGGAACAGCGCCTGGTTGGCCGTGGCACGGTCACCATCGGCCACCTGCCAGTGCACCGCAACACGCGGATCGAGTTGACGGAACACGGCATCGACCCAGGCGGTGCCGGCAATCACGCAATCTTCGCGGGTGATGATGGTGGCCTTGGCCAGGCGCTCGGCCGGAATCAGCTGCGCGGTGATGTCGCCGCTGCCGATGTCCTCCAGCAGCGCGCGGCGCACGTTGGCTTCGATCTCGGCGGTCAGGTCGGCAAGGCGTAGGTTCGGCATGGTCGGCTCCACAAGCAAGTTGCCGGCGATTATAGGGCAGGGGGCCGCTGTTTACAGCCGCCTTGCAGCTGACCTTTGGTCAGGCCAAGTGAGCATTTGGCAAAAAATACAGTCATTTACCGGCGAGTGAAGCGGCGCTGGCAGGGATCGGCTTTTTTACCGATAATAGCGCCCAGTATTTGGCGTCATAGCTTTGACGATTTTCATATTTATCGAACACGTCGCCCAGCAAGGAGTTCGGGATGCATAAAGAAGGCAAGGTGGTGCCCTTGGCGGCCGCCATCGATCGAGGTGCGCGCACGCCCTTGCCTTGTCTGCCGATGCTGTTGCTGCAGGTGCGCGACAAGGCGGCGCTGCAATTGCGCCAAGGCTTGCAGGCCTTGTTCGACAACGCTGACGATACCCTCTTCGAAATGGCCGAGAAGGCTGCCGACCGTTTCGATCAGAACCTCTACTTCGAAGCCATGCGCGACCTGCGCCTCAAGCGCAAGAGCATCGAGCGCGGCTTTCTCGACACCTTCTACGAGACTTTCGCCCGCCTCGGGCAGCCCGAGCCGCTGGGTTTTGCAGCCGTTGCCGATCACCCGCGGAACAAGGCTCAGCAGGAGCGGGCCGCGACCATCGACAACATGGTCGCGCAGGTGCTGTCGCGTGACGGGCTTGCCCTGGATCAGTTGAGCCTGCGTTTGCAGGCCCTGCTCGACTGTACCCTGGACGCGCAAAAGAACCCGCTCGCACCTGGCGCATTATGTGGCTACTTCCTCGAAGCCGGGCGTAATCTGGGTGTTGGCCTGCGGGTCAAACTGGTCTTGCTGAAGCTGTTCGAACGCTATGTGCTGCGTGATACCGACGTGCTCTACGGCGAAGCCAACCAGTTGCTGGCCGCTGCCGGCGTGCTGGCTGAGCTGCCGCCTGCGCCGCGCCGGCGTGCCGAGGACCGTCGCCTGAGTTCGCGGCGGGCGCCTGCCAGCCTCAGGCCTGACGGGGCCATCGGCGCAGACAGTGCCGGGCAGGCTTTCTTCACCTCGTTGCAGGGGCTGCTGGCACCGGCGCGCGGGAGGATCGCGCCACGCTTGCAATCGATTGCCACCGCTCAGCCGATAAGCACTGCCGACCTGCTGCGCCTGCTCACGCACTTGCAGCACTACGTGCCGGCCACCATCGACGAAGACGATTTCGACCTTGGCCAGCAGCTCGAACAGTTGCTGTTGCGGGTCAGTGTGCGCAGTGGCACCCGCAGGCGCATTGCCACGGCCGACATAGACATGATCAACCTGGTCGGCCTGCTGTTCGATTACATCCAGGCCGATGACAACCTGCCGCAGAGCCTGCGGGCGCTGATTGCACGCCTGCATATCCCGATGCTCAAGGTGGCACTGCTCGACAAAGGGCTGTTCAGCCGCGCCAGCCACCCTGCCCGGCGCTTGCTCAATGAGATCGCTGCCGCCTCGATCGGCTGGGAGACCGGCAGCGAAGGCCTGCGTGACAGCCTGCACCTGCGGGTAGAGCGCGTCGTCCAGCGTCTGCTCAACGACTTCACCGAGGACGCGGCGGTGTTCGCCGAACTGCTGGAGGACTTCATGGCCTTCAGCCAGGATGAACGGCGGCGCAACGAACTGCTCGAGCAGCGCACCCGCGATGCCGAAGAAGGGCGTGCGCGGGCGGTGCAGGCTCGCCAGCAGGTGCAACAGGTACTCAATCAGCGCTTGCGCGGTAAGGTGCTGCCTCAAGCGGTCGTGCAGATGCTGGTGCACGCCTGGAGCCAGGTGCTGCTGCTGGCATGGCTCAAACAAGGTGAGGGCTCCTCGGCGTGGATCAACGCCCTTGCGACGATGGACACCTTGCTCGCCAGCATCCTGCCCCGGCGTGATCCGCAGGCCCTGCTGCAGCAAGTGCCCGGCCTGCTCAAGGCATTGCGCGAGGGGTTGGCCGGCGTGGCGCTGGACTCGCAGTCGACCCGCGACTTTTTCCAACAGCTCGAGCAATTGCACCTGCGTGCCTGCGCCGGGGCCGAACTGCCGCCTACCCCAGACGATCAGGCCCTGGCCGAAGTGCTGGTGGCTGAGGACATCGTGCTGGCAATGGCCGAAGAGCCCGCTTGTACGCCGCTGCACCCGCACGACGAGCACACCGCGCAGCTGCGTGCGGTACAGCGCCTGCGCATCGGCGCGTGGATAGAAGTGCTCGACGATGACGAGCCGTTGCGCTGCAAACTGGTGGCGCGTATCGACAGCAGTGACCGCCTGGTATTCGCCAACCGCACCGGCATGAAGGTACGCGAGTGGAACCTGCTGGGCCTCGCTCAAGCACTGCGCCTTGGTGAGGTGCGGCTACTGGACGACGGCCTGCTGTTCGAGCGGGCACTGGAGAGCGTGCTGGAAAGCTTGCGCCAGCAGCAGGTTCATTGACCTGCTGCTGCAGATTCACATGCAAAGCGCGATACTGGCAGGGCATACTGCGCCTCTGTACCTAGCGTTCTTCAGGAACTGCCCCATGCAATTGGACCGTGCCACCGGCTGGTTCCACGGAAACGGAATCACCCACTGCCCTTCGCCGAACTTCAACGCGCGACCCGAGGGCGAATCGATTTCCCTGCTGGTGATCCACAACATCAGCCTGCCGCCGGCCTGCTTCGGCAGCGGCAAAGTCCAACAGTTCTTCCAGAACCGCCTGGACCCCAACGAACATCCCTACTTTGCCAGCATCAGCCACCTGACCGTATCGGCGCACCTGTTCGTGGAGCGCGACGGTGCGGTGACCCAGTTCGTGTCGTTGCTGGACCGTGCCTGGCATGCGGGGGTGTCGTGTTTTGACGGCCGAGAAGGCTGTAACGACTTTTCCATCGGTATCGAGCTGGAAGGTACCGACGACCTGCCTTACAGCGATGCCCAGTACAGGGCGCTGGAGCAACTCACCCGGCAGATTCAGGCGGCCTGGCCAGCTATCGACCTGGGCCGGATCCGTGGCCATAGCGACATTGCCCCGCAGCGCAAGACCGATCCCGGCCCGGCATTCGACTGGCAGCGTTACCGCGCCGCCGTGCAGCACAACGAGGACAAGGCATGAGTTTTCTGGTGTTGATACTGGCGTTGTGGGTCGAGAAGTTCTCGGCGCTGCGCCATCAGGTACAGCGCGATGGCTTCTTCCTGGGCGAGCTGGTGCGCCTGGAACGCAGCGGGCGGGTGCATCCCTGGTGGAGCCTGGCCATCCTGGTGCTTGCACCCGTGGCGGTGCTGGTGTTGCTGCTGCACGTGCTCGACCCGGTGGCCTATGGGTTGCTGGCGCTGCCAGTGCACCTGCTGGTGCTGATCTACAGCCTGGGCCGCGGCGATGCCAAGGCTGCCTTGGGGCCGCTTCGCGATGCCTGGCGGCGCGGCGACGACCAGGCCGCGCTGCATGTGGCCGAGCGCGACCTGGGCCTGGAGGCTGATGAAGCCCAGGTGTTGCTGGTGCGCGTGCAAGGCTACCTGTTGTGGCAGGCCTATCAGAGTTTCTTCGCTGTGATCTTCTGGTACTTCGTGCTCGGCCCCGGGGCGGCGTTGGCCTATCGCTTGCTGGCGCTGACGGGCGATAACAGTAGCCAACCTGCGCTGAAGGCCCGTGCCGAGCAGCTGCGGCACATCATGGACTGGCTTCCAGTGCGCGTGCTGGCCCTGAGTTTTGCCCTGGTTGGCAATTTCGTCGCAGTGACCCGCGTGATGCTCCACGAACTGCTCAACTGGCATATCAGCGCCGGGCACCTGGTGGCCAGGGTCGGGCGGGTTGCCGATGACATTCCCGAGCAAGAGGACAGCCAGCCTGGTGTGGCCCGGCTCGATAGCCTGTGGGAGCTGCTGCTGCGCTGTGCGGTGCTGTGGTACGCGGGCTTTGCGCTGTGGACGGTGCTGGCCTGAGCGCCGGTTAACCTTAAGTTACAAACCTCCGGTTCGATCTGCGTTATACAGGTGGCCTAGTGCTACCCCTCGCAGAACAACAAGAATTCAAGGAGGTGCCCCGTGAAGCGTCTGCTCTACCCGGCAATCGCACTGATGAACCGGCTGAGCTTCGGCCAGAAGTTCAGCCTCATCAGCGCCCTGTTCTTCCTGCCCATGCTCGCCACCAGCAGCTACCTGGTGCGCGACGCCTATCAGCAGTTCCAGGCAACCCGTGCTCAATTGCAAGGCATCACCCCATTGAGTGGCAGCCTGGTATTGCGCGCCGACATGGAAACCCTCGGCAACCTCCTGCAGATCAATGCCGTGCTCGGGCAGTCGGGCCAGGCCGGCGACCTGGAGTCGCGCATCGCTGCCTTGCAGGACAAGGTCCAGGCACAGGTGCAGGCCCTGCAAGGCCATGAGTCGGTTCCTCAGGCAAAGCTCGACGAGCTGGCCGGCGCTTTTGCCAGTGCCCAGGCCGAAACCTCTCTGCAGGCCAAGGTCGCCCTCTTCGACAAGTTGCTGGGCCAAGTACAGGTGCTGAGCAAATTGGTGGCCAGCCAGTCCGGCCTGAGCCAGGACAGCCAGGTTTCGGTGCGCCAGTTGAGCGAATTGCTCGGCACCGCCACCGCACAGGTGACCCTGGCCCTGGGCGAGGGCAGGGCGATGGGCGCCATTGCGCTTGGCCGAGGGTTCATCGACTCGTCCGGCAGCGTGCGCTTCGAAGACTTGCTGCAGCGCCTGGAGCGTTTGGCGGCGGACTATGGCATGCGGGTGGATGAAGCCCTGGCCAGTGACCCCGGCGTCCCCGCGGCCATGAGCGCCGCTGCGCAGGCCAGCAAAGCTTCCGTCAAACAAGCCGCCGCGTTGTTCGAAGAGCGTGTGGTGGTCGCTGAAACCCTGGATGCGCCCTGGCTCCCCTTCTATCAACAGGTGAGTGAGCTGATGGCTCACACCTACCAACTGAACGAACAAGTGCTTGGGCATCTGCAGCTGCAGTTGCAGGAGCGTCTTGGCCAGCAGCGCCTGCGCATGGTCGCCCTGCTGGCGGTGCTGGCAGGCGTCTTCGCGCTGATCCTCTACCTCTACGGCGGCTTTTATGTGTCGACCCGCACGACGCTGCGCAAGCTGGGTGGCGCGATGGACAAGGTGGCGGCCGGTGACATGACGGTCAGTTTCAACGCCCACAGCCGCGATGAACTGGGCGAACTGGCGCAGGGCTTCAGCGAAACCGTGCGCCGGATCCGTTGCCTGATCGAGCAGGTTGGCCACACCGTTGTGGCGGTCGAAGCGCAGGCCGGGCAGGTATTGGCGGTATCGGCACGCAGCAGCCAGTCCGTCAGCGGCCAGCGTGAACAGATCGAGCAGGTGGCTACGGCGATGAACCAGATGAGCGCCACTGCCCAGGAGGTGGCGCGCAGTGCTGCCTTGGCCGCCGATGGTGCGCAGCAGGTCAATCACGAAAGTGCCAATGGCCGCACCTTGGTGCAAGAGCAGCAAGGCAGCATTGGCCGGCTGGCTGCCGAAATCGACCAGACCGTGTTGGCGATCAATCAGCTGGCTGACGACAGCCAGGCGATCAGCCAGGTCCTTGAAGTGATCCGCAGTATCGCTGAGCAGACCAACCTGCTGGCACTCAACGCTGCTATCGAGGCGGCTCGGGCCGGTGAGCAAGGGCGCGGGTTTGCCGTGGTCGCTGATGAAGTGCGTACCTTGGCCAAACGTACCCAGGACTCCACTGCGCAGATAGCGCAGATGATCCAGCGTTTGCAGGACGGTGTCGGGGCAGCGGTTCGCGCCATGGGCAGCAGCCATCAGATGGCTGCGGGCACGGTCGAGGAGGCACGCCAGGTGCAACAGGCGCTTGGCAACATCCTTGGCGCGGTGGGCGGCATCGTCGAGCAGAACCAGCAGATAGCGGCGGCGGTAGAGCAGCAGACGGCGGTGGCCCATGACATTGACCAGAACATCGTGGCGATCAACCAGGCGGCGCAGGACACCTCGTTGGGCGCTTGCCAGACCGAGGATGCCAGCCGGGCATTGTCGGAGCAGGTGGTGGAGTTGAAACGCTTGATCGGCGCGTTCAGGGTTTAGCCAGTGCCGGCCTGTGCACGGGCCAAGCCTGTGCCAGGACTACCAGCCAAACAACTCACAGGCATTTGTGCTGCTGGCCTCGGCCAGCAACTGCACATCAATGCCGATCACCTCGGCCAAAGCCTGGGCGATCTCTGGCAGATGCTCCGGGCTGTTTCGCTCACCGGCAAACATCGCCGGGGCCATGTCCGGGGCGTCGGTCTCCAGCACGATGCTCTCCAGCGGCAGGCGCGGCAGGGTCTTGCGCAAGCGCACAGCCTGCGGCCAGGTTGCGGCGCCACCCAGCCCCAGGCGGAAACCCAGCTTGATGTATTCGCGCGCTTCTTCGTAACTGCCGGCGAAGGCGTGGATGATCCCTGCCCGCGCCGGCTTGTAGCGCTTGAGCGTGGCGATCACCTGAGCATGGCTGCGGCGCACGTGGAGCAGGGCGGGCAGTTCGAAGTCACAGGCCATCTGCAATTGGGCTTCGAACAGCGCTTGCTGGCGCGCCTTGTCCAGCGTTTCGATGTAGTAGTCCAGGCCGAATTCGCCCACGGCGCATAGCCGCGGATCGCCATCCAGACGTTCAAGCCATTGACGCAACTGCACCAGGTGCTCGGGGCGATGCTGCTCCAGGTAGACCGGATGCAACCCAAGCGCTGCGCGCACGCGCTCATCGCTGCAGGCCAGGTCCCACACCCGCTGGAAATTGGCCTGATCAACCCCCAGCACGACCATGCGCTCCACCCCACGCCCCTGCGCACTGGCCAGCAAACGCGTGCGGTCGGCATCGAAGTCGGGGAAGTCAAGGTGGGTGTGCGTGTCGATCAGGCGCATGTTCAGGCCACAGTGATACGTTGCTTGAAGGTTCTGGCGACGGCATGCACGCCGGGTTCGTAGCGTTTGTCCTCGATGGCCGCCAAGGCAAGCTCCAGGGCGGTGGCGGCGATCAGGCCATGTTGCTGGGCCATGGCATTGACCGGCAGCGGCAGGAAATCGAGCAACTGGTTGTCACCGAAGGTGCCCAGGTGCAGCAGGCGCGAATCGGCCGGGCGCGCCTGCAGAGTGTCGAACACGCCTTGCAGCAGCACGTAGGACGTCGTGACCAAGGCATCCGGCAGGCCGCCCAGCTCGTCGATCAGCTGCTGCATCAAGCGCTGGCCGCATTCGCGGCTGAATGCCTCGCCCTGATAACGGCGCACGTCCCCGCTAAAACCCTGCATCGCTTCGTCGAAGCCGCCCGCACGGGCCTGGCTGACCGACAGCTCCGGGCGCGCGCCGATCAGCGCGATGCTGCGCGGTGCCGTGGCCAGCAGGCTATCGGCCAACTGGCGGCTGGCATCGCGATCATCGCTGATGACCGAACAGAAGTGTGCCGGGTTCAGGCGCCGGTCGATGGCGATCACCGGCAGGCCCTTGTCCTGCAGTTCACGGTAGCTGTCATCTTCCGGGGGCAGGCAACTGGCGACGAACAAGGCATCGCAACGCCGGGCACGGAACAGTTGCTGCAGTTGGCGCTCACTGTCGGGCCGGTCATCGCTGCTGGCGATCAGCAGTTGATAGCCACGGGCGCGGGCGCCTTGCTCCAGCTGCTTGGCAATGCGAGCGTAGCTGGGGTTTTCCAGGTCCGGCAGAATGAAGCCCAAGGTACGGGTGTGCCGGCTGCGCAGGCCCGCAGCCTGGGGGTTGGGCGTGAAGCCGTGGGCCTCGACCACCGCACGCACCCGCTCGACGGTGCTGTTGCTGATGCGCTGCTGTTCGGCCTTGCCATTGATGACGTAGCTGGCAGTGGTCACGGACACACCAGCCAGACGGGCGATATCGCTGAGTTTCACCGAATTTTCCTTGTTATTACCGGGGCGGGCTATACCACCAGACCGAGCAGTTTGACCCGGGCTGGTCGCCACGCGCAGACGACCATTGTCGCAATTGTCCGACAGGATGGGGCTTTTTCCCCGGAAGATTATCGAGTAACGTGGCCGCTTGGTCAGATTAAACGTTTCAGCTATTCATTTTTCTGCCTTGCCTGCCGCTCGTGCAAGGCCTTTGACTGGCTGAATACGTGAATTTCACAACAATACCTCAGTACCCGGTGCAAAAGTGCGCGCAGGGGCTGCAAAAGGAGAAGGTCATGCTCGAGCTCGCCAAAGAGCAGATAGCCATGGGCCAGACGGCTACCGATAAAGGCCAGGCCCTGCGCCTGCTGGCGGATCGACTGGTCGCTGACGGCCTGGTCGCCGAAGGGTATTTGCAGGGCCTGCAGGCGCGTGAAGCGCAAGGGTCCACATTCCTGGGCCAAGGTATCGCCATCCCCCACGGCACGCCGCAGACCCGCGACCTGGTGTACGCCACTGGCGTGCGCTTGCTGCAGTTTCCTGACGGCGTGGACTGGGGGGACGGGCAGATCGTCTACCTGGCCATCGGCATTGCCGCACGCTCCGACGAACACCTGCGTTTGCTGCAATTGCTGACCCGCGCCCTGGGCGAAACCGACCTGGCCGAAGCCCTGCGCCGTGCCAGTTCCGCCGAAGCGTTGCTCAAGCTGCTGCAGGGCGCACCCCAGGCGCTGGCGCTGGATGCGCAACTGGTCAGCCTGAACCTGCCCGCCGAAGACTTCGACGAGTTGGCCTGGCGCGGTGCCCGCCTGTTGCAACGTGCCGGGTGTGTCGACAATGGTTTTGCCGCTGTGCTGCAGCAGGCCGAGCCTCTGCCCCTGGGCGAGGGGCTCTGGTGGCTGCACAGCGAGCGGCAGGTCCGTCAGCCAGGCCTGGCCTTCGTCACTCCCCAGCAGCCGCTGCGCTACCGCGACCAGCCACTGAATGGCCTGTTTTGCCTGGCCAGCCTCGGCGCAGCCCACCAGGCGCTGCTCGAGCGCCTGTGCGAGGTACTGATCGAGGGGCGTGGGCAAACGCTTTACCAGGCCACCAGCAGCCGCGCGGTACTGGAGGTGCTCGGTGGCGAGACCGCGCCTGACTGGCCCAGCGCCCGTATCGTGCTGGCCAATCCACATGGCCTGCACGCCCGCCCGGCAAAAATCCTCGCGCAGTTGGCCAAGGGTTTCGAGGGCGAAATCCGCCTGCGAGTGCTGGACAGCGCGCAACCTGCGGTGTCGGTCAAGAGCCTGAGCAAGCTGCTCAGCCTCGGCGCACGCCGTGGCCAGGAACTGGAGCTGCTGGCCGAGCCGTCCATTGCCGCTGATGCTTTGCCAGCACTGCTGGCGGCAATCGAGCAGGGCTTGGGTGAGGATGTCGAGCCTTTGCCGAAAACCACCGCTGCGGTGAGCCCCGCGCCTGTCGAGGTGTTGCAGGCGCCGGCTGCCGGTAGCCGTATCCAGGCGGTGGCTGCGGCCCCGGGCATTGCCAGTGGGCCCGCCCACGTCTGCGTCGAGCGCGACATCGATTACCCCCTGCGTGGCGAATCGCCGGCGCAGGAGCGGGCCAAGCTACGCCGGGCACTGGAGACAGTGAACGCCGAGTTGCAGGCCTTGGTGCAGCGTAGCGACAAGGCCGTTGGCGAGATCTTCGTCACCCATCAGGAAATGCTCGCCGACCCTGCACTGGCCGACGATGTCGAGCTGCGTCTGGCCCAGGGTGAGAGCGCCGCCGCCGCGTGGATGGCCGTTATCGAAGCGGCGGCCCGCGAACAGGAGGCGCTGCATGATGCGCTGCTCGCCGAGCGTGCCGCCGACCTGCGAGACATCGGCCGCCGGGTGTTGGCGCAGCTGTGCGGTGTGCAGACGCAGGCCGAGCCTGATCAACCTTATGTGCTGGTGATGGGCGAAGTCGGCCCCTCGGATGTTGCCCGCCTGGACCCGGCGCGGGTTGCCGGTATCGTCACCGCCCATGGCGGCGCAACCGCACACAGTGCGATCGTCGCGCGGGCCCTGGGCATCCCGGCGGTGGTCGGCGCGGGGGCGGCGCTTCTGCTGCTCGAACCCGGTACGCCGCTGTTGCTCGATGGCCAGCGCGGCGTGGTCAGCGTCGCCCCGCCAGCCGATGAGCTGCAACGTGCGCTGGCCGAGCGCGACCTGCGCGAACAGCGTCTGCAAGCTGCCTGGGCCAACCGTCATGAGCCCGCGGTAACCCGCGATGGCCATGCCGTCGAGGTGTTCGCCAACATCGGCCAGAGCGGCGGCATCGACAAGGTGGTGGAGCAGGGCGCCGAAGGTATCGGCCTACTGCGCACCGAGCTGATCTTCATGGCCCACTCGCAGGCGCCGGATGTCGCCACCCAGGAAGCCGAGTACCGCCGTGTGCTGGATGGGCTGGGCGGGCGACCCCTGGTCGTGCGCACCCTCGATGTGGGCGGGGACAAACCGATGCCCTATTGGCCGATCGCTGCCGAGGAAAACCCGTTTCTCGGTGTGCGCGGCGTGCGCCTGACCTTGCAGCGCCCGCAGATCATGGAAGACCAGCTCAGAGCCCTGCTGCGCGCCGCTGATCAGCGCCCGTTGCGCATCATGTTCCCGATGGTCGGCCAGGTGCACGAATGGCGTGAGGCGAGGGCCATGGTCGAGCGCCTGCGTGAAGAAATCCCGGTAGCCGACCTGCAACTGGGCATCATGGTCGAAGTGCCGTCCGCCGCGTTGCTGGCGCCACAACTGGCCCGCGAAGTGGACTTTTTCAGTATTGGCACCAACGACCTGACCCAGTACACCTTGGCCATCGACCGTGGCCACCCCAGCCTATCGGCCCAGGCCGACGGCCTGCACCCGGCGGTGCTGAGCCTGATCGACATGACCGTGCGCGCCGCCCATGCCGAGGGCAAGTGGGTAGGCGTGTGCGGTGAACTGGCCGCCGACCCGCAGGCGGTGGCGGTGCTGCTGGGCCTGGACGTGGACGAACTGAGCGTGGCCGCGCGCAGCGTTGCCGAAGTCAAGGCACTGGTTCGCCAGGCCGATCACCAGACGGCCCGCGCCCTGGCGCGCGAGGCCCTGCAACAGGACAGCGCCGCAGCGGTTCGCGCGCTGGTGGAGCGTTACTGAATGGCCAAGATCCTTACCCTGACCCTGAACCCGGCGCTGGACATCACCGTAAGCCTCGATGCGCTGCGCCCCGGGCACGTCAACCGCGCCCAGGACCAGCACAGCCATGCCGCGGGTAAAGGGTTGAACGTGGCCCAGGTACTGGCCGACCTTGGGCACAGCGTGACCGTCGGTGGTTTCCTGGGCCAGGACAACCTGCAACCGTTCGAGGCGTTGATCCGATGGCGCGGCTTTGCCGATTGCTTCGTGCGTGTGCCGGGCGAGACACGCAGCAACCTCAAACTGGTCGAAGCCGATGGCCGTGTGACCGATATCAATGGCCAAGGCCCGCAGGTCGATGAGGCTGCTTGCGAGGCCCTGCTGCGCCTGCTTGAGCAGGTGGCTCCCCAACATGACGCCGTGGTGGTGGCGGGGAGCCTGCCACGCGGTATCAGCCCTGATTGGTTCGCCCGGTTGCTCGAACAGCTCAAGGGCCAAGGCCTGAAGGTTGCCCTCGACAGCAGCGGTGCGGCCCTGCGCGCCGGCCTGGACAGCGCCCCTTGGCTGGTCAAACCCAACACCGAAGAACTGGGCGAAGTGCTCGGCCTTGACGTGCACAGCGCCGCCGAACAGCAGGCTGCCGCCCAACGGCTGCTGGCCACGGGTGTCGAGCATGTAGTGGTGTCGGCAGGGGAGCAGGGCGTCAGCTGGTTCACGGCTGGCCGCACGCTGCACGCCCAGCCACCGCAAGTGCGTGTTGCCAGCACGGTCGGCGCGGGCGACTCGCTGGTAGCCGGCATGGTTCACGGCTTGCTGCTGGCTGAGGCGCCTTTGCAGACCCTGCGCCGCGCCACGGCCATCGCCGCCCAGGCCGTGACCCAGGTCGGTTTCGGTATCCGTGACCGCGAGCAACTGGCGCGCCTGGAGGCCGCCGTGCAACTGACAGAACAACAAGAGGCTCGCCGATGAACATTGCCATTGTCACCGCCTGCCCGAACGGCCAGGTGTCCAGCGTGCTGAGTGCGCGCCTGCTGGCCGCTGCCGCCCAGCGCCGCGGTTGGAAAACCTGCGTGGAAGTGCAGGATGCCGAACATCCCGACCGCCAACTGAGCGCCGCGCAGATCGCGGATGCTGACTGGGTGCTGGTTGTCAGCACCGGGCCGGTCGACCTGGCCCGCTTCGCCGGCAAGCGTTTGTTCCAGAGCACACCGGCGCAAGCGCTGGCCGACCGTGAAGGTTTCCTCGACGAGGCGGCGGCGAAGGCCCAGGTACAGGCCGTTACTCATCAGGCCGAACAGCCGATGGCCACTGCTGGGGCCAAGGTCGTTGCGGTCACTGCCTGCCCGACTGGCGTGGCGCATACGTTCATGGCAGCCGAAGCGTTGCAGCAGGCAGCGCAACAGCTTGGCTATCAACTCACCGTAGAAACCCAAGGTTCGGTCGGTGCGCGTAACCCGCTGTCGGCCCAGGCCATCGCCGAAGCCGACGTGGTGCTGCTGGCTGCCGATATCGAAGTGCCCACCGCGCGTTTTGCCGGTAAGCGTATCTACCGTTGCGGAACCGGCATCGCCCTCAAGCAGGCCCGTGCCACGCTGGACAAGGCCCTGGCCGAAGCCAAGGTGGAAAGCGCAGGTGACACTGCAGCCGCTGCAAGTGCCGGCAAAGGCGAGAAAACCGGTGTTTATAAACACCTGCTGACAGGTGTTTCGTTCATGCTGCCGATGGTGGTGGCTGGCGGCTTGCTGATCGCTCTGTCGTTCGTCTTCGGTATCGAGGCCTACAAGGAGCCGGGCACCCTGCCGGCGGCATTGATGCAGATCGGCGGCGAGGCTGCATTCAAGCTGATGGTGCCGTTGCTGGCGGGGTACATCGCCTGGTCCATCGCCGACCGCCCGGGCCTTGCGCCCGGCATGATCGGCGGCCTGCTGGCCAGCACCCTGGGGGCCGGTTTCATCGGCGGTATCGTCGCGGGTTTTCTCGCCGGTTACAGCGCCAAAGCCATTGCCCGCTGGGCACGCCTGCCGAGCAGCCTCGATGCACTCAAACCGATCCTGATCATTCCGCTGCTGGCGAGCCTGTTCACAGGCCTGGTGATGATCTATGTGGTCGGCCAGCCGGTGGCTGCCATGCTCGAAGGCCTGACGCAGTTTCTCGACAGCATGGGCACCACCAACGCCATCCTCCTGGGGCTGCTGCTTGGCGGGATGATGTGCATCGACCTGGGCGGGCCGATCAACAAAGCGGCCTATGCCTTTTCGGTAGGGCTGCTGGCATCCTCGAGCTACGCGCCGATGGCGGCGACCATGGCGGCGGGCATGGTGCCGCCGATCGGCCTCGGTATCGCCACGTTCCTGGCCCGGCGCAAGTTCGCCCAAACCGAGCGCGAGGCCGGCAAGGCCGCTCTGGTGCTGGGTTTGTGCTTCATTTCCGAAGGCGCCATCCCTTTCGCTGCCAAAGACCCGCTGCGGGTCATCCCGGCAAGTATTGCCGGCGGCGCGTTGACCGGCGCACTGTCGATGTACTTCGGTTGCAAGCTGATGGCGCCCCATGGCGGGCTGTTCGTGCTGCTGATTCCCAACGCGATCAACCATGCGCTGCTGTACCTGCTGGCCATCGTCGCGGGTAGCCTGCTGACAGCGGTGGTGTATGCGCTGATTAAAAAGAGCGAGCGGGTGGAAATGGTCGTGGCGCCGGCCAAGGGCTAGGTGGTTCGACCATCACTGGCCTCAGCGCTGGCACGCCGGCCCCCTAGGTTCACCAGGCCTCCCGAGGGCAAGGGTTGGATCGGTGGCCACCTTCTTGGGGGCAGTCCAATCGCGCCAGCTTTTAGACGTTGAGCAAGACAGTTGCTTGCACAGGTACAACGCAGGTCTGAAGCGCTGCGCGGTCGGGGTGGGAGCCGGCTTGCCGGCGATGGGCTGCGCAGCAGCCCCCATAGCGCAGATATAGCTCAACGGGACCCACGCGCATCTGGGTCCGCAACAGGCTCAGCGCCGGTGCTTTTGCCGCAGCGGCACCAGCAGATCCCCCAGGCCGTTGTGATCGACCTCGTGCATCAACGCCAGCAACCCGCCCAGCTCACCCGCCGGAAACCCCTTGCGCGCAAACCATGCCAGGTAGTCACCCGGCAAGTCGGCGATGATCCGGCCTTGGTATTTGCCAAAGGGCATGGTGCGGATTACCAGCAGTTCGAGGGTTTCCGGTTTCATCGGTAAGACCTGGCAGTAGACGTGCGCCGACCATACTGCAATCTGCACGAGCACCCAAGCGGCAATCATGCATAACGCCGTTTTCCATGGTTTCCACTCTTCAAGCAACTTATTGTTTTTTAAGAATTTTTATTTAATGGTCGGTTTGGCACGAAGGCTGCTCCTGTTTACATGACTATTACCTGCCAAGGAGTTACAGCCATGAGCGACCTCAACAAAGACGTAATCAACGTGCTTAACGACCTGATCGAGTACAGCAAGGACGGCGAGAAAGGCTTCAGAACTTCGGCTGAGGATGTGAAAAACCCGGAGCTGAAATCCTTCTTCGCCCAACGCGCTGGCGAGTGCGGCAATGCAGCAAGCGAACTGCAGAGTGAAGTGCGTCGCCTGGGCGGCGACCCGGAAACCTCCACCAGCATCAGCGGCGACCTGCACCGCGGCTGGGTGAACCTGAAGTCGATGGTTACCGGTAAGGATGACGAGGCCGTGCTCAACGAAGTAGAACGCGGCGAAGACCATGCCCTCAAAGCCTACAAGGAAGCCCGTGAGAAACTGGTCAAGCTGGGCCGTTCTGCCACCGACCAGAGCTATATGCTCGTTGAAAAGCAACTGCAGGGCGTACAGCGTAACCATGACCAGGTGAAGGCACTGCGCAACGCCGCACGCGCCCGCTCCTAATCCTCAGGGCCCTCTACCCGGTTTCGGCCCTTGGCTTTGGCCCGGTAGAGCGCCTCATCCGCGGCACCCAGCATGGTCGCCAGATCTTGCTGGGTGCCGGGGGTGTGGACGCTGATGCCGATGCTCACCGTCACCGCGTGTGCATCATCGGCAAAAGGTGCCAGTGCCTCGACATGGGTACGGATCCTCTCCGCCAGCAGACGGGCACCGGACAGTTCGGTTTCCGGCAAAACCACTTGAAATTCCTCCCCCCCGTATCGCGCCGCCAAGTCTGCCGGGCGTCGTATGCACTGTTCGATCGTCTTGGCCACTTCTCGTAACGCATGATCGCCCCCGGCGTGCCCGTGGCGCTGGTTGAATGCCTTGAAGTGATCCACATCCACCATCAGCACGGCCAACGGTTTACGGTTGCGCTGGGCGCGCGCCCATTCCTGGCGCAGCACCTGATCCAGACGGCGGCGGTTGGCCAGGCCGGTCAGGCTATCGGTTGCCGCCAATGTGGCCAGGCCCTGTTCAGCCTCATGCCTGCGGCGCAATTCGCGACCCAGCAGCAGGGTAAGCCAGAGAATACCGATGCACAGCACGCCGGTGGCGATACTGACCACCAACGCCGTGCGGCGCCATGACTGGAACACCTCATCGCTTGAGTGCACCACCAGTACGATCAACGGCAGGTCGGAGACCCGGGCGAAGGTGTACATGCGCTGGGTGCCATAGAAACTGGAGCGGGCTGTAAAGCTGCCGCTGCGCTCGCCGAGGATGCGCTTGAAGTTGGGCCGGTCGGCGAAGCTGGTGCCGATCAACGGGTCTTGGTCGCGTTGTGGCTGGCGGGCGAGCAGTTGGCCATCGACGTTGAGCAGGTTGATGCTGCTTTCATGGCCGATATCAAGGCGCTGGAACAGTTCGTTGAAATAGGAGAGGCGCAGGGCGCCGGCGGCCAGCCCGGCAAAGCTGCCATCGGCTGCGGGGATGCGCCGGCTGAAACTGATGCACCAGTCAAGGTCGCCGAGCCGCGCCTTGAATGGCGGGCTGATCAACAACCCCAGGTCAGGGTCGCGGCGATGGGCCCGGAAGTCGAAGGTATCGGCGAAATTGGCTTGGCGCGGGGTCACGCTGGTGGAGTCGGCCACGACGTCGCCATTGGCATCGAGCCACAGAATATCGCCGCGCACCGGGGCCGCGAAGGTCTGGTTGAAAAGGATCTGCTGGCGCAGGCTGGGCGTGACCTGCAGCAGTTCGGGGTGCTGCACGGCCCAGATCAGCCCGCGCAGGGATTGGTCATAAAGTTCGACGTTGCGCAGAATGTCGCTTTCGATCAGTTGGACGATATTGCTGGAGGAGCGCACGGCCGATTGTTCGACACTCTCACGCTCACGCCCCAGCAGGTAACCGACGATGCCCACGATGGCGAGCACGGCGATGCAACTGCCCAGATTGAGGATCAGTTCGGGGTGCGACCTGTAGAGGGCGAGACGCGGTAATCGAGTGGGCATTCGCGCTACTGCTGAGGCAGGGCCGGTTGCGGCGGGCGATATTCTAGGGAAGTGGTGATTGTCGGACAAGATTTGTCCGACGGAATCGAGCAGGGGGCTGCTGCGCAGCCCATCGCCGGCAAGCCGGCTCCCACCGCGACCGCGCAGCTCTTCAGGTCTGCGCTTCGCCAATTTCCAGAAGTAGACGCCCGTCCTGTGGCAGGAACTGTGATGCTCAACGTCTAAAAGCTGGCGCGGTCCCGGTGGGAGCCGGCTTGCCGGCGATGGGTCGCGAAGCGGCCCCAGGCTATCGCCGGCCTCAGGTCAGAACACGTTCAACGGATAATCGACGATCACCCGCAGTTCGTCGTTATCGCTGTTGCTGTCGATCGACGCATAGCCCTGGCCGCCGCGATGTACGGCGTAGCGCACCAGTACCGACAGGTCCTTGAAGTCGCCTTCCTGGAACACGTACTTCACATCCAGGTCACGTTCCCAGTGCTGGGCGTTCTTGCCGTCGGCGCGGTAGTAGTCGTAGTGGGTGTTGTTCTGGTCAGCCTTGGACAGGTCCGCCTCGCCGCGCGAGTACGACACGCTAGTGGTCAGGCCAGGCATGCCAAGGCCGGTGAAATCATAACCGTACTGCAGCTTCCACGAACGCTCGTTGGGCGCGTTGAAGTCCGAGTACATGCGCGAGTTGTCCAGGTACACACTATCGCCCAGGTTGATGTAGTCGAACGGCGTGTCGCCATTGACCCGCTGGTAGGCAGCAGTGACGCTGTGGTAGCCGGCGTTGACGGTGAAGTGCACGCTGTAGGTGTTGTTGTCGATCTTGCCCAGCAGCGCCTGGCCGGTGTCCTGGGTGTGGTAGAAGTGCACGCCCGGGTTGAGGCTGACCAGGTCGTTGACCACATAGATGTAGTCGAAATCAGCGTAGTACTGGTTCCAGATGTCCTTCAGCTCGGCGGCATAAAGGTTGGCCGTGATGTTCTCGGTGCCGCTCCACGACGCGCCCGCCCAGTTCAGATGCTTGCTTTTGTCCTGCTCATCCAGCAAACCGTAGTAAGTGTCGATGCGGCGGTGGCCGCTCTGGTTGTACGGCTTGGTGAAACTGACCTGGCCGCCTTCGAGCAGCAGGCCGTCGACGCTGGTGTTGGTCAGGCTGACGCCACGGAAGGTTTGCGGCAGCATGCGGGTTTCGCCACCGGCGATCACCGGGTTGGTCAGGAACAGGTCACCGGCTTTGAGTTCTGTGTCGAAGGCCTTGAGCTTGACCGCCGCGCCTGCGGTGGAGAACGCGTGGGGGGCAGCGCCCAGTTCACCGTTGTCCTTCACGTGCTTGGGCAGGATGCTGGTGCCGGCATGGCCGCCACCGCCATCGAGCTTAAGGCCCAGCATAGCGTGCGCATCGAGGCCAAAGCCGACTACGCCGGGCGTGTAGCCCGATTCGAAGCGGGCAACCGCGCCCTGGCCCCACTCGCGGGTGTCGCGCACGCCGCGGTTGTGGTTGTCGCGGTTGAAGTAGGCATTGCGAAAATGCAGGTTGAATGACGAACCTTCGATGAAGCCATCAGCCTTGTCTTCATCTGCCTGGGCGGCGAAGGGAATCGTTGCAGTCAATGCAATGAACAACGGGGTAAAACGAAACGCGGAAGGCACCGGTACTAGCTCCTTTGGTCTGACGGTGGGGCAGTTTTTATTTTTGAATGTGCAACTTTCTTGTTAGAGAAATAACGGCCGGGCTGATCGTCAACGCACATAAAAAAAGCCGCTGATCGGCAGCGGCTTTAAAAGGCTAACATATCGGCGCCGGGGGTGCCCATGGTGTAGCCGGGGGGAAACGGGAGCGGTAGTGGTGCGCGATCAGCCTTCGGCATTGGCGTCGCTATGGACTCGGGAGGCTGTCTGTTCTGCATCTTTGCCTGCGTCGACCTTGTGCGCGACAGCCCCTTGGGCTTGCTGGTGCACAGCGGCCAGCTCTGCATTACGGGCGACGAAAGCCGGGGATTCTTCGGCCATGGCCAGGGGCGACAACAACAGGGAAGACAGAACGAAAACGCTGGCAATACCCATACTGTTGGACATGTTGAAACTACCTTCTTGCGCTGCAAGTGCTAATGGAGACAGGGCTAAAGTTAGTCGCTTGATGGCCTTGGAAACAGCGCCTGGCGCGATAAGCACTGTTGCGCAAAAGGTAACTATCCCTGCAAAACCCGTCACCCCTTCGGCGCAAAACCCTGCAGTTGAGCGTTTGGCAGGCGAATGCCGAAGGTGTTGGCACCTGCCTCGCTGCGCACGAAAACTTCGCCCCCATGCATCAAGGCAATCGCCTTGACGATGGCCAACCCCAACCCATGGTTGCCCCCGCCACTGTTGCTGCGTGCCGCATCCACCCGATAGAACCGCTCGAACAGCAGTGGCAGGTGATCATCGTCGATAGCCGGCCCGGGGTTGCTCACGGCAATGCTGACCTGCTCCAGCCCGGCATCGATATGCACGCCGATCACCTGATGCGGCGCGGTGTGCTGCACGGCGTTGTTCAGCAGGTTGATCAATGCCCGGCGCAAGTGGGCTTTTTCGATGGGGGCCTGGGCATCGCCGCTGACGGTGACGCTGACCTGGGCGTCTTCGAGGATGTAGTCGAGGTAATCGAGGGTGGTGGCCACTTCTTCGGCCAGCGATACCTCGGTCAGGGCGGTGGCTTTGCTGCCCTGGTCGGCGCTGGCCAGGAACAGCATGTCGTTGATGATGTTGCGCAAGCGTTCGAGCTCTTCCAGGTTCGATTGCAGCACCTCGAAGTAGTGTTCGGCGCTGCGCCCCCGGGTGAGGGCGACCTGGGTCTGGCCGATCAGGTTGGTCAGCGGCGAGCGCAGTTCGTGGGCAACGTCGGCGTTGAACGCTTCCAGCTGCGAATAGGCCTGGCTGACCCGGTCGAGCGCGGCATTGAATGCGCCGGCGAATTGCGCCAGTTCCGGGGCCAGGTTGACGGTTTGCAAGCGGCCATCCAGGCGCGGGGGGGCCAAGGCCTGGGCCTCGTTGGACAGCGCCAGCAGCGGGCGCAGGCCGATGCGTGCTACCCAGTAGCCCAGTAGCGAGGCCAGCAGCACGCCGAGCACCGCCAGCCCGATGATGGCCACCAGCAGGCTGTGTTGGGCCTGCCAGAAGGTCTCGGTATCGATGGCGATCAGAAACCGCAGGGGCGGGCGGCCTGCCAGGGCCGGCAACTCGCTGACCAGCACCTTGTAAGGGTAAGGCCTGTCAGGCAGGCGCAGGTCGCGCATCCCTTCAGGGCCTTGGGCGAATGCGCGGACCTGTTCGCTGGGCTGGCCATATTCGAACGCGGGGTCGCTGCCGACCACCCAGAAGCGGATACGTTTGTCTTCCTCGCTCAGCAGGTTGAGCTTGTTACTGATCTTGGCCCAGTGCTCGCGGGTACCGTAGCGATTGAGGGTGGATTCGAGCACGCTGAAGCGGGCGTCCAGCTCGGCCGCTGGGAGCATGTCCAGGCTATGGTCGACCTGGCGGTAAAGGGCCGAGCCGATAACCAGAAACACGCCCATCGCCACCAGAATGAACAGCGCCGACAAGCGCAATGCGAGGGAGTTAACCGGCACGGTTTTCCAGGACATAGCCCATGCCTCGAATGGTATGCAGCAGCTTGTTGTCAAATGGCCCGTCGAGCTTGGCGCGCAGGCGCTTGATGGCCACTTCGACGACATTGGCGTCGCTGTCGAAATTGATGTCCCAGACCAGTTCGGCGATGGCGGTCTTGGAGAGGATTTCGCCCTGACGCCTGGCCAGCACGCTGAGCAGCGAGAATTCCTTGGCGGTCAGGTCCAGGCGTTGGCCGGCACGGCTGGCCTTGCGCGCCATCAGGTCGATCCACAGGTCGCCGACCTGCACCTGCAGCGGTTCATGGCTGCTGCTGCGACGGGTCAGGGCCTGCAGACGGGCGACCAGTTCAAGGAAGGAGAACGGCTTGCCCAGGTAATCGTCGGCGCCCTCGCGCAGGCCGTGGATGCGGTCCTCGACGCGCTCGCGTGCGGTGAGCATGATCACCGGCGTCTGCTTGCGTGCACGCAAGGCACGCAGCACGCCATAGCCATCCAGGCCCGGCAGCATCACATCGAGTACGATCACCGCATAGTCACCTTCAAGCGCCAGGTGCAGGCCATCGATGCCGTCCCGCGCGAGGTCGACAGTGAAGCCTTGCTCGCTCAGGCCGCGATGCAGGTAGTCCGCGGTTTTCTCTTCGTCTTCGATGATCAGCACACGCATGGTCTTGTCTCAGTGGGTACTCGGCGCGACCGCGCTGGCGGCCTTGGGGCGATGGAACAGGCGCTCCAGCGCCAAGTATATGACCGGGGTGGTGAACAGCGTCAGGGCCTGGCTGACCAGCAGGCCGCCGACCACAGCGATACCCAGCGGCTGGCGCAGCTCGGCACCGGCGCCAAAGCCGAACATCAGCGGCAGCGCGCCGAGCAGGGCGGCCAGGGTGGTCATGATGATGGGCCGAAAGCGCGTCAGGCATGCCTGGTGGATGGCCTGCTCCGGCGTCAGGCCACGCTGGCGCTGAGCTTCCAGGGCAAAATCGATGAGCAGGATGCCGTTCTTCTTGACGATGCCGATCAGCAGCACCACCCCGATCAGGCCCATGATGCTGAAGTCCTGGCCCATCGCCCACAGCAGTATCAACGCGCCCAGGCCCGCCGACGGCAGGGTCGAGATGATGGTCAGCGGGTGCACCAGGCTCTCGTAGAGCACGCCAAGGATGATGTACACCGCCACCAGTGCGGCGAGGATCAGCCACGGCTGGCTCGACAGCGAACTTTGGAACGCCTGCGCCGCGCCCTGGAAGTTGCCGCTGATCGAATCGGGCATGCCCAGCTCGCGCTGGGTGCGCTCCAGGATCGCCACCGCATCGCCCAAGGCCACGCCGGGGGCCAGGTTGAACGACAGGTTGGCGGCCGGGAACAGACCGTCATGGCTGATCGACAGCGGCCCGGTGCTGGGCGCGGCGACATGCGCCAAGGCTGACAGCGGCACCATTTCGTTGGTCAGCGGCGAGCGCAGGTAGAAGAAATTCAGGCTTTCGGCCTTGCCGCGCTGTTGTGCGTCCAGTTCCAGGATCACCTTGTACTGGTTGGTCTCGGTCTGGAATTCGCTGATCTGTCGCTGGCCAAAGGCGTCGTACAGCGCCTGGTCGACGTCGGTGGTGGTCAGGCCGAAACGGGCCGCCGCCTGGCGGTCGATGTCGATGCGGGTAACGCTGGCGCCCAGTTGCAGGTCGTTGGACAGGTCACGCAACGCCGGGTTTTCGCGCAGGCGCTCGGTCAGGCGTTGGGTCCACAGGTTGAGGGCGACGCCGTCGTTGCTCTTGAGCACGTACTGGTATTGGGTGCGTGACGGGCCGGAGCTGAGGTTGATGTCCTGGCCGGCACGCATGTACAGCACCACGCCAGGCACCTGCGCAAGCTTTGGGCGCAGCCGGTCGATCAGCTCGCTGGCCGAAACATCGCGCTCGCCGCGGGGCTTGAGGGCGATCCAGAAACGGCCGTTGGCGATGGTCTGGTTGCTCCCGGTAACGCCCACCGAATGGGAGAAGGCCCTCACGGCGGGGTCGGTTTCGATGATTTTCGCCAGTGCCAGGTGCTTGTCGATCATCGACGGGTATGACACATCCGCCGCCGCTTCAGTGGTGCCAAGAATGAAACCGGTGTCCTGCAGGGGGAAAAAGCCCTTGGGGATGGCCACGTAACCCACCACAGCCAGGGCCAGGGTCAGGCCGAACACGCCGAGGGTCAGGCGCTGGTGGGCCAGGGCCCGGTCCAGGCCCTTTTCGTACCACTTCACCAGCCGCTCGCCGAAGCCACCTTGATGTGCCGAGGGCGGGCGACGCATTAACAAGGCGCACAGGGTCGGTGCCAGGGTCAGCGACACGACCACCGAAATCAGGATGGTAGCGGTGGCGGTCAGGGCGAACTCCTTGAACAGCCGGCCAACTACCCCGCCCATGAACAGCAGCGGAATGAACGCGGCAACCAGCGAGAAGCTGATCGACACCACGGTGAAGCCGATCTCGCCTGCCCCTTTGAGCGCTGCCGTGCGGCTGTCTTCGCCGGCTTCCAGATGGCGGTGGATGTTTTCCACCACGACGATGGCGTCGTCCACCACGAAGCCGACAGCAATGACGATGGCCACCAAGGTCAGGTTATTCAGGCTGAAACCGAACACGTACATCAGTGCGCACGTGGCGATCAACGACACGGCCAGCACACTGGAGACAACCAGGGTGGCCGACCATTGGCGCAGGAACAGCGCCATCACCCCGATCACCAGGGCCACGGCGATCATCAGCGTCAGTTCCACCTCATGCAGCGACGCGCGGATGGTCTGGGTACGGTCCTGCAGCACCGACACCTCGACCGAGGCCGGCAGCATCTCCTGCAGCTTGGGCAAGGCGCCGAGCACGCGGTCCACGGTTTCGACGATGTTGGCGCCAGGCTGGCGGAACACCACAAGGTTCAGCCCCGGCTGGTTGCCGGACCAGGCTTTGACGTAGGCGTTTTCGGCACCGTCGATCACCTTGGCCACGTCCTGCAGGTGCACGGGGGCGCCGTCGCGGTAAGAGACGATCAGCCTGGCGTAGTCCTCGGGGTGGAACAGCTGGTCGTTGGCGGCGATGGTCGACACGCTGTGCTCGCCATACAGGGCGCCCTTTGCCAGGTTCAGGCTGGTCTGCTGGATGGCCTGGCGCAGGTCGGCGAGCGTAAGGCCCATGGCAGCGAGCTTTTCCGGCTGCGCCTGCACACGGATGGCCGGGCGCAACTGGCCGGTGATGTTGATCAGGCCGACGCCTTCGATCTGGCTCAGCTGGCGTGCCAGCAACGTCTCGGCATAGTCGCTGAGGTCATTGCCAGGCATCTGCGCGGAGCTGACGGTGAGTACCAGCACCGGGCTGTCGGCTGGGTTGACCTTGCGCCAGGTCGGTGGGTTGGGCAGGTCCTGGGGCAGGCGCGCGGTAGCCGTGTTGATGGCCGCCTGGACTTCCTGGGCGGCAGTGTCGATGTTCTTGTCCAGGGTGAACTGCAGGATCAGGGTGGTGGAGCCCAGTGCGCTGCTGCTGGTCATCTGGGTCATGCCGGGGATGGCGCTGAACTGCACCTCCAGCGGCGTGGCCACCGAAGAGGCCATGGTTTCCGGGCTGGCCCCAGGCAACTGGGCGGTGACTTGTATGGTCGGGAAGTCGGCTTCCGGCAAGGGCGCCACGGGCAGCCGTGGAAAGGCGATGGCGCCGAGCAGTACAAGGGCGAAGGTCAACAGCAATGTGGCGATGGGGTGGTCGATGCACCAGGCCGATACGCTGTTGCGGCTATTCATGGCTGGCCCCGGCCGTCGGCCATTTCCGACGGTGGCGGTGCGTCCGGGGCGACCTCCACGCGCGAGCCGGGCTTGAGCCGCGACTGGCCATCGAGCACCAGACGCTCGCCCGGTTTGACCCCGGCAATGATGTTCAGCACGCTGTCCTGGTACAGCACTTTGACTGGCACACTGGTGACCTTGTCACCGTCCAGGCGGTAGACGAAGTGGCCATCGGCGCCGCGCTGCACCACCGGCGGTGGCACCACCAGGGCGTTCTCCTGCACCGCGGTGCGTAAACGGATGGTCACCAGTTGCCCTGGCCACAGCCGGCCGTCCTTGTTGTCGAATTCAGCCTTGACCCGCACCGTCCCGGTGTTGGCTGAAATCTGGTTGTCGATCAAGGCCAGGTGGCCCTCACCCAGCAGGGTGCGTTCGCCATCGGCGTCCATGTAGGCCTGCACCAATGCAGGGGCCGACGCCTTGAGCAGGCCTTGCAGGGTTGGCAGCATCTGTTGCGGCAAGGAGAACTCGACCGCGATGGGGTCGATTTGGGTCACGCTGAACAGGCCCTGCGTATCGCTGGCGCGCACCAGGTTGCCGGGGTCGATGTTGCGGATGCCAACGCGTCCGGTGACGGGGGAGCGAATCTGCGTGTAGGAGAGTTGCACTTCGGCATTGGCGATGGCGGCCTGGTTGCCTTTTACGGTGGCCTGCAGCTGGTTGACCAGCGCCTGTTGCTGGTCGAGGGTCTGCTTGGACACGCCGTCATCGCTGCTGAGCAGGCGGTAACGCTTGAGGTCTACACCGGCGACCTGGATTTGCGCCTGGCTCTGGCCGAGCTGAGCGCGGGCCTGGTCCAGGCTGGCGCGGATGCTGCGGTCGTCAAGGGTTGCCAGCAGGTCGCCTTGCTTTACCCACTGGCCCTCTTTGACAAGTACCCGGGTCAGCACCCCTTCGACCTGCGGTTTTACTTCGACGCTGTGCAGCGACAGCACTGAGCCGATGGCGCTGGCGTAGCGCGGCACGTCCTGCTGGGCAACGCTGACCACGCGCACCGGGATGGCGCTTTGCGCGCGCGCAACCGGCGCCTCCTGGCGCTGGCCATACCAGATGCCCAAGGCTGCGAGGGCGAGCAGGGCGGTGGTAGCCAGCAGGAGAGGGCAGGTAGGACGTCGCATCGGCGCGGGCACCTTGGCCAAGAGGGAGGTTGTATTGAAGCTTATAGCGCTGTGACCGGGTCGGCAGCGTGACAGCTGGCTGACAGCGCTGACAGGTTGGGCGGCTTAGCTGGCAGTCCTTAGCGCGTAAGAAGATTCTGAATCTGAAACCAGATGCTTCAAGAGTGCGGCCATGAGGAATTATCCTACGCGCTCTGTCGGATGGCGTCTGATAGTCGGGGAAATGCTTCAGCGATAACTTCGCGGTTCGCCACAACGGCGAGCGGCTGTGAGAAGCTGCGGTCTTCCCCTCGTCATGGCTTCATGTCATGGCGGCCGTGCGCGTGAGACTTCGGTCTGGCCGCAGATGGGGAGCGGTTTTCTCACCTCGCGTACGGCTGCCACCCTATCCGTGAGAAAGAGAAGGTGGTCGCTATTCAGGTAAATCCCTAAGAGATTTAGTCATGAAGAAGATCGTTCCCGATCCACCGACCTCATTCCCTATCCCTTACATCACAATAATCGCCGGCCTCTCCGCCGAGGACGCCAAGGCTCACGCTGCCACGCTGATGGACTGCTTCTGCAAAACCAGCCAGCTCTACCTCGACACCGAAGCCGAAGACCATCGCTACGCGCTGCTGGAAAACCTCGGCATCCTCACTGAACTGCTGCGTGTCCTTGTCGCCCATATGGCGATGCAGGAGATCAACCGTGAGTGATGAACTGAGACTGCGCAGCACAGCCGGTAAGGAAACATTCCTCGGCTTGTACGCCATCCAGCCGGGCATACCGCTCAATCATGCGTTCGATGAGCTGTCGGTCTTGCTCGGTTGTATCCGGCATTTGAGCGAGGAAGCCGAGATGGAGGGCAACATGATCGCTGGCAGTGCGGCACGCATTCTCAGTGCCATGGCCAAAGCCCTGATCAACGACATGGAAATGGGCATGAACCGCAGCGCCTAAGCGGTTGTGGCGCCGCTTTGCGGCCCATCGCCGGCAAGCCCGGCTCCCACTTGGATTGCGCTGGCCTCTAGAAATTGGGCAAGACAGTTACTGCCACAGGCACAGCGCAGGTCTAAGGAACTGCGCGGTCGTGGTGGGAGCCAGCTTGCCGGCGATGGGCTGCGCAGCAGCCCCCTAGCAGAGCTGTAATAGCCCGAGCGCTCGACGGGACCAGCGAGCACTTGGGGCCGCTTTGCGGCCCATCGCCGGCAAGCCCGGCTCCCACTTGGATTGCGCCGGCTTTTAGAGATTGGGCAAGACAGTTACTGCCACAGGCACAGCGCAGGTCTAAAGAACTGCGCGGTTGTGGTGGGAGCCGGCTTGCCGGCGATGGGCTGCGCAGCAGCCCCCTAGCAGAGCTGTAATAGCCCGAGCGCTCGACTGGACCAGCGAGCACTTGGGGCCGCTTTGCGGCCCATCGCCGGCAAGCCCGGTTCCCACTTGGATTGCGCCGGCTTTTAGAGATTGGGCAAGACAGTTACTGCCACAGGCACAGCGCAGGTCTAAGGAACTGCGCGGTCGTGGTGGGAGCCGGCTTGCCGGCGATGGGCTGCGCAGCAGCCCCCTAGCAGAGCTGTAATAGCCCGAGCGCTCGACGGGACCAGCGAGCACTTGGGGCCGCTTTGCGGCCCATCGCCGGCAAGCCCGGCCCACTTGGATTGCGCTGGCCTCTAGAAATTGGGCAGGACGGTTGCTTGCACAGCTAAAGCGCAGGCTTGTCAGAAGCCGATGAAGGCGTAGTACTGCGAAGGCGTGTCGCCGGCCTGCAAACCCTGCGCCTGCAGGCTGGCCAGCAGGGCTGCGTCCTGGACGTGCAAGGCCCACGGCGCACCGTGCGGTGCCGGTATATCCGCCAGCGCTGCAGCCAAGGCCCCCATATCTGGAAGGTAGGCCGTGAAGCCATTGCCCTTGAGCGCGCTGATGGTCATGCCCAAGGCCTGGCACACGGCAACCTTGGCCGCGATGTCATCGCGATCTGCCTGCCGGGACGCCTGCACCAGTGCCTGCAGCGCCGGGTCCACCGGCAATGAACCATGAATCAGCTCAGGCCCTTGCTCCCAAGCCTCGGGCGGGCAGTCCTTGTTCTCTGGCCGAAGTGGAATGTGCGGGTTGATTTCCACCGGGTAGATGCGGCAAACCAGCGGCCGGCTCTCGTAGATGGTGCACAGGTCGTTTTCGTCCAGGTTGCGGCAGCGCCCAGGGTTGAACGCGGCAAAGGTCACCGAAACCCGCACCTCGCTGTCGCCACAAGGCACCGGGTGCGAGCGGCGCAGCACATGCTCACGCTGGTCTGCCGGCATCCCTGGGCCGTCCTCCACAAAGGCTTCGATCAGCACCACCACCTGGCCGCCGGAGGCCGCCCACTGGCGCGCCTCGGCCAAGGTCAGTGGCACATGGTGGCCGGTGCAGCACTTGCCACAGCCGGTACAGGCAAAACGCAAAGAGTCGTTCACTTGGCGCCCAGGTTCCATTCGCTGACGAAGGCCCGCTGCTGCTGGCGGTCGTACAGGCACAGCTCGGAGCCGGTGCGTCGCTGCATGTGCTTTTGTGGATACACCCCTTCGATGACCAGGGCGCTGAAGCCCACCTGGTCATCGAACTCCGCAGGTTTGCCGCGGGCGTGGGCATCCTTGAACTGGCTGGCAGCCAGGCAGGCCTTGAGCATCTGCTGGCGTTGTTCGTTCCAGGCCTGGCTGCTGGAGGCCTGGGCAACACCGCTGAAAACGGCGCAGGCGATCAGGAGAGAGCTGAAAAACTTCATACGCTATACCGTGAAACGTTCGAGGGTGGCGAAGTATGACCGACTCATCCCTGGCAACAGGCCAGGGAGTTTGTCGCTGGATATGACAGCACGGCCTTCATCGTTCGGCAAACACTACCGTGCGCGCCGCCACCACCAGGCAATCGGTCAGCTCCGGGGAGGAGAACTTGGTGAGGATGGCATTGGCCCCGGCCAGCCTGGCCTTCTCGGCACTCATCGCGCTGTCCAGCGAGGTGTGCAGCAGCACGTAAAGGTGCTGGAAGTCCGGTGTTTCGCGCAGCGTGCGGGTGAAGGCATAGCCGTCCATCTCCGACATCTCGATGTCGGACACGATGATGTTTATCTCCTGCGCAGTACCTTGCAGCTCCAGCAGCACGTTGATCGCATCCTTGGCACTGCGGGCTGTGTGGCAGTCGATGCCCAGGTTACGCAGGGTGTGCACCGACTGCTGCAGCGCCACTTGGCTGTCGTCCACCACCAGAATGTTGGCGGCGGCCAGCAGGCTGGCGTCTTCTTCGTTCAGTTTGCCCGGAGCAGGCTCCGGCTCCGGCGGGGCGATGGCGTGGATCACCTTTTCGATGTCCAGCACCTGCACCAAGGTGTTGTCGACGCGGGTCACGCCGGTGATGAACGAGCGGTTGCCCGAGCCAAAGGGCGGCGGTTTGATGTCGGTGCTCAGGCAGTGGACGATGCGGCTCACTGCCTGCACATGCAGGCCCTGGCGCGAGCGGCTGATCTCGGTGACGATCAGGCAGCCACCGTCGGGGTCGGCCAGTGGGCGTTCACCGATGGCCCGCGACAGGTCGATCACCGACAGCGGGTTGCCGCGCAGGGTCGCCACGCCTTTCACGTGGGGGTGCGATTCGGGCAACTTGGTCAGCGACGGGCAAGGGATGATCTCGCTGACCTTGAGCAGGTTGATTGCCATCAGCTTGCCGCTGCGCAGGGTGAACAGCAGCAGGGACAACGCGTCCGCGCGGGCATTTTGCGTGGCCATGGTGACCTTCATGGAAGACAGGGGATAACCGGTTATCGGCCTGTTCGGGCCAGGCTTTAACTTGGCGGTAGCCTTCACTGGCCCTATCGCCGGCAAGCCGGCTCCCACAAAGTGGACCTCCACAATACATTGGGTTGGTGTCCAACTTCCTGGGGACAGTTCGGAGCTGCCTTACCCAAGACTTGGAAGCTGACACGGTCCCGGTGGGAGCCGGCTTGCCGGCGATGGCCGCGCAGCGGCCCCTAGCGCTCGCGCAAGGCTTCCTTGGCCCGGTTCAGCGGCTTGATCAGGTAATCGAGAATGGTTTTCTCACCGGTGCGGATATCCACCGTGGCAATCATCCCCGGCACGATCGAAAAGCGCTTGCCGGCCTTGTTCTGCAGGCTGTCCTGCTCGGTACGGATGAACACCCGGTAGTAATAGATTTCCGGTTTCACCTCATCCTGCAGGGTGTCCGGCGAGATGCCCACCACCTTGCCTTCCAACCCACCATATACCGAATAGTCATAGGCACTTATCTTCACCTTGGCCGCCTGGTCGGGGTGGATGAAGGCGATGTCGCGGGGGGCGATGCGTGTCTCGATCAGCAAGCGTTCGTCCATCGGCACGATCTTCATCACCTGCCCACCAGGCTGTACCACCCCGCCCAGGGTGTTGACCTCGATGTCCTTGACGATGCCCCGCACCGGCGAGCGCAAGGTCAGGCGTGACAGCGAATCGCTGCGCCCGCGGATCACTTCCGAGAGGCTGTCGGCTTCGGCGCTGGCCTTGGCCAGTTCTTCGCGGGCGCGTACCAGATAATCGGAGCGCGCTTCGTTGGCCTTGAGCTCGAGTTCCGAGCGCTGGCGGTTGAGGCGGATCACTTCGACCCGGCTGGAGGCCCCCATCTTGGCGAGGTTCTCGGTAATCTGCAGTTCGCTGCGCACCAGCCGCAGCGAGTCCTCGATACCCGCCAGGGTCTGCTCCAGGCCGCGGCGGCGGGTCTGGTACAGCGCGGTTTCGGCGTCGATCAGCTCCGGCGAGTCGCGCAGGCTGTCAGGGAAAACCAGCGGCTTGCCGGTGACCTCGGCGCGCAAGCGGGCAACGCTGGCGGTGGCCGCACGGTACTTGGCCTCACTTTCACCGACACTGGAGGCCGTCTTGGTCGGGTCGAGCTGGGCCAGCACCTGGCCGCGCTCGACCAGATCGCCTTCGGCCACGTTCATCTCGGCGACGATGCCGCCTTCGAACGACTGGATCACTTGCTCGCGCGAGCTGGGGATCACCTTGCCGGTGCCGGTAGAGACTTCGGTGACCTCGAACCAGGCAGCCCAGGCCAGGAACGCGGCCAGCATCAGTGCGCACACGGTGATCACGCGGCCGGCGCGCAGCACGGCCTGATCGTCCTGGCCATCGAGGTAGGACGCGGGGAGTTCATGGTTGCTCATGCCTGCGCTCCTTGCAGTTTGGCCAGGGCGGCGTCACGGCTGTCGTCGATGACGATGCGCCCGCCTTCGAGCACGATGATCCGCTCCACCCGTTGCAGCACACTCAACCGGTGGGTGGCGATCACCAAAGTGCGGCCTTGGCAGAAGCGGTCGAGGTTATCGAGCAGCTTGCGTTCGGTCGTGTCGTCCAGCGAGGCGGTGGGTTCATCCAGCAGCAGTACCTGCGGCTGGCGCACCAGCAAACGTGCCAGCACCAATGCCTGACGCTGCCCGCCGGACAGGCCCAGGCCGCCTTCCAGAATCAGGTGGTCCATACCTTTGGGCAGGCGGCGCACGAACTCCAAGGCGCCCGTGGCGGCCAGCGCGGCCACCAGCTCCTGGTCACTGGCCTGGCCGGCGCCGAGGGTGAGGTTCTCACGCAGGGTGCCGTGGAACAGCCGCGCATACTGCGCCAGCAAGCCGACGTCCCGGCGCAGGTCGGCCGGGTCCAGGTGGGCCAGGGCAATGCCGTCGAGCGTGACCTCGCCTTGCACCAGGTCCATGGCACCGCCCAGCGCCTGCAGCAGCGTCGACTTGCCGGCGCCATTGCGCCCCAGCACGGCGATGCGTTCGCCCGGCCGGATGTCCAGCTGGCCGATGTTCAGCACCGGTGGTGCCTCGGGGTCGTAGCGGAAGTTGGCCTGGCGCAGCCGGTACTCCCCGCGGATGGCCGGCAGGTGTACCCGGGCTTCGCCTTCGGGGTGATCGACCGGCGCCTGCATCAGTTTGTCCAGGCCCTGTAGCGCCACCTTGGCTTGTTGCCAGCGGGTCAGCACATGGGTCAGCTGCGCCAGCGGCGCCATCATCCGCGAGGACAGCATCGAGGCGGCCACCAGGCTACCGGTGGTGAGGTCGCCGGCAATCACCATCGGCGCGCCGATGACGATGACCACGGCAAACACCGCGCCTTGCACGTTCTGGGTCCAGGTCACCAGGCCGTTGGTCAGGGTGCGCAGATGCAGGTTGGTGTGCGCGCAGGCTGCGTTGTACTGGTTCCACTGGTGTTCGAAGCGCGCTTCGGCCTGCAGTGCCTTGATTTCATCCAGGCCCTGAACGCTTTCCACCAGCATGGCGTTGCGCAGGGACGATTCGCGCATCGAGGCATTGGCCAGGCGTGCCAGCCGGCGCTGCGCCAGCAAACCAGGCAGGAGCATGGCCAGCAGCGCCAGCAGCGGGATGAACACCAGCACGCCGCCGATCAGCCAGAACACGAACAGGAACAACAGGAAGAACGGCAGGTCGGCCAGCGCGGTGGCGGTGCTGGAGGTGATCAGGTCGCGGATCGACTCCAGCTCGCGCAGTTGCGAAATGAACGAGCCGGTGGATTTCGGCCGCGCCGAGTTGCGCAGGCGCAGGGCATGGCCGTAGACCAGGTCCGAGACGCGCAGGTCGGCGCGTTTGCCGAGCAGGTCGGTAACCTTCAGGCGCAGCAGGCGCATGCTGAAATCGAACACCAGCGCCAGCACCACACCGCCGAACAGCACGTACAGGGTGGGCAGCGATTCGGCGGGGATCACCCGGTCATACACCTGCATCGAGAACAGCACGCCGGCCAGGGCCAGCACGTTGGCCACCAGCGAGGCGACCATCACCTGCCCGTACGGGCGCAGGTCGCGCAGCACGATGCGGGCGAACCAATGGCGGTCGTACGGGGCGGTGTAGTCGTCGGTACGCACGTCGCGCAATGGCCGTGCCGGGCGCATCAGTGCCACGCGGTTGATGCGCCCTTCGAGCGCTTCGCGGGGCAGGCGCGAGGTGAGGCCCTGGTCGCCGGCGAACACCACGGCCAGCTGGTTGTCCTCGGTCACGGCTTCGACCACAGCCAGCTGGCCATCGTTGAGTTCGAGCACCAGGGGGGTACGCCATTGCCGCAGGGCTTTGGCATCGAAGCGCACGAAGCGCAGGGACAGGCCGGCCTGGCGCGCCATGTGGCGCAGAATTTCATCCAGCGGCCGGGCATCTTCGACCGCCGCCAGGCGGATGCGCTGGGGCGATACATCCAACCGGTAGTGGTGGGCGACCTGCAGCATGACTTCAAGCCAAGGGCCAAGGTCCGGCCGATGGACGACAGCTGGCTCCGGGTTTTGCTGCTGCGTGGCTTGGCTCAGGTTGACCGTATCGTTCATGGCTCGATCTCCACCCCTTGCAGGTTGCGCCCTTCGAGGCCCAAGGCCATGCGCAGGGCGCCGGTGTTGTACAGGCAGTCGACATCCAGGCGCAGCAGGTCGGAACGGGTGCCGGCAAGTTCGAAGCGCGACTGGTAGATTTCCTGCTCGGCATTGAGCAGGTCGAGCAGCGGCCGTGTGCCCAGGTCCAGGTATTGCCGGCCGTAGAGCATGCGTGCTTCCTTGATGCTGGCCTGGCGCGCCTGGAGCGAACTCAGCCGGCGGCCCAGCCCCGAGGTTTGCGCCATGGCTTCGGCCAGGCCGCGGCGGGCCTGCAGGCGTGCAGCGTCTTCGGCGGAGTCGGCAGCGGTCAGGGCATACCCGGCCGCGCGGCTGCGGGCGCTGATGGCACCGCCTTGGTAGATCGGCACCTCGAGGTTCAGGTAAATGCCCGCCTGGGTGCGGTCGAGGCGGTTGTTGTCGCGGTCGTAGTCGTTGTCCAGGTAGTGGTTGACCTGCGGCTGCAGCGACAGCGTCGGGTAGGCCTCGGCCTTGGCCTGTGCCAGTTCGGCTTGGGATTGTGCGCGCAGGGCCAGGGCCATGAGCACTGCAGGCAGGCGGTCGTCGCCCTGTGGTGGGCGCTTGCAGGCCTGGTCGAGTTCGGGGGGCGTTTCTTCGGCCAGGGCCGGCGGTGAAACGCGGCCGAGCAGGGCGGCGAGGGTAGAGCGCCAGCGCTGGTACTGGGCCTGATATTCCTCGAGGGTCGCGCGGGCGCCTTCCACCCGGGACTCGGCCTGGACCACGTCGGAGCGCGTGCTGGCGCCCATGTCGCTGCGCTGGCGCGCCATGCCGGCAATAGCATTGACGCCGTTGATCTGCTCACGGGCAATCACCATCAGCTGCTCGTAGCGGCGGGTTTCGATCCAGGCGTAGGCGGTATCGCGGGCCAGGTCGTCGATGACCAGCAAGATGTTGGCCTGGGCCCGGGCGGCAGCGGCCTTGGCGGCGTCGACGGCGCTGTCGACCTTGCCGAAATCGTAGAGCATCTGCTTGAGCGACAGGTTCAGCGCCTGGCTGCTGCGGTCGCCGCCATACCCGCTGTCATAGCCGGTGCGGATACCGCCGGACACCTGCGGGTAGTAACCGGCGCGCGCCACGTTGATGCCTTCGCCTTGCTTGTACAGGTTGCCGACGGCTTCAGCGATGCTGGGGTGCCACTGCGCAGCGGCCAGCACTGCCTCGGCCAGCCCGAGCCGATCGCCATGGGTGGCGGCCTGGCCTGCCGCGGGGCGGGCAGGGATGGCATCGGGGGCATCGCGTAGCAGTGACGGGCCGATGGTGCGTAGCGAGGGGTCTATGTCATCGGCTGCCTGCGCAACCGGGTTCCAAATCAATGCCAGGAGCGCGACGGCTCCCGGCAACAGCGGTGACAGCGGACTGCTTCGCTTCACATAATTCCCTTACTGCTGATCGTCCTTGCCGCCGGGCATGGCGCCCGGCGGGTTACTGCGGCCTCAGACGACATGGATGCCGTTCTGCACCCACAGGTGGTGGCTCGGATCCTCCTGGGCCGTGTATTGGTTATAGTCGATGCCGTCGGCGCTCTGGCTGCCGGTCAGGCTCCAGTTATCGGTCATGTGCACCGAATCCTTGTCGTCACCTTTGATCAGCAGCGTGCTGCTGCCGCTTTCGGTGACGGCCACCACATCCGCCAGGCTCAGCGTCAGGGCCACTGCGCTGGTGTCGTTGAGGTCGATGATTTCGATGTCGTGGACACGCTCAGCCAGGGAGCCCAGGTCGATGCTGGCATCGCCGCCGCCCCACAGCAGGGTGTCGGTACCACTGCCGCCGTCGACGCTGGCAAAGGCCTGGTCGACCACCACGAGGGTGTCGTCGCCCGCCCCGCCTTGCAGGCTGATGTGCCCGCCCTGGCTGCCATCGAGGTGGTCATTGCCATCGCTGCCGGCGATCACCTCGGTCGATGCGGCCGCGGCCACACTAGCCAAGGTCGCCCCCTCGTCACCGCTTTCAGCCAGCAGCGAAGTGGTCGCGGTAAACCCGGCAGCGTTGTCCAGGTTGATGGTCAGCGTTGCGGTATCGGTGGTGCCGTTGGGGTGCGTCAGTTCGTAGGTGAAGGTGTCCTGTTGGCCGATCACTGCCGAGGTCAGGCCCTCCTTGAGGGTATAGGTGTAGCTGCCGTCAGCGTTCACCAGAAGCGTACCGTAGGTGCCGGCCACGCTGACGCCGTTGTAACCGGGGATGGCGTAAGTGTTGGCCGCTACCAGCACGCTGAGCACGGTCAGCGTCGAACCGAGGTTGTCGGCACCGCCCCCGGCGGTGTCGGTCAGCAGGTTGCCGGTCACGGGGGTGTAGCCGCTGACCACGAACTCGTTGGTGTGCGTGGTGGTGGTGTTGAGGCTGGTGGTGATCGAGCTGGCCAGGCCAATGCCACCTGCGCTGACACGGATCTCGTAGGTACCGGCGCCCTGGTTCTGGAAGGTGTAGGCCGAACCGCCGCCGAGCAGGCTGACCAGCGACCCACCGGGCACAGACTGCACGAGGACGTACTGGCCGGTAGCCGTGTTGAGTTTGTAAAGGCCGAGGGTGGTGCCGTTGAGCAGGCCCAGCAGGTTGGCGGAGTTGAGTACCACTTGCAGGTTGGCGGTGGTGTCAGCGGCAACGGTGGTGGTGTAGGCCGCTTGCCGCGAGCCGATCAGCGGCAGGGACAGTGTGCCCAGTGTGGCGCTGGCGGTGTCCACCCGGTTCGCCAGGCTGATGTTGGTGCTGTCGATGTCGTTGACGGCATCGACCACCGTGGCGGGCGCGCTGAGGTTGCTGTCGCTCCAGACCTCCGTGGCTTGCGGGCTGTCGATCCGCACATAGAGGTTGGCGACATCGGTCAGGCCGTTGCCGTGCACCAGTTGATAGCTGAACACGTCCACCTTGCCGACGCTGGCGGGGGTGCCGTTGGGCGTGTAGGTGTAGCTGCCATCGGCGCGGATCACCAGGGTGCCATACAGGCCCTGCACTTCGGTGGCGCTGCCGGCGGTGACGTAGCTGCCGTTCTTGAGCACTTGCAGCACGGCACTGCTGTCCGGGCCACGGGCATCGGTGGTGCCGTCGACCCCGGGGTCGGTGATGACGTTGCCGGTAGTGGGGGTACCGGTGCCGGTGAACTGGGTCAGGCTGGTGGTTTCGATGTCCAGCGTGGTGGTCACGTTGGTCACCAGGCCGATCCCGCCGCTGCCGACGGTCAGCCGGTACTCACCGGCTTGCAGCTCGCCGATGTCGACGCGCACCCCTTGGCCCAACGGCAACAGGATCAAGTCCAGCAGGCCCTGGCTGTTACCGGTCGCTAACGTGACCCAGGCCCCGGCAGCATTTTTTACCTGCAAGGTGAAGGTGGTGTTGTCGAGCAGGGCCAGGGCACTGCTTGTGGTCAGCGTCAAGGTAGGGTCAACCGTGGTGCCGGCCCCGACCGTCCAGGTGTAGGTCTTGCTGAAGCCCGCCAGCAGGGTGGTGAAACTGTCGGTGTAGGTCTGCGTGGCGACAACCGGTGCCAAGTTGACGGTGGCGGTTGCCAGGTTGTCGCTGGCGATCACCGGTGCATTGGCGTCGACGTCCGGCGCGGTGATGGTGACGTTGCCGGATACGTTGTTGCGGGGGTCGGTGAGCGACACCGACAGGCTCTGGCCGTTGTCCTGGGCAGGTGTCAGGGTGACGGAGAAGGTGCCGTCGGGCTGCACCGTGCCGGTTTGCAGGACGGTGCCGTTGGCGCTACGCACCGTGACCGTGGCGCCAGCCTCGCCGCTGCCGGTCAGCGTGCTGCCGTCGGCGCTGATCACCAGGTTGCTGGCCAGCGCTGGCGGGGTGAGGTCTGGAGCGGTCAGTGCGGTGCCGGTCGAAGCGTTGCCGCTGGCGTCGGTCAAGGTGACCGTCAGGGCCTGGTTGTCGATCTGCGCCGCCGCCAGGCTGACCACGAACAGGCCGTTGCTGCCGACTGTGGCGGTGCCGAGCACGGTGCCTGCCGCGTCGCGCACGGTGACGGTGCTGCCGATCTGGCCAGAGCCGCTGACCGTGGTGCCGTTGGCGTTGATGGCGGCCACTGGCGCCGCGGGTGGCGTGGTGTCGGGTGCTGTGACGCTGGCGCTGCCGGACTGGTTGCCGGCGGCATCGGACTGGCGCACGGTGAGCAACTGCCCGTCGTTCTGCGTGGTGGAGAGGTTGACGGTGAAGCTGCCATTGGGTTGCACCACGGCGCTGCCCAGCGGCCCGCCCGGGCCGGTGACGGTGACTGTCGCGCCGGGCTCGCCGACACCGGTCAGCACGGTGCCTGCGCCGCCCACGGCCAGGTTGGTCGGTGCCGCCGGCGCCTGAGTGTCCGGCGCGGTATAGCTGGTGCTGCCCGAGGCATTCTGTGCCGCGTCGACCTGCGTCACACCGAGTACCTGGCCGTTGAGCTGCGCGCTGGCCAGGTTGATGCTGAACACGCCGCCCGCGTTGACCACGCCGGTACCGAGCACATTGCCGTTGGCATCGCGCACGGTGACTGTGGCATTGGCTTCACCGGTGCCGGTCAGCACCAGGCCATTGGCGGACAGCGCAGTGACCACCGGGTTGGCCGGCGGCGTGGTATCGGCCGCCTGCACGAACACGGGTTGCGACTCAGTGCCCGCCACCGCCTCGGCAGTGACCGACAGCGATTGGCCATTCAACTGGGCGCTGTCGAGCTGCAGACTGAAGTCGCCGTTGCCGTCCGCTGTACCAGTACCGATCACATTGCCCTCACTGTCATAGACAGTGATGGACGCCCCGCTGGTGGCGTTACCCGTGAGGGTCAGGCCGTCAGGGTCCAGCACCACGTTGGTCGGGGGCGCTGAGGGTGGAACATCCGGGGTGAGGTAGGTCTGTACTGGCGAGGGGTTGGTACCGTCGTTTTGGATCACTTCCAATGTGACGTCTGCGCCAGGTGCGGGGGCGAGGTCGATGGAGAAGTTGCCATTGGCATCGACCACGCCGGTGCCGATTACAGCGCCTCCCAGGCTGACCGTCACTGTAGCGTTGGGCTCGCCGCGCCCGGTCAGCACGTCGTAGTCGGCATTGATGGCCAGATTGGTCACCGGTGCAGGCGGCGACGTGTCGCCAGCCTGGTAAGTGGCTGGCAGCGAAGCGTTGCCCGCCTCATCAAGGGCGACCACGGTCAGCAATTGGCCGTTGTCCTGTGCCGGGCTCAACGTCACGCTGAAGGTGCCGTCTTGGTTGGCCTGGATGGTGCCGAGAATGGTGTTGTCCGGGCCACGCACGGTGATGATGCTGTCGGGTTCGGCACTACCGGTCAGCAGCGTGCCCGTCGCGTCCAGCGCCAGGCCGGTGGGTTGCCCCGGTGGCACCAGGTCCGGGGCGGTCACTTCGAGTGGCGCGCTGGGGTTGCCGGTGGCGTCCTGAGCGACCACGGTCAGTACCTGGCCGTCGATCTGTGGGGTGGTGAGGTCAAGCACGAAAGTGCCATCAGGGTCGATCACCCCCTGGCCGACCATGTCGCCACGGTCGTTCATCACGGTGATGCGCGCCCCTGCTTCGCCGCTACCGGTGAGCTGGGTGCCGCTGGCGTTGAGCACCGCGACCACCGTGGCCGGCGGCGTGGTGTCGGCTGCGGTGGCCGAGCTGATGGGCGATACGTTGTCGCTGTCGTCTGTCAGGGTTACCTGAAGCGTCTGGCCGTTGAGCTGCGCCGAGCTCAGATCGACCACGAAGGTACCGTCGGCCTCCACGGTGGCGGTGCCGATTTCAGTGGTGCCCAGGTACACGCGTACCGTGGTGCCCGCTTCGCCGACGCCGCTTAGCTGATCGCCTGCAGCATTGAAGCGCAATTCGGTCGCCGCTGCAGGGGGCGTGAGGTCGGGGGCATCGACGGTGACCGGCGCGCTGATGTTGCCGGGTGGGTCGGCCTGCTGTACCGACAGCACTTGCTGGTTGATCTGGGCGGGCGACAGTTCTACTGAGAAGCTGCCGTCGGTGAGCACAATGGTCGTACCGAGCACTACGCCTGCGGCATTGGTCACCGTGACGGTGGCGCCTGGTTCACCCTGGCCGGTGACCACGCTGCCATCGGCATTGATCGCCACCTGTGTGAGGATGGCCGGCGGCGTGAAGTCGGGCGTTTGCAAGGTGGCGACCGCCGACACGTTGCCGGCTGCGTCGGCCTGGCTGAGGCTGAGCAGTTCGGCGTTGCCCAGCGCCGGGTTGAGCGTGACGGTGAAATTACCGCTGGCATCGACCACTGCCGTGCCGATTTCGTCGCCCTGGGCGTTGGTCACACTCACCTGTGCGCCGGGCTCGCCGCGGCCGGTGAGGGTAACCCCGTCGCTGGAAATCGCAAGCTCGGTGGGGGCGGCTGGAGGGGTGGTATCGGCTGCGGTGATGGGGCTGGGGTCGGACTGGTTGCCGGCGGCATCGGTCAGTACCACCTGCACCTGCTGGCCGTTGGCTTGTGGCGCGCTGAGCGTGACCTGGAAGGTACCGTCGGCGCGGACCACTGCGCTGCCCAGTGTACTGCCATCGGCAGCCAGCACTTTGACGGTGCTGCCGGCCTCGCCGGTACCGTTGAGCACGCTGCCGCCGCCGGCGAATGCCAGGTTGCCAGCAGCCTCGGGCGCCACGCGGTCGGGCGCAGTCAGGCTGACACTGTCGGACTCATTGCCCGCGGCGTCGGTCTGCTGTGCACTGAGCTGCTCGCCATTGATCTGGGCGGTACTCAGGCCAATGCTGAAATTACCATCGGCACCGACCACAGCGGTGCCCAGGTCGACACCGCCTTCGCCGAGCACGGTCACCGTGGCGCCCGGCTCACCTCGGCCGGTGAGCGTCAGGCCATCGGCGCTCAGCACCAGGTTGGTCAGCGCTTGTGGAGCGGTGGTGTCCGGCGCCTGCAGGGTCGCAGGCAACGAAGCACTGCCATCGGTGCCCACGGCACTGACCAGCAAGACTTCGCCGTTGGCCTGAACGCTGTCGAGGTTGACCGTGAAGCTGCCGTCATTGCCCACTGGCGCAGTGCCCAACAGCACGCCGTCAGGGCCATACACACTGACGGTGCTGCCGGGGGATCCATTGCCGGTAACCACCAGGCCATCGGCTGAGAGCGTCAGGTTGTCCGGAATGTCCGGTGCCAGGTCGCCCGGCGCGGTCACGGTCTGTGCCGGCGAGGTGTTCTGCGCGGCATCGGCCTGGGTCACGCTGAGGTTTTCGCCGGCTATCGCTGCAGGGCTGAGCGCGACGGTGAACCGGCCATCGCTGCCGACCGTGGCGGTCCCCAGCGAGGTGCCGTCGGGCGCGCGCACGGTGACCGTGGCGCCGGCTTCGCCGGTACCGGTCAGGCTGGCGCCGTCGGCAGCGACGGCCAGGTTGGCGACGGCGGTGGGTGGTGTGGTATCGGCTGCGGTGTAAGGCGCGGCAGGCGACACGTTGCCTGCGGCATCGGTGGCCGTAACCTGCAAGGTCTGGCCGTTGGTTTGGGCGCTGCTCAGGGTGACCTGGAAGGTGCCATTGCTGCTGGCCACGGCGGTACCCAGGATATTGCCTGCGGCATCACGCACGGTAACGGTGCTGCCTGCTTCGGCGCTGCCGCTCAGTTGCACGCCGCTACTGGCCAGGGCGAGGTCGGTTGGCGCCGCGGGTGGGGTGAGGTCCGGCGCTGTTACCGCAACGGGCGGCGAGGTGTTGTTGCCCGCGTCGGTCTGGGTCACGCTCAAGTTCTGGGCGTTGAGTTGCGCGCTGGTCAGGGTGAGGGTGAAGCTGCCGTTGGCGGCCACCTGGCCGGTGCCAATGATGGTGCCATCGGGGCCGCGTACCGTCACGCTGGCACCCGCTTCACCCAGGCCGGTGAGGGTCAGGCCGTTGTTGTTGAGCACCACATTGGTCAGCGGGGCTGGTGCGGTGAGGTCGGGTGTACTGAGGGTGACAGCAGGCGAGGTGTTGCCAGCTGCATCCAGCTGGCTCACACCGATCGCCTGGCCAGTTGCCTGTGGCGTATCGAATGTAACCGTGAACCGCCCATCGGCGCCCACGGTCGTGGTGCCGACCACGGTGCCGGCGGCGTTGCGCACCTGCACGGTGGCGCCGGCTTCGCCACTGCCTGATAGCTGCCTGCCATCGGCGCTGAGCACGGGGTTGCCGACCGCCGCCGGTGGCGTGCGGTCCGGTGTCGCCAGGCTCGCCGGGCCAGAGATATTGCCAGCGGCATCGCTGAGGGTCACCTGCAGGGCGCTGCCGGTGGTTTGCGCACTTGGCAGGGTGACCTGGAACTCGCCGCTCTGGTTGACAGTGCCGGTGGCCAGTACTGCGCCACTGGCATCGCGCACAGTAACGGTGGCGCCGGCCTCACCCTGGCCGCTGACGACGGTTGCCGCGCTGTTCAGGCTCAGGCCGGCGGGCGCATCAGGCGCTTGCAGGTCAGGCGCCTGCAAGGTTGCGGCCAGCGAGCTATTGCCCGCCGCGTCGCTCTGGGTGACGGTGAGGTTCTGGCCGTTGGCTTGCTGGGGTGTCAGTGTGACGCTGAACAAGCCGTTGCTGCCAACGATGGCGGTGCCCAGTTCGGTGCCTTGGGCATCGACCACGCGCACGGTCGCGCCCACCTCGCCCTGGCCGGTGAGGGTACTGCCGCTGCCGTTGAGGGCAAGCTGGGTGGGGGCATCCGGGGCGGTATTGTCTTCGGCCACGATTGTGGCCGGTACGGAAGGTTTACCGCCGGCTGAAAGGCGTGCGCTGACCTGCAGGGTCTGGGCATTGAGCTGGGCGTCGCTGAAGAACACGCGGAAGATGCCGTCGCTGCCGACCGTCGCGGTGCCCAGCGTGGTGCCGCCGGAGGTCACGGTGATCAGCGAGCCCACGGTGCCTTGGCCGGTCAGGAGGAAGCCGTCGGCACTGATGGTCAGCGCCGTTGGTGTGGCGACCTCGGTGCCGTCTGGCCCGTCCACGTTTACTGGGGTCTCGTTGCCAGCGTCGTCCCGGACCACCACCTGCACGGTGTCGCCGGCAACCAGGGGTGGGTCGACTTCGACCACGAAGGTGCCGTCCGGCCCGGCGGTTGCGGTGCCCAGTTCAGTGGTGCCGTCGCGAACGATGATGGTGGCGCCGGGTTCGGCAGTACCCCCGATGGTCCCGCCATCCGGGCTGATCGTGATGTCGGTGGCCGCATCAGGCGGTGTGGTGTCCGGCGCGGTGACGGTCGATGCGCCAGAGTCATTGCCGGCCCCGTCGCTGACCACCACGGTCAGGGTCTCGCCATTGGTGAGCGGGGTATCAAGCGGCACGCTGAAGCTGCCGTCGCCGTTCACTGCAACGGTGGTGGTATTGCCACTGGGGTCGGTTACCGTGACCGTACTGGCCCCGGGGGCGTTGCCGGTCACCGTGGTGCCATCCGGGCTGACGTCTACATCGGTCGGCAGCGCAGGCGGCGTGAGGTCCGGCGCAGTGGCCTGGGCAGCGAGGGAGGTGTTGCCGGCTGCATCGGTGAGGGTCACCTCGAGGCTCTGCCCATCCAGTTGCGCTGGCGACAGCGGCACGCTGAAGTTGCCGCCCACTGGCACCACGACCGTGCCCAGCAGGTCGCCGTTGGCATTGCGCACTTCAACGGTGGAGCCGACCTCCCCGTTGCCCTGCAGGGTTGTGCCATCGGCACTGACTTGCACGCCGGTCGGGGTGGCAGGGCCGGTTGAATCGTCGGCGGTGAAGGTGGCCGATGGCGAGGCATTGCCCTGCTCGTCGACAAGCACCACCGACAGGACTTCGCCGTTGGTCTGGGCAGGGGCGAGGGTGACGGTGAAGCTGCCGTCGGGTTGCACTTGGGCATCGCCCAGCAATTGCCCGCCAGCATCGCGCACTTCTACGGTGGCGCCTGGCTCACCTTGCCCGCTCAACACACTGCCATCGGCGCTCAGCCCCAGGCCTTGTGCAGGTTGCGGTGCTTCGAGGTCGTTGGCGGTGACGGTGTCGGCAGTGGAGGTGTTGCCCGCCGCGTCCGCCTGGGTGACGGACAGCGTCTGGCCGTTGAGCTGCGGTGGGTCGAGGGTCACCCGGAAGCTACCGTCGGCCTCCACCACGGCGGTGCCCACTACTGCGCCGCCGGTGCCGATGACGCGCACCTGCGCGCCGGGCTCGCCGCTACCGGTGAGCACGCTGCCATCGGCGGAAAGGGCCAGGCCGGTGGGGGTGTCGGGCGCCTGATTGTCCGGGGCTGGCAGGTCGACCGCTGCAGACACGTTACCGGTTGGGTCGCGTTGCTCCACGGTCAAGGCCTGGCCATTGGTCTGCGGTGGGGCAAGGGTGAGCTCGAAGGTACCGTCGCCGGCCACCTCGACGCTGCCCAGTACAGTACCGTCGGGGCTGCGCACGATCACGGTGGCACCCGGTTCGCCAGTGCCGCTGACGGTGGTGCCGCTGTCGTCGATGCTCGGGTTGCCGACGACTTGCGGTGGGGTACTGTCGGGAGCGGTGAAGTCGACCGGCCCGGCACTGTTGCCCAGATTGTCGGTGGCCTCTACGGTCAGGCTCTGGCCGTTGCGCTGTGGCGAGTCGAGGGTGACATCGAAGCGCCCGTCGGCGCCGACTCTCGCGGTGCCCAGTACGGTGCCGTCCTCCGCGCGCACCGTGACGATCGAGCCGCTCTGGCCCTGGCCGGTGAGGTGCAGGCCTGTGCTGTCGATGGCCAGCGCGGAAGGTTGCAACGGGCCGTCCAGATCCGGCGCGGTCAGGGTTGCGGTCGATGTGTTGCCGGCAGCGTCACTCAGCGCCACGTCGAGCATCTGGCCATTGGTCTGGGCCGGTGTCAGGGTGACGGTGAAGACGCCGTTCGCACCCACCACTGCCGTACCGAGCACTGTGCCCTGGGCATCGCTGACCTGCACGGTGGCCCCGGGTTCACCGCGGCCGGTGAGGGTGACGCCATCGGCGCTCAGGGCCAGGTCACTGGCAAGGTTGGGCGCGGTGATGTCCGGTGCGCCGACCTGGGTCGGCAGCGAGCTGTTGCCGTCTGCGTCCAGGGCCACCACATCGAGCAGTTCGCCATTGGCTTGAGGGGGGTTCAGGCCGACGGTGAAGGTGCCGTCATTGCCCACTTGCACGCTGCCCAGCACATTGCCTTGGGCATCGCGCACTTCCACAAAGCTGCCTGCAGGCGCCGTGCCGCTGACGGACGAGCCATCGGGGGCCACCACCAGCCCGGCAGGGCCTTCCGGTACGGGCGTCTGCGGCACGGTGATGCTCAGCTCAGGCGATGCATTGCCGGCAGCGTCGGTTTGCACCAGCACGATGCTTTCGCCCGCCACCACCGGAGCATCCAGTTCGACCAGGAACGTGCCGTTGGCTGCCACCGTGCCACTGCCGATCACATTGCCGTCGGCATCCAGCACTTGCACGGTGGCACCCGCTTCACCGCGGCCCGCGATCACGGCACTGCCGGCGCCCACTATCACGCCGGTGATCAGTGCCGGGGGCGTGATGTCCGGCGCGGTATACGCCAGTGGTGCGGAACTGTTGCCAGCGGCATCTGTGACCGTGATGGCCAAGGGTTGGCCGTTGGCCTGAGCAGGGTCGAGGGTGAGGCTGAAGCGGCCATCCGGCCCGGCGATAGCGCTGCCGATCAGGTCGCCGGAGCTGTCGCGCACTTCTACCCGTGCACCGGGTTCGGCGCTGCCGGTCAGCGTCTGGCCATCGGTGAGCGTCAGCCCGGTCGGTTGCCCGGGAGCTACCAGGTCCGGTGCCGTCAGCGGGCTTGTCGGTGATACGTTGCCAGCGGCATCGGTCAAGGTCACTTGCAGCGACGAGCCATCGGTCACGGGCGTGGTCAGCTGCAGGGTGAAGGTGCCGTCAGGCTGCACCGTCCCAGTGCCCACGACCTGCCCCTGGTCGTTCGTTACGGTTACCGTTGCACCTGCTTCACCGCGCCCCGATACGGTACGGCCATCGCCGCTGATGATCAGGTCAGTGGCGGGCGCCGGCGCAGTGGTGTCACCCCCGCCGGTATCGATGTCCGGCGCGTTGACGGTGCCGGCAGTGGAGGTGTTGCCGGCGGCGTCACTGGCAGTGACTCGCAGCGCCTGCCCATCGGTTTGTGGGGGTTGCAGGGTGACGTTGAACAGGCCGTCGGCACCTGCCACGGCGGTACCCAGCACGGTGCCGTCGGCGGCACGCACTTGCACGGTGGAGCCGGGCTCGGCACGGCCGCTGACGACTCTACCGTCAGCGCTGACAGCCAGGTCGGTCGGTGGCGCGGGCGGGGTGGTGTCAGGCGGGTTGCCAGTCCCGTCATCGGGTGCGTTGATGGCGGCGGCCGGTGAGGTGTTGCCAGCGGCGTCACTGGCAGTGACTTGCAGCGCCTGCCCATCGGTTTGTGGGGGTTGAAGGGTGACGTTGAACAGGCCGTCGGCACCTGCCACGGCGGTACCCAGCAGGGTGCCATCAGCGGCACGCACTTGCACGGTGGACCCGGGTTCGGCACGGCCGCTGACGATCCTGCCGTCGGCGCTGACAGCCAGGTCGGCCGGCTGCGCGGGCGGGGTAGTGTCAGGCGGGTTGCCAGTCCCGTCATCGGGTGCGTTGATGGCTGCGGCAGGTGAGGTGTTGCCGGCAGCGTCACTGGCAGTGACTTGCAGCGCCTGCCCATCGGTTTGTGGGGGTTGCAGGGTGACGTTGAACAGGCCGTCGGCACCTGCCACGGCGGTACCCAGCACGGTGCCGTCGGCGGCACGCACTTGCACGGTGGACCCGGGCTCGGCACGGCCGCTGACGACTCTACCGTCAGCGCTGACCGCCAGGTCGGTCGGTGGCGCGGGCGGGGTGGTGTCGGGCGGGTTGCCAACCCCGTCATCGGGTGCGTTGATGGCTGCGGCAGGTGAGGTGTTCCCGGCAGCGTCACTGGCAGTGACTTGCAGCGCCTGCCCATCGGTTTGTGGGGGTTGCAGGGTGATGCTGAACGCGCCGTCGGCGCCTGCCACCGCGGTACCCAGCACGGTGCCGTCGGCGGCCCGCGCTTGCACGGTGGACCCAGGTTCGGCACGGCCGGTGAGTGTGGTTCCCTGCTCGTTCACGGCCAGTTCGGTGGGCGCCACGGGGGCGGTTGCATCCGGCGCGGTCACGTTGCCAGGCTGCGAGATGTTGCCAGCCGCGTCGGTCAAACTGACGTCCAGGTTTTCGCCATTGACCTGGGGTGGGTTCAAGGTGACGGTGAAGGTGCCGTCGGCGCCCACGGTACCGGTGCCCAACAGGTTGCCAGCGGCATCACGCACGTTCACCGTGGCGCCTGCTTCGCCGCGGCCGGTGAGGCGCAAGCCATCGGGCGATACCAGCAGGTCGATCGGTGTGGCGGGTGGCGTGGTGTCACCTGGGGCGGAGCCGCCGCTGCTACCGCCACCACCGCCGCTGCCTGCGGCGGCGGCAGCGCCACCAACACCCAGCAGGCTCAACCCGGCAATCGCCCAGGTTGGGGTTTCGCTGCCCGCGACGCCGATGCCGGCGACCAGGTCATCGAGCGAGTCGACTTCCTGGAAGGTGAAACCGGTGAAGGCTTCGGCATCGTAGTTGGCGTACCACAGGGTGCCGTCTTCACCGACGAAGACCATGTCACTGCCCACACCTGCCTGGTCCACGGCAAAGAAGTTGCCGACGGTGACCTTTTCCCCAGACTTGAGGGTGACGATCAGGTCCTGACCGCGCCGGGTCACGGTTGCCACCTGGTCCGGCGCAACGGGCATCTGCACCACGCCTGGGCTGTTGAGCGTGATATTGCCCCAGGCATTCTGGGTGGCGACGGTGGTTTGCTTGTCGGCAACGACGATATTGTCCATGGAGGCTCCCTGCTGATGTGCGGTGCACAGGGTCGGCGTAAGCGATCCTGCTGGTGCAACCGCTTGTGCAGTAGCACGCAGCCCGGTCGTCTAACGGTCCTGTTACCGGTGGTAAGGGAGATATAGCAGCCCAACGGAAAGCAACCAGAGGCTTTCTGGGTTAATCCTTTTGTACGAAACGCGTCTAGCGCAGGCCCAAGCGCCGCGCCAGGCGGTTCAAGTTGGCGCGGTCCAGGCCGAGCTCGCGGGCGGCGGCGGCCCAGTTGTCCTGATGGCGCTGCAGGCAGGCATCGATCACCTGGCGTTGGTAGCCGTCGACAGCCTCGCGCAAGCCACCTTCGGCCAGCGCCGGCGCCGGCAAGGGCGCGGGTGCCTGTACCACGCCCGCCTCGGTACGCAGGTCCAGGTCACTGGCTTGCAGTGTGAGAATGCGTGGCCGGTCCGGGTGCTGGCCCAGTGCCTTGAGGGCTGAGCGGCCGATCAGGTGTTCCAGTTCGCGCACGTTGCCGGGCCAGCCGTAAGCCAGGAGCGACGATTGCGCGTCGTTGCTCAGGCGCAGGCTGTTCAGGCCCAGGCGTGATCGATTCTGTTCGAGGAAGTACCCCGCCAACAGCAGCACATCACGCCCACGCTCGCGCAGGGGCGGAACCTGCAGCGGGTACACGCTCAGGCGGTGGTAGAAGTCGGCGCGGTAGTTGCCATTGCGCACCTCGGCGGCAAGGTCGCGATTGGTCGCTGCGATCAGGCGCACATCGACGGTGTGTTCGCGGTCTGAGCCCAGACGCTGCAGTTGCCCGCTTTGCAGTACCCGCAGCAGCTTCGCTTGAACCGCCAGCGGCAGTTCGCCCACTTCGTCGAGAAACAGCGTGCCGCCATTGGCCAGTTCGAACTTGCCGCGCCGCTCACCGTGGGCGCCGGTGAAGGCCCCGCGTACATGGCCGAACAGTTCGCTTTCCACCAGCGTGTCGGGCAGCGCGGCGCAGTTGAGGCTGATCAGTGGCTTGTGGGCACGGTGGCTGGCCTGGTGCAGGGCCTGGGCTACCAGTTCCTTGCCCACCCCGGTTTCACCGGTGATCAGCACCGTCAGGTCGCTGCCGCCGACCAGGCGTATTTCATCCAGCAGGCGCTTGTGCGCCGGGCTTTGGCCAATCAGCTCTTTGCCCTGGCCGCTGGCCTGGCGGTAGATCTCGGCGCGCTGGTGCTCATCCTCGGCGCGCAGGGCCAGGTGTTCGATGCGTTCGGCCACCGTGACCGTGGCCGCTGCCAGGCTGGCGAAAGCCTGCAGGGCATCGAGCTCCAGGCTCTGGAACTGGCCAGGGGTGAGGGCATCGAGCGTCACCAGGCCCCAGGGGCGCTCGTCGACCATCAGCGGGCAGCCCATGCAGTCATGCACGTGAAGGTCGACGTCGTGGGCATTGACCAGCCCGTCATAGGGGTCGGGCAACTGGGAATCGCTGGGGAAGCGCGTAGGCTCGGCGCGGCTGAGCAGCACCTGGAAGCGCGGATGCTCGCTCACTTTGAAGCGCCGGCCCAGGGTATCGGCAGACAGCCCGTCGACAGCCAGTGGCACCAGCCATTCGCCATCCAGCCGCAACAGCGCAGCGGCATCGCAGGGTAGCAGGCCGCGCATGGCTTGCAGCAGGCGGCGGTAGCGTTCCTGGTCGGGCAGGTCGCGGGACAGGTCGCTGACCAAGGGGAGCAGGGCGGTGAGCAACGGCTTTGCGGTCATAAGGACTCCTGTTGGTCTAAATGACTATACTCCGTGGCTGGTCTTTTTGACATCAAACAGTATAAGTGCTTGATTTTGATGGTATTAAAGTTTGGCACGAATACTGATACTGCACATGCAACCTTTCCAAGCCCCTGGTTCAGGAGTCGTTGCAAATGCTCAATGCCGAACAACGTGCAATCATCAAAGCCACCGTCCCGCTGCTGGAAACCGGTGGAGAAGCGCTGACCACCCACTTCTACCAGTTGATGCTCAGCGAGTACCCGCAGGTGCGCCCACTGTTCAACCAGGCCCATCAGGCCAGTGGCGACCAGCCGCGCGCCCTGGCCAATGGCGTGCTGATGTACGCCCGGCACATCGACCAGCTGGAACAGCTCGGCGGCCTGGTCGGCCAGATCATCAACAAGCACGTCGCCTTGCAGATCCTGCCGGAGCACTATCCGATCGTTGGCAGCTGCCTGTTGCGGGCCATCGAGGAAGTACTCGGTAAGGACATCGCCACTGCCGAGGTGATCGCTGCCTGGGGCGCGGCCTACGGGCAGTTGGCCGAGATCCTCATCGGCGCCGAGGAAGGCCTCTACAAACAGAAGGAAGCGGCCGTCGGTGGCTGGCGCGGTACCCGCGAATTCCGCTTGGTGCGCCGCGAGCAGGAAAGCAGCGAGATCGTTTCGTTCTACTTCGCTCCCGTGGACGGCAAACCGGTGCTCAAGGCTGAACCGGGCCAGTACATCGGCTTGCAGCTGTTCATCGACGGCGCCGAGCAGCGTCGCAATTATTCGCTGTCGGCGTTGTGCGATGGCAAGCAATACCGTATCAGCGTCAAGCGTGAGGCGGGCGGCAAGGTGTCCAATTACCTGCATCATGAAATGATGGTCGGTGACACACTGCAACTGTTTCCGCCGTCCGGCGACTTCACCCTTGCCAGCAGTGACAAGCCGCTGGTGCTGATCAGTGGTGGGGTGGGCATCACGCCGACCCTGGCGATGCTGGAGGCGGCCCTTCAGACCCAGCGCCCGGTGCACTTCATCCACTGTGCACGCAATGGTGCGGTGCATGCCTTCAGCGACTGGGTGGATGGGCTGGCCAAGCAGCATCCTCAACTCAAGCGCTTCTATTGCTATGCCGAGGATGATGGGTCGCGCGATGCCAATGCGGTTGGGCTGTTGAGCCAGGAGCTGTTGGCTGAATGGATGCCGAGTGAGCGTGATGTGGAGGCGTATTTCCTCGGGCCCAAGGGCTTCATGGCGGTGATCAAGCGCTACCTGGAAGCGCTGGGCGTGCCGCCGGAGCAGAGCCGCTATGAGTTCTTCGGGCCAGCGGCAGCCTTGGAATGATGTATTGACCGGGCTGCCCCCATCGCCGGCAAGCCGGCTCCCACCAGGATCGCGGTTGGCTTTGGGGCAGGGGGGTGCCTTCAAAGGCCTGCGCTGAGCTTGAGGGCAGTCCACTTTGTGGGAGCCGGCTTGCCGGCGATGGGGCCGGTACATCCGATGCAAGGCTCAAATGAACCCCCACAAAGGTCATCCCCGCTACAAACCTCCCCCCAGGCACGCTGCCGGTCTCAGGGCCGGCGGCGTATCGTCGATTGCTCATATAAAGGAAAGATGAACCGCGCCGGCCATCTTTCATCCTTAATCGTCCTTTAATCACTGTATCCTTCACTCCCGGGTGTCGAGGGGCTTGCCTCTGCGCGGCATCCGGGCAGCTGCTTTTTTACCGGCCGGCGTTGAACCGACGGCACGCCCGCCGGTCTCAAGCCCACTCCGGATAGCCCTCGCAGTGCTGTCTTGCCGCTTCCTCGACACGCTAACGGTCAGACCTGCGTGTAGAATCGCGCCAGGCAGGTGGACCACGCTGCCCCTATCCATCGAAGGAACCGGCAATGAACGAACAAACATCGCGCCTGAATCGGGAACGGCGCTTTCTGGTGCTACTGGGGGTGATCTGTCTCGCCCTGATCGGTGGCGCTTTGTACATGCAGGTGGTGCTCGGCGAAGCGCCCTGCCCGCTGTGCATCCTGCAACGCTATGCCCTGCTGTTCATCGCCGTGTTTGCCTTCATCGCCGCCGCGATGCCCGGGCGGCGCAGCCTCACGCTGTTCGAGGGGCTGGTGGTGCTTAGCGCAATTGGCGGAATCGTTGCGGCCGGCAACCATGTGTATATACTCGCCAACCCCATGGTCAGTTGCGGTATCGACACCCTGCAGCCGATCGTCGACGACCTGCCGCTGGCCAAGCTCTGGCCGCTCGCCTTCCAGGTCGACGGGTTCTGCAGCACGCCATACCCGCCGATCCTCGGCTTGTCCCTGGCGCAATGGGCATTGATGGCGTTCGTGCTGACGGCCATCCTGGTACCGCTGGGCATCTATCGCAACAGGCGCCAGCCTTAGACATAAGTCCCGATTTTGCTGTGGTCTTTTGCACCTACAGAGAAGAGGGAAAAGTCGCCCGCCGCTTGATCCAGATCAACCACAAAGCCTTGCAGGACGCGGGTTTGAGGCCTATCAAGCGGGGTGCGACAAACTGTCGCGAAGTTGAATTTCCAACCACTATTGTTACGCATTCTGTAAAAGACTGTTGCTCAATAAGTCATAGTCAAGGGTTGGCGACCTCACTACAATCGCCCCCAATTTCCGTTCGGCACTGCTTGCGAGTCGCAGGATTGAAGGAAGCCCCAGCGCTTTCTTTTGCTGACTTCGTCAAGTTTCGCCCAGCGGCGATACCGGGCGGATACCCCTCCGCGTTTTCCCGCACCAAACGGACTTGGTCTGAAGTACAGGCCTGTTGCCTACGAAACCATAAGCACCGCTAACACGCTTGAGCCAAGGTCCTGCAGTCGGGCCCCAGGCAGGAGCGTATTCGGGCGCGAAATGCCTCACTTGGCAGGACGAAGTGTTGGCTACCAAAACACAAATTGCATTGAAGCAAGCTGATCTAGAGGTCGTGAGATGAGTAAAAAGCGTTACCCCAGACTGTTTGGCATATTGCCCTTTTTAGGCATGCTTTTACTCAGCGGGTGCAACTGGACCCTGCTCGACCCGAAAGGTCAGGTCGGCATTGAGCAAAAGAACCTCATCCTCATTGCTACCGGCCTGATGCTGCTGGTGGTGATCCCGGTCATCATCATGACCGTGGCGTTCGCCTGGAAGTACCGTGCTTCCAACAAGGCGGCCACCTACACCCCAGATTGGTCGCACTCGACCAAGATCGAGGCTGCGGTGTGGATCATCCCGATCCTGATCATCATTGCCCTGGGTTATGTCACCTACAAGTCCACCCACAAGCTGGACCCCTACCGTCCACTGGATTCGGACGTGAAGCCGATTCAGATCGACGTGGTTGCACTGGACTGGAAGTGGCTGTTCATCTACCCGGAACAAGGCATCGCCACGGTCAACAAGATCGTCTTCCCGGCTAACACCCCGGTCAACTTCCGCGTCACCTCCGACGCCGTGATGAACTCATTCTTCATCCCGGGCCTGGGCGGCCAGATCTACGCCATGGCCGGCATGACCACCAAGCTGCACCTGATCGCCAACGAAAACGGCGTGTTTGACGGTATCAGCGCCAACTACAGCGGTGCTGGCTTCACCGGCATGAAATTCAAGGCCACTGCAACCTCCCAGGAAGACTTCGACAAGTGGGTCGCCGAGGTCAAGCAGTCGCCGAAGAAGCTGGACAAGGCCGAATACGACGCCTTGGCCAAACCAAGCGAAAACAACCCAGTCGCGCTGTATAGCGAGGCCTCGCCTGACCAGTTCCAGATCATCGTCGACAAGTACGAAGGCATGAACCGCGGTCGTCCGAGCCACGAAGAAGCAGGCAGCAAAGATCTGGCCACTACCAAGGGTGTGGAATCGAGTATGCAACCAGCTGCCGGTGCAGAGGAGTAAGAGATGTTCGGTAAATTAAGCCTGGAGGCGATACCCTATCACGAGCCGATAGTCATGGTGACGCTTGCCATGATCGCGCTCGGTGGTATCGCTGTCGTCGGTCTTATCACCTATTTCCGCAAGTGGACCTACTTGTGGACCGAGTGGCTGACCACGGTCGACCACAAGAAAATCGGGGTGATGTACATCATCGTCGCGATGGTCATGCTGCTGCGCGGCTTTGCCGACGCCATCATGATGCGTACCCAGCTGGCTGCTGCTACCGGCGGCTCCGAAGGCTACCTGCCGCCTGAACACTATGACCAGATCTTCACCGCGCACGGTGTGATCATGATCATCTTCATGGCGATGCCGTTCTTCACCGGCCTGATGAACCTGGCGGTTCCTCTGCAGATCGGTGCACGTGACGTTGCCTTCCCGTTCCTGAACTCCCTGAGCTTCTACCTGCTGCTGGCAGGCGTGCTGCTGGTCAACATCTCGCTGGGCGTTGGTGAATTCGCCAAGACCGGCTGGGTTGCCTATCCGCCACTCGCGGGCATTCAGTACAGCCCTGGGGTGGGTGTCGATTACTATATCTGGGCGCTACAGCTATCCGGATTGGGTACGACGCTTACCGGTGTGAACTTCCTCGTCACCGTGATGAAGATGCGCGCACCTGGCATGAAACTGATGGACATGCCGATCTTCACCTGGACCTGCACCTGGGCCAACGTGCTGATCGTCGCTTCCTTCCCGATCCTGACCGCTGCACTGGCACTGCTGACTGTTGACCGTTATCTGGACTTCCACATCTTCACCAACGAGCTTGGTGGGAACCCGATGATGTACGTCAACCTGTTCTGGGCGTGGGGTCACCCTGAGGTTTACATCCTGATCCTGCCGGCCTTCGGCGTGTTCTCGGAAGTGACTTCGACCTTCTCCGGCAAGCGTCTGTTCGGCCACCACTCGATGATCTACGCATCGGGCGCGATCGCCATCCTGGGCTTCGCCGTATGGCTGCACCACTTCTTCACCATGGGTGCCGGCGCCAGCGTCAACACCTTCTTCGGCCTGGCGACGATGCTGATCTCCATTCCGACCGGTGTGAAGTTGTTCAACTGGCTGTTCACCATGTACCAGGGCCGTGTGCGCTTCACCGCACCGATGATGTGGACCCTGGGCTTCATGATCACCTTCTCCATCGGTGGCATGACCGGCGTTCTGCTGGCTGTTCCAGGTGCTGACTTCGTGCTGCACAACAGCCTGTTCGTTATCGCCCACTTCCACAACGTGATCATCGGTGGTGCGGTGTTCGGCTACATTGCCGGCTTCGCCTTCTGGTTCCCGAAAGCCTTCGGCTTCACCCTGAACGAGAAGTGGGGCAAAGCTGCCTTCTGGTTCTGGATCTCGGGCTTCTACGTAGCGTTCATGCCGCTGTACGCCCTGGGCTTCATGGGCATGACCCGTCGTCTGAACCACTCCGACAACCCGCTGTGGGAACCCTACCTGTACGTTGCCGTCGCCGGCGCCGTGCTGATCCTGTTCGGTATCGCTTGCCAGCTGATCCAGATCTACGTTTCGGTCCGCGACCGCAACCAGAACCTGGACGTGACCGGCGACCCATGGGGCGGCCGTACCCTGGAATGGTCGACTTCGTCGCCACCTCCGTTCTACAACTTCGCTCACATGCCTGAGAAAGTTGGTCTGGACTGCTGGCACGAAGCCAAGGAAGCCGGTGTTGCGTACAAGGCTCCGGCCAAGTACGAAGCCATCCACATGCCGAGCAACACTGCTACCGGTCTGTTCATGGGCCTGTTCCTGACCGTCTTCGGCTTCGCCTTCATCTGGCACATCTGGTGGCTGGTGGGTGCGAGCCTGGTTGCGACCATCGCTGTCTTCGTTCGCCACGCTGCGCGTGACGACCAGGGCTACATGGTTCCGGCCGAAGAAGTGGCGCGCATCGAAGGCGAGCGCATGAAAGCGCTGGCCAAAGCAGGTGCTCTGCCTGCCGGCGCACGTGTCGAATCGTTTGAGCGGGTGTAATCAATGTCCAGTCAAGTAATCCACGGCGATGCTCATGGTCACGACCATGGGCACGACGATCACCACCACGACTCGGGCCAGATGACCGTACTCGGTTTCTGGCTGTACCTGATGACCGACTGCATCCTGTTTGCGTCGCTCTTCGCCACCTACGCGGTGCTGTCCGGCAGTTTTGCCGGCGGCCCGTCGGGTCATGACATCTTCCAGCTCGATTTCGTAGCTGTAGAAACACTGTTCCTGCTGCTGTCCTCGATCACCTTCGGCTTCGCCATGCTGAAGATGTTCGACGGCAAGAAAGCAGGCGTGCTGGGCTGGTTGGCAGTGACCTTCCTGTTCGGTGCTGCGTTCATCGCGATGGAAATCTACGAGTTCCATCACCTGATCGTTGAGGGCTACGGCCCGCAGCGCAGTGGCTTCCTGTCGGGCTTCTTCGCCCTGGTAGGCACCCACGGCCTGCACGTGACCGCCGGCCTGATCTGGATGGCAATCATGATGTACCAGATCAACAAGCACGGCATCACGCCGACCGCCAAGACCCGCATGAGCTGCCTGAGCCTGTTCTGGCACTTCCTGGACGTGGTCTGGATCTGCGTATTCACCGTCGTCTACCTGCTGGGGGTTCTGTAATGGCTAACGCACACGACACTCATCACGAAGGTAACCACGGTAGCGTGAAGTCCTACATGATCGGCTTTGTACTGTCGATCATCCTGACCGCGATCCCGTTCGGCCTGGTGATGTACCCGAGCTTGCCGAAGAACCTGACCGTCCTGATCGTGGTGGCCATGGCCGTCATCCAGGTGGTTGTGCACCTCGTGTACTTCCTGCACATGGACCGCTCGAAAGAGCAGCGTTCCAACGTGTCGACGTTCCTGTTCACCACCATGGTGATTGCACTGCTGGTCGGCCTGTCGCTGTGGATCATGTTCAGCATCCACTACGAAATGATGGCCAAGTGAGGTAAGACTGCATGTCCGTTAAGCACTTTATCCAAATCACCAAACCGGGGATCATTTTCGGTAACGTGCTTTCCGTGGCAGGCGGTTTCTTCCTTGCCTCGAAGGGCCATGTAGACTTCGCCCTGTTCCTGGCGGTGGTAATAGGTACGTCCCTGGTGGTTGCGTCCGGTTGCGTGTTCAACAACTGCATCGACCGCGACATCGATATCAAGATGGAACGCACCAAGAACCGCGTCATGGTCCAGGGCGGCATGTCGCTGACCCTCGCGCTGGTCTACGCCACCCTCCTCGGGATGGCGGGCTTCAGCCTGCTGTATGTCCAGGCCAACCCGCTGTCGGCGTTCTGCGCGCTGATCGGGTTCATCGTCTACGTCGGTTTCTACAGCCTCTGGCTGAAGCGCAAATCGGTGCACGGCACCTTGGTCGGCAGCCTGTCCGGTGCCATGCCTCCGGTGATCGGCTATTGCGCCGTCAGCAACAGCTTCGACCTGGCGGCAGTGACCCTGCTGGTGATGTTCAGCCTGTGGCAGATGCCGCACAGCTTCGCGATCGCAATCTTCCGCTTCAAGGATTACAGCGCCGCCAACATTCCGGTCCTGCCGGTGGCGCGCGGTATTCTTGCGGCCAAGAAGCAGATCGTGCTGTACGTGCTGGCATTCGTGCTCGCAACCCTGATGCTCACCCTCGGCGGTTACGCCGGCCTCGGCTACCTGGCCGTGGCAGCAGCCATGGGCCTGTACTGGCTGTACATGGCCTGGGGTGGTTACAAGGCCGAGGACGACAGCAAGTGGGCCCGCAAGGTATTTGGCTTCTCCATCCTCACCGTCACCGCCCTGAGCGTGATGATGTCGGTGGACAGCCAGACTGCCGCGGACGTGCTGATGACCTACGCGCGCTGATACAGTCGCCTGCAACATCGAAAACCCTGGCCTTGGTGCCAGGGTTTTTTTATGGGGGTCATTCAGTGCTGGCTTCTTCGGGGCGCAAACGGCAACCGTGTGAATGGCTTTAGCGTGGAAGAGGGCAGTGCAAACAATGAAAATCCTGGTAATTCAAAAAATAAGCCTGAAAAGTTCTAAGTAATCAGGAAATTATCCTTTACACGTACGCCTGATCGGCACTATCTTCTGAATCAGGCCGCCGCAGCGGCCAGCGTCGCTCGGACGGTTCCGGGCGCTTACGTTTCGTAGAGGAAACCATGGCCGACCAAGGTTCGCCGCGCCGCTTCGCGCGCATCGATCGTCTCCCCCCGTATGTCTTCAACATCACTGCCGAGCTCAAGATGGCTGCCCGCCGCCGTGGTGAGGACATCATCGACCTGAGCATGGGCAACCCTGATGGCGCGACGCCGCCGCACATCGTCGAGAAGCTGGTGCAGGTTGCCCAGCGTGAAGACACCCACGGCTATTCCACCTCGCGCGGCATCCCGCGCCTGCGTCGGGCCATTTCCAACTGGTACAAGCAGCGCTACGAGGTCGACATCGACCCGGACAGCGAAGCCATCGTCACCATCGGCTCCAAGGAAGGCCTGGCCCACCTGATGCTCGCCACGCTCGATCAAGGCGACACGGTGCTGGTACCCAACCCGAGCTACCCGATCCACATCTACGGCGCAGTGATCGCCGGTGCCCAGGTGCGTTCGGTGCCGCTGGTGCCCGGTGTCGACTTCTTCAACGAGCTGGAGCGGGCGATCCGCGAGTCCATCCCCAAGCCGAAGATGATGATCCTGGGCTTCCCGTCCAACCCCACTGCCCAGTGCGTGGAGCTGGACTTCTTCGAGCGCGTGGTGGCCTTGGCCAAGCAGTACGACGTGCTAGTGGTACACGACCTGGCCTACGCCGATATCGTCTACGACGGCTGGAAGGCGCCCTCGATCATGCAGGTGCCGGGGGCCAAGGACATTGCGGTGGAATTCTTCACCTTGTCCAAGAGCTACAACATGGCTGGCTGGCGGATCGGCTTCATGGTGGGCAACCCTGAGTTGGTCAGCGCCCTGGCGCGGATCAAGAGCTACCACGACTACGGCACCTTCACCCCGCTGCAGGTGGCGGCCATCGCCGCGCTGGAAGGCGACCAGCAATGCGTGCGCGACATCGCCGAACAGTACCGCCAGCGCCGCAACCTGCTGGTCAAAGGCCTGCACGAGCTGGGCTGGATGGTCGAGAACCCCAAGGCGTCGATGTATGTCTGGGCCAAGATCCCCGAGCAGTACGCCCACCTGGGGTCGCTGGAGTTTGCCAAGAAGCTGCTGGCTGAAGCCAAGGTGTGTGTTTCGCCGGGCATCGGTTTTGGCGATTACGGTGATGACCACGTGCGCTTCGCCCTGATCGAGAACCAGGACCGGATTCGCCAGGCGATCCGGGGCATCCGGCAGATGTTCCGGGCTGATGGCCTGAGCCGTAAATAGCGCAGTTTCAGGGGCCGCGATGCGGCCCCTGATGTTTGCCGGATCGGCGGCAAACTATTTTTCATTGCCCCTCTTCTCAGCCGACCTGGCTTCGATTACAAATGGCGCCGCGGGCCAGCCCCGATAACAATAACCTTCCCCTTCCGTGCCATCATGTCCGAATACAACCCTTGCCTTGACTGCGGCGCCTGCTGCGGGTACTTCCGTGTGTCCTTCTTCTGGGGCGAATGCCAGTCAGCCGGTGGCCTTGTGCCCGATGACCTGGTGGTGCAGATCAACCCAACCCGGGTAGCCATGATCGGCACCGATGCCAAACCCTGCCGTTGCGTCAGCCTCAAGGGCGAAATCGGCAGCGAAGTGGCGTGCACCATCTACGCCAACCGTTCCAGCCCTTGCCGTGAGTTCGAAGCATCGTGGGAGGGCGGCGTGCACAACCCCAGTTGCGACGATGCGCGTGCTGCTTATGGCCTGCCACCGCTGACGCCACCGGGGGCCAATGAGCCGCATTGGCCGGATGATGGGGCCGAGGTGGCTTGAGCCCTTTGCGGCGGCCTGCGGCGTAACTGCCGCAGGCCGTTGTAAGAAGTTTCTGAACCTGAAACCAAATGCTTCAGAAAGACGGGCTTGGCGAATTATCTTACGAGCCCTGTCGGATGCCGTCTGATAGGCAAGCCTGTACCTCATAGGTAACTTTTCGCGGTCGCTGTGGTTTGGCGACCGGGTGTGAGAAGCCTGTAGTTTGAGATCGCTTGCCAGATATGGCAGCTGTGCGCGTGCAGGCTTCGGTCTGGCCGTGGTGATCTCGGACACGGTCTTCTCACCTCGCGCATGGCTGCCACCCAATCTGTGAGAAGGATGTGAGTGGTTGCTTCTGAAACCTCTACCGAGAGAAGTGACTATGAAAAAGCTCGTTCCCGATCCACCTGACAGCTGCCCCATTCACTACATCACGATAATCGCCGACCTTTCCCTTGAAGACGCCAAGGCTCACGCCGCCGCGCTCATGGATAGCCTTTCGAGCACCATCGAGCTCTACCTCAGCACCGTGGGCGAAGACCAACGCAGGGTGGTGCTGGACAACATGGGCATCCTCACCGATCTTCTGCGGGCCCTTTTCAGCCACATGACCACGCTGGAGAGGGAGCATGAGTGATGACCTCAAAGCGCGAACCACGGCGGGTCGAGAGACCTTTCTCGGGCTGTATGCCATCCAGCCGGGCGTGCCGCTCGATCACGCGTTTGACGAACTTTCTGTTCTGCTAGGCTGCATTCGGCATTTGAGTGAGGAAGCGGAGATGGAGGGAAACCTCGTTGCCGGCAGCGCCGCGCGCATCCTGAGTGCCATGGCCAAGGCGCTGATCAATGACATGGAGGTAGGGTTGAACCGAGGTGCCTGAAGCGTGTTGGCCAAGGGTGCTGCAGCGCTCTTGAGAGTGGGCGCCGCCCGCGCGGCGCTCAGTCTCCGGCACAGCCTGATACGCCAGGCATGCCCCAGCCCTCGCACATGACGTTAAACTGTCATCTCCCCAGCAATGGACAGGAGATGCGGCGTGACCCCACCCCGAAGTTTCCCCACCGACCTCTGCCTCGACAGCCCGCGTCTGCAGCTGCGCCCGATGCGCCACGCCGATGCCCAGCAATGGCTGACGATCATGGCCGACCCCGAGGTCATGCGTTACTGGCACCATGCCCCCTGGCAGGACCTGGCCGAGGCACAAAGCGCCTTGGCTGCCGACCGGGAGGCCTATGCCAATGGTGACCAGCTCAAGCTGGGCATGTACCGCCGTGACACTGGCGAGCTGATTGGCATGGTCCAGCTGTTCAACATCGACGACACCTCCCGTCGTGGCGAGATTGGCTACTGCCTGGCCAGCGCGGTGCAGGGCAGGGGCTACATGGACGAGGCGCTGACCTGCTTCATCGACTACCTCGCCCATACCCTGCACATGCGTCGCCTGGAGGCAGAGATCGACCCCCGCAACAATGGTTCGGCACGCACGCTGGAGCGTCAGGGGTTCGTCCTTGAAGGCACATTGCGCGCACGCTGGTGCGTGGCGGGTGAGTTGTCTGACTCGGGCATTTACGGGTTGTTGCTCGAGCCACCTGTTGCATGACGGCTTTCTACGTCACCTTCAGCCTTGCCCTGTATTTGCTCGGCCTGTGTTTCGATGGCGCGCTGATGAGCGCCGGCAGGCACATGCCGGCCTTGCAGATGTTGCTGTACGGGCCTTGGGGTGTTCCGTTCGGTCTGTTCCAGTGGTTTGCCAACCCGCTGCTGGCCATCGCAGTCCTTGCCCACCGGCGTTTTCGGCGTTTGGCGCTGGTCGCCGGGTTGGCCGCGCTGTACCTGGCGGCCAGCAGTTTTGGCATCGAACGGCTGCCGGATAACATCAGCTATGCGTTTCAGGACCGCATTGGCTTTGGTGTTGGTTTTTACCTTTGGCTGGCATCTATCGTGGTGTTCTGCGCGGGGCAGGCATGGCATGTCTGGAAGGCGCAAGGCGCACAAGACATGCCGGGTTGGCGCTGGCTGGACGTTGCGTTGATTGCAGCACTGGCACTGGCGGTGTATGCCGCCACGCAAATGCCGTCGCTGCGTTTTGTGCCGGGCAAGGTACTGATGCCTCCCGAGCAGCCGCAGGCGTTTTGAAATTGACCAGGAGAGGGTGATGAACAAGCAGTTTTTGATGGGGTTGGGCTTGGCTTGCTGCATGCCTGTGGCGATGGCCGAGGACACCTCGCCGAGCTACACCCAGTGCATGGACAAGGCTTCCAGTACGGTGGCGATGAGCAGTTGCATCCAGGCCGAGACCCAGCTGCAGGACGCGCGGTTGAACCGGGCTTACAAACAACTGATGGGCAAGCTCGAGGCGGGGCCTAAGAAGAGCTTGCGCGATGTTCAGCGCCAGTGGATCGCTTACCGGGATGGCAACTGCAAATTCCACGTGCAAGCCAGCGGCGGCACGATGGCCCAGCTGGAGGGCGGGATGTGCATGATGGACATGACCCGCGAGCGGGCGGCAGAACTGGAGCGGGTGCTAAGCCCCGGGCAATGATGTTGCTCCTGCGGGCCCCATCGCTGGCAAGCCAGCTCCCACATGGATTGCGCCGGCTTTTAGAAATGCCTAGAAGCTGACGCGGTCCCTGTGGGAGCCGGCTTGCCGGCGATGGGCCGCAAAGCGGCCCTAGCGATGGCGAGCCTTGAGGTACTCGCGCACCTCCACAGCATCCCCTGCAAACTCGATACGGTCCGCCTTGGCATCACGCTGGTAGGCATACATCGGGTCGTAGTATTCCTTCAGCAACCCCTCGATCCACCCCCGGTGTAAATCGATACCCCCGGTGCGCTGCTGCTCATCCAGCGCCAGGCGCATGATCTCTGACAGGCGCTGACAGCGCTCGCCGCCCAGGCGCTTGTGGATGTTGCTCATGCTCTGTAACAGGCGCTCAGCGAACAGCCGGCGCCCGAGCTCTTCGCCATGGAGCGCGACGAATTCGGCGCACAGGTTAACCACGTAGTCACGCAGAATGCGTTCCACACGGTTTTCGAAGCTGTCCTCCAGCCATACCAATGGGTACTGCTGCATACCCTGGTACAGCTCCAGCGGCACGGTGCAGCTCCCGACGATACGGCCCTCGTCCTCCAGCACGAATTGCTCGATACCGCGGGCGCGTTTTTTCAGCACGTCGATGGCCAGCTTGTTCTCGAAATCGATCTGCGCCGGCTGCCCGGTGGCACGTTTGCCGAAGCTCGAACCTCGATGGTTGGCATGCCCTTCAAGGTCGATCACGTTGCTCAGTTGGTGCAGCACATCGGTCTTGCCAGTGCCGGTCAGGCCGCCGAGCAGAACGAAATCGCATTGCTCCACGGCCTGCTGGGTTGTTTCCAACAGGAACGTGCGCATGGCTTTATAGCCACCCTTGATACGCGGGTAGGCGATGCCGGCTTCGTCGCGCAGCCACTGCTGAACGATCAGCGAGCGCAGGCCGCCGCGGGCGCAGTACAGGTAGCCATCGGGGTGGGCCTTGGCAAAGCTGGCCCAGGCGTGCAGTCGCTCGCGCTTAATGGTGCCGCTGACCAGTTGATGGCCAAGGGTGATGGCGGCGGCCTGGCCCTGCTGCTTGTAGCAGGTACCGACCTTTTGCCGCTCCTGGTCGGTCATCAGCGGCAGATTGACCACGCCGGGGAAGGCGCCCTTGGCAAATTCGACGGGCGCACGCATGTCCATCATCGGCACATCGTCGAGGAACAACTGGCGGAAGTCGGTGCAGTCGTGGCGCATCAGTTCACCTCGACTGCGTGGCTCTGTCGCTCAGCCAGCAGGCCGATCGGCGCAAGGTCCAGGCCAAGTTCGGCGGCGACGGCAAGAAACGCCTGCTCGCCTTCGGGGGTGACCGCTACCAGCAGGCCGCCACTGGTTTGCGGGTCGCACAGCAGGTGCTTCTGATCGTCGGTCAGCGCACCGATTTTGTGCCCGTAGCTGTCGAAGTTGCGCAGAGTACCGCCGGGGATGCAGCCCTCGGCCATGTAGTGCTCGATGCCCGGCAGGCGCGGAACGGCGGCGTAGTCCAGGTGTGCGGTCAGCCCGCTGCCCTCTGCCAACTCGACCAGGTGGCCGAGCAGGCCGAAACCGGTCACGTCGGTCATCGCCTTGACACCGTCGAGCTTGCCAAAGCGGCTGCCGGGGGTGTTGAGCGTGCACATCCAGTCGCGGGCCAGGCCCTGGTCCTGGTCGCGCAGCTTGGCCTTTTTCTCGGCGGTGGTGAGGATGCCGATGCCCAAGGGCTTGGTCAGGTACAGGCGGCAACCCTCTGTCGCGGTGTCATTGCGCTTGAGGTGGCGCTTGCTGACCACGCCGGTGACAGCCAGGCCGAAGATCGGCTCGGGGGCATCGATCGAATGCCCGCCGGCCAGGGGGATGCCGGCTTCGGCGCACACGGCGCGGCCACCGCGAATAACTTCACGGGCCACTTCGGGCGGCAGCACGTTGACCGGCCAGCCGAGGATGGCGATGGCCATCAACGGGTCGCCGCCCATGGCGTAGATATCGCTGATGGCGTTGGTGGCGGCGATGCGGCCGAAGTCGTAGGGGTCATCGACGATGGGCATGAAAAAGTCGGTGGTGGAAACCACGCCGCGCTCATCATCCAGGGCGTACACGGCGGCATCATCGCGCGATGCGTTGCCGACCCACAGGTTCTGGTCATGGGCCTGGACGCCACTTTCGGCCAGGATCACATCCAGCACCTTGGGGGAGATCTTGCAGCCACAGCCAGCACCATGGCTGTATTGGGTCAGGCGAATCGGCTCGCTCATTACGCACCTCATTTTTCGTGATGGGCGATTGTAGCAAAGCTGGCCTTTGCGTCCGTGCCACTTATAATCCATCTCCGTCTGCCTATCGCTGACACTTTCCCCGCTATTGAACCGGAGAATCCCATGCTCAAACGCCCTCTGGCGCTCGCCGCCGGCCTCGTGATGTCCTGCTGTGCCGTTGTAGCGCAGGCCGCTGACACCTTGCGGGTCAGTGCCATTCCCGACGAAGCGCCGACCGAGCTGCTGCGCAAGTTCGAGCCGCTGGGCAAATACCTGTCCCAGCAACTGGGCATGCAGGTGAAGTTCGTGCCGGTGGCCGACTACCCGGCAGTGGTTGAATCGCTGGCCAGCGACCGTCTGGACCTGGCCTGGCTGGGTGGTTTCACCTTCGTTCAGGTGCACCTCAAAGACCCGACCGCCACGCCGCTGGTGCAGCGTGAGCAGGATGCCCAGTTCACCTCCAAGTTCATCACCGCCAACCCGCAGGTGAAGAGCCTGGCCGACCTCAAGGGCAAGTCCTTCGCCTTCGGTTCGATTTCGTCCACCTCTGGCAGCCTGATGCCGCGCTACTTCATGCTCAAGCAAGACAACATCAAGCCTGAGGGCTACTTCAGCCGCGTCGCCTACTCCGGAGCCCACGACGCAACCGTGGCCTGGGTCCAGTCCGGCAAGGTCGATGGTGGCGTGCTCAACGCCAGCGTCTGGCAGAAGCTGGTCGATGCCGGCAAGGTCGATACCAGCAAGGTCAAGGTGTTTGCGACCACCCCGACCTACTATGACTACAACTGGACCGTGCGCGGCAACATGGACCCAGCGCTCAAAGACAAGATCAAGCAAGCCTTCCTCGCCCTGGACCCTTCGAACCCGGAGCACAAGAAGATCCTCGACCTGCAGGCCGCCAGCCGTTTCATCGAAACCAAGCCTGAGAACTACCAGGGCACCGAGCAGGCGGCACGTGAGGCCGGCCTGCTCAAGTGACTATCACGCTGCTCGACGCGGGGCTGCGCCACGGCCAGGTTCGCGCGCTTGACTCGGTGTCTGTGCGTATCACCCAGGGTGAGCGTGTTGCGATCATCGGCCCTTCAGGGGCCGGCAAATCCAGCCTGCTGCACCTGATGGCCACTGCCGTACAGCCCAGCGCAGGGCGCCTGGATTTGTTGGGTGAGCAGCCTTGGGCGTTGTCGGCAAAGGCTCGCCAGCGGCTGCGCGCCAGGGTCGGCCTGGTACATCAGGCGCCGCCCTTGCCGCCTCGCCAGCGGGTGGTGACTGCCGTGCTGGCCGGGCGTCTGGGCCAGTGGGGTACGTTGCGTTCGCTGCTCAACCTCGTGTACCCCACCGATGTGCAGGGGGCACGCCAGGTGCTGGCCGAGCTGGGCTTGGCGGAAAAGCTGTTCGTCCAGTGCGGGCAGCTTTCCGGGGGCCAGTTGCAGCGCGTCGGCATTGCGCGCGCGCTGTATCAGCGGCCCGAGGTACTGCTGACCGATGAGCCGGTGTCAGCGATGGACCCCGTGCTGGCCGAGCACAGTCTGGCCCTGCTCAACCGCCATGCTCAAGCTCACGGCGTGACGCTGGTAGCCAGCCTGCATGCAGTGGACCTGGCCTTGGCGCATTTCCCGCGGGTTATCGGCATTCGAGAGGGCAGGGTGGCGTTCGACTGCTCTGCCGAGGCTGTGACCGAGCAGATGCTCGATGCGCTTTACGCCAACGAGCAGTTGGGGTCACCACTGCCCCAGGCGCCGACCTTGGCTGTGCAGATTCCGCGATGCTGAAAGCCAGCGCCCGGGATCCGGCGTTTGTACCGCGCCTGTTCGTCGCCCTGGTTGCGCTGGCCCTGCTGTGGCCTGGGGCGCAGTTGAGCGAGCTGAACCCGGGTGTGCTGCTGCAAGCGGAAAACCGCCAGCAGATCGCCAGCTTCACCAGCGCCTTCTGGCCGCCGGCGCATGATGGCGAGTTCCTCAAATTGCTCTACGAGGCGACCCTGCAGACATTGGCGGTGGCCACTGCCGGCATGGTGCTTGCGCTGCTGCTGGCAATCCCGGCCAGCTTGCTGGCCAGCCGCGCCTTGTCGTTGCGCGCAGCCTCTCGCGGCGGCCGTTCCGGGGCTTGGTCCCGCCTGCTCAGGATGCCGGTGCGGGGGCTGTTGATTTTCCTGCGCAGTGTCCCCGAGGTCGTCTGGGCGTTGCTGTTCGTGCGCGCGGTAGGGCTGGGGCCAACGGCGGGGGTGCTGGCCATCGCCATCACCTACAGCGGTATGCTCGGTAAGGTCTATGCGGAAATTTTCGAGTCGGTCGACCAGCGCCCGGCGCATGCCCTGCTGCAAGCGGGCAGTGGCCGGCTGACCGCCTTCTTCTACGGCATCCTGCCCAGTGCTGGCACCGAGCTTGTGTCGTACACCGTCTACCGCTGGGAGTGCGCGGTGCGCGCCTCGGTGGTGATGGGTTTCGTGGGTGCTGGGGGGCTGGGCCAGCAGATCGACCTGTCGATGCGCATGTTCGCAGGCGGTGAGGTGGCGAGCATGCTGCTCGCCTTCTTTGGCCTGGTGCTGCTGGCCGACCTGCTCAGCCGCTTCCTGCGGGGGCGATTGGCATGGGCCGCGTGATCAATCTGCTGGTGATGGCTGCCCTGGTTGGCGCGGTAGTCGCCTCGTTCAGCTACCTGGACCTGGACCTGCAGGCGCTGGTGGGTAACGGCGGGCTGGGACAGATGGCCGAGTATGCCGGGCGTTTTCTGCACCCGGACGTTACCCCCGAACATCTGCAAGCGGTGGCGCGCGGTGCCCTGGAAACCCTGGCCATGTCCGGGCTGGGTACGCTGCTGGCAATGGTGCTGGGCATGCTGTTGGCATTGCCCGCAGCGGGGCGTTTCGGTTGGCCGCTGCAGGCTTCGGCGCGCCTGCTGCTCAATGCCCTGCGGGCCATCCCCGAGCTGGTATGGGCGGCGCTGATGGTACTGGCCGCAGGGCTTGGCCCCAATGCCGGGACGCTTGCACTGGCTCTGCACACGGCAGGTGTGCTTGGCCGGTTGTACGCCGAGGCATTGGAAAATACCCCGGCCGAGCCGGCGGCGGCGATTCGCCTGCAAGGTGGCGGGCAACTGGCGGCGTTCTGCTTCGGCACCTTGCCCAACCTGTGGCCGCAGTTGCTGGCTTACAGCCTGTACCGCTGGGAAAACAACATCCGTATGGCCAGTGTGCTTGGCCTCGTTGGCGCAGGGGGGCTGGGGCAGATGCTCTATACCACGCTGAGCCTGTTCCAGGAGGCCCAGGCCAGCACGGTGATCCTGGCCATGCTGGTCCTGGTGCTGCTGGTGGACGTATTCAGTGATGTCATGCGCCAGCGTTATGTGCGGGCCTGAACGCCTCGGCGCCTAACTCCCCGCACTGCGCTTCACGCTGCATCGACTCCAGGTTGCGCTCGATGGTCTCGCAAATGGCGTCCATCTGGATCTGGTGTTCACTGAAGCGGAACGGGCTCTGCAGGTCGGTGCCGATCCGCTCGATGGCGAGTAGCATGAACCCCACCACGGTAGACGCCAGTGGCGTGAACCAGCCCAGCGACTCGACCAGGCCCACAGGCACGATCAGGCAGAACAACGAGATGAACAGCCGCGGAAAGTACACGTAAGGGTAGGGCAGCGGCGTGTTGGCGATACGCTCCATGCCGCCTTGGGCGTTGGACAGGTCCACCAGCGTCGATTCCAGCCGCGCCAGGCGGATGCTGTCCAGCCGCCCGGCCTTGTATTCGCGGGCAAGCAGGGCCGCCGAGCCACTGAGGATATCGTTGGCGAAATTGTTCGAACGGTTGCGCCGCTCGAACTCTCCTGGGGGAATGAACGCCATCAGCTCGTCTGGGCAGGCTTCGCCTTTGAGGTGTGCTGCCAGGCAGTTCACATAAGCGATATGCCGGCGCAACAAGGTGGCCTTGACCGGGTTCAGGCCGTCGTCGGTGTCGTCGATCAGCGTCAGCGTCTGCCGGGCGAAGCTGCGTGAACTGTTCACCAGCGCGCCCCATAAGGTACGCGCCTCCCACCAGCGGTTGTAGGCGCTGCTGTTGCGAAAACTCACCAGCACTACCAGCGCCGAACCCAGCAGTGTCAGCGGGATCAATGGCAGGGTGAATTTGCTGTTCAAGAACAGCATGAAATCGATGGTGACCAGCACGTCCCAGATCAGCAGCCAGAACAGCGACCAGCCGATGTAGCCGAAGGTCTTCACCACCAGGCGATACTTGCGGGCGATGATTTCTTTCACGCGGGGAACCTCGAAAGGGGGATGCAGGATCGGACGTCGAGGGTCGAAGAAGGTTCGCGGGTGGTTGTTGCAAGACGTTTTGATCTCGCCAGCGCGACCCTCTTGCCCTTCTGCGCCTGCCGTGGCAGGCCCGTTTGCATGAGTCGTGCTGGCCTGAGCCCAGGTTCAATTCAAGGTTTGGCGGCCACAGCGACATACCCTTTGATCGCGGCAGGCGCGGCCTTGGGCTTGGTTTTATCGGCCAGGTACTGGAAGCGGCGCCATTCCTTGTCGATTTCGCTATACGACATGAACACGCTGACACGCTCTTTGTCGGCCAGGTCCGGCCGGCTGCGCGCATCGATTTCATCTTTGGCGATGAAAGCGACATTGATCCCCACGACCTTGCCGTCGTCGGCGAACACCGGGCCACCGGACATGCCTTTGACCATCGGGCCGTCGTGCACCGAATAGAACACGCTGCCTGGCGTGCCCTGCAGGCGTACCAGCGAAGCCAGGGTGTGGCCCTTGCCCTGCACGGGCATCATCAGGCTGTTGAAGCCGACCGCTGTCACAGACTCGCCTGGCACGTACTGCCGCCAGAGCGGCACCTGCGCCGCCTTGTGCTTGAAGAACACCACATCACCCAGGCCTTCATGGACCACGTTGCGCAGGAAGGGGGTGTGCTTGGCGGTTACTGCGTAGTCTTCGTTCCACTGGATGGCGGTGGCCATCAGCAACATCGGCAGCGGTGCACCGGAGGTGACCACGAACGCCTGATCGTAGACTGGGTCCGACACGTAGGACGTTGGCACTCCATTGCACCCACTGAGCAGCATCATTGCTGCCAGGCAAGGCACAGTTGATTTCATGATTGGCACAGATATCGAGAAATGGGAGCGCGACTATGGCGAAGTGCTATTACGCCATCAATACTTTCTGTGTATATCCGACGAATGACATCTTAGGTGGGGGCAAAGGTGCTGGCCAATAGATTCCAGGCATGGCTGGAGAGCCCGTGGCCATTGGGGTGGCGTCAAAAACTGCGGGTTGAAAAGGGCTTGCATTCAAAAGTGAAATGGCCTCAGCTCGTTGAGCTGGATTGAGCTGGATTGAGCTGGATTGAGCTGGATTGAGCTGGATTGAGCTGGATTGAGCTGGATTGAGCTGGATTGAGCTGGATTGAGCTGGATTGAGCTGGATTGAGCTGTATTGAGCTATATTGAGCTGCATTGAGCTGTATTGAGCTGCATCCGGAGACGCCATGACATTGCTGAACAAGATTCTGAAACTGCTTCAGGAGGATCGGAGCCTAAGATCGCGTGAGATCGCCGAGCGTCTCGATGCAAGTTGGGCCACAGTCAAGCGTCACCTCGATGCATTGTTGGAGGCGGGCCAGGTTCAGCGCGAGAAGGACGGACGCATCACGCGTTACCGGCTGGTCACGGCAGATGCTCGATTGCCAGACAGTGCGTCTGCGCAGTCTCCTTCCGCTGATCTGCCTTGGTCGCCTGCGAGCCTCGCCCTGCGCAAGTCGTTGACCCGTCCATTGGCAATGCGCGAAGTCGTCACCTATCAGCGCGACCTTGTAGACAGCTACGAGCCGAACCAGACTGCCTGGCTGCCACCCAGCTTGACGGCTGCGCTAGAGGCTGAAGGCCGGATGAGGGGGCAGCAGCCAGCCGGCACCTACGCGCGCAAAGTACTCGAACCTTTGTTGATTGACCTGTCATGGTCGTCTTCACGTCTGGAAGGCAACCGCTATACGCTGCTCGACACCAAGAAGCTGTTCGAAAGTGGTGTGACGCAGGGAGATCTCGATGCGGTGATGCTGCTCAATCACAAGGCGGCCATCGAATTCATGGTCGATGCAGTACCTGAATACGGGCTCAACTCAGCCGTCATCCGCAACCTGCATGGCTTGCTGATGCAGGATCTGCTAGCAGACAGCAATGCCTTGGGCAGTATTCGCCAGACAGTCGTGAACATCAGCGGGACTACCTACTTCCCAACCCAAGTGCCCTCACTGCTGGAAGAGATGTTCGACTTGATACTCGACAAGGCGCGGCAGATCAAGAATCCCATCGAGGCGGCATTCTTCTTGTGGATAAACCTGGCCTACCTGCAACCCTTCGAAGATGGCAACAAGCGCACAAGTCGTTTGGCGGCGAACATACCGCTGATGCTCTATAACTGCTCGCCTTTGTCGTTCCTGGACGTAAACCCGCAGGACTATGCGCTGGCGATGATGGGGGTGTATGAGCAGCGTGATATGGCGATGGCAGCGGATCTGTTTGTCTGGGTCTATCGCAGGTCGATCAGCAAGTATGGCGTGATGCTTGAAGCAATGGGGGTTCCAGACCCCGTGCGCCTGCAGTATCGAGAGGTGTTGAACGAGACGATTGGTGCCGTCGTACGCGACAGGCTCACTGTCCGCTCGGTGGTAGCCGGGCTGCCTTTTTCAGAGGACGAGAAAAGGCAGTTTCAGCCTCTGTTGCAGGCTGAACTGGATATCCTGGCGCTGCACAACTGCGCCAGGTATCGGCTGACCATGAGGCAGGTAACGGAATGGATCAAGGCCGGGAGACCCTCATGATTTCACGGGGCTGCTTAGTGAACCTATGCCCCGTGCCTGCAAGATGGTAACGGGCGCGCAGTGTGCTGCGCCGAGGCATTTGCCTGTGTAGCGATACTCGGCGTTTGCTTGGGCGCATGACGATGCACTGGCCCAGGAGCTTGCTGGTCAAACCGCAGGCATAAAAAAACCGACCATAAGGTCGGTTTTTTCCGGATTTTGGTGCCCCGAGGGAGACTCGAACTCCCACTCCTTTCGAAAACGGATTTTGAATCCGCCGCGTCTACCAATTCCGCCATCAGGGCGTGTGGCGCGCAGTATAGAGAGCTACCTCTGGTCGGTCAATCGGCTTTCATGGTCAATTTTCACACATTGGGCTAAACTTCCCGGCCCTGCCGAACCCGAACATCATCATGCGCGTCGCCGATTTTTCCTTCGAACTCCCCGATTCCCTGATCGCCCGCCACCCGCTGGCCGAGCGCCATGGCAGCCGACTGCTGGTCCTCGATGGGCCGAGCGGGGCGCTGGCGCACAAACAATTCACCGATCTGCTCGACTACCTGCGCCCCGGCGACCTGATGGTGTTCAACAACACCCGGGTCATCCCGGCGCGGCTGTTTGGCCAGAAAGCCTCCGGCGGCAAGCTGGAAATGCTGGTCGAGCGGGTACTGGACAGCCACCGCGTGCTCGCCCATGTGCGCGCCAGCAAGGCCCCCAAAGAAGGGGCGGTGATCCTCATCGACGGCGGTGGCGAGGCCGAGATGGTTGCCCGCCACGACACGCTGTTCGAGCTGCGCTTCACCGAAGAGGTGCTGCCGTTGCTCGAACGTGTCGGGCACATGCCGCTGCCGCCTTACATCGACCGCCCGGACGAGGGCGCCGACCGTGAGCGCTACCAGACCGTGTACGCCGAACGCGCTGGTGCCGTAGCCGCACCGACCGCGGGCCTGCACTTCGACGAAGCGCTGCTGGACAAGATCGCCGCCATGGGCGTGGAACGTGCCTTCGTCACCCTGCATGTCGGCGCGGGCACTTTCCAGCCGGTGCGGGTCGACAAGATCGAAGACCACCACATGCATAAAGAGTGGCTCGAAGTGAGCCAGGATGTGGTCGATGCCATCGAGGCCTGCCGGGCCCGGGGTGGCCGTGTGGTTGCGGTCGGCACCACCAGCGTGCGCTCGCTGGAAAGCGCTGCGCGCGATGGCGTGCTCAAGGCCTTCAGCGGCGATACCGATATTTTCATCTACCCGGGCCGGCCGTTCCATGTGGTCGATGCTCTGGTCACCAACTTCCACCTGCCGGAGTCCACGCTGCTGATGCTGGTCTCGGCATTCGCCGGTTACCCCGAGACCATGGCTGCCTACACGGCGGCGGTCGAGCAGGGGTACCGCTTCTTCAGTTACGGTGATGCCATGTTCATCACCCGCAATCCGGCGCCACGCGGCCCAGAGGATCAAGCATGAGTCGCACCTGTCGAATGTCCTTCGAACTGCTGGCCACCGACGGCAAGGCCCGTCGTGGCCGCCTGACGTTCCCCCGTGGCACGGTCGAGACCCCGGCGTTCATGCCGGTGGGCACCTATGGCACGGTCAAGGGCATGCTGCCACGTGACATCGAGGCCATTGGTGCCGAGATCATCCTCGGCAACACCTTCCACCTGTGGCTGCGCCCGGGCACCGAGGTGATCAAGAAGCACAACGGCCTGCACGATTTCATGCAGTGGAAAGGCCCGATCCTGACCGATTCGGGTGGTTTCCAGGTGTTCAGCCTGGGCGCCATGCGCAAGATCAAGGAGGAGGGCGTGACCTTCGCCTCCCCAGTGGACGGCTCCAAGGTGTTCATGGGCCCTGAAGAGTCCATGCAGGTGCAGCGCGACCTGGGTTCGGACATCGTGATGATCTTCGACGAGTGCACACCGTACCCTGCAGAGCACGACGTGGCGCGCACCTCCATGGAGCTGTCGCTGCGTTGGGCGCAACGCTCGAAGAACGCCCACGGGGACAACACCGCGGCGCTGTTCGGCATCGTTCAGGGCGGCATGTACCAGGACTTGCGCATGCGGTCGCTGGAAGCGCTGGTCAATATCGACTTCGACGGCCTGGCCATCGGTGGTCTGTCGGTGGGCGAGCCCAAGCACGAAATGATCAAGGTGCTGGATTACCTGCCGGATCAGATGCCTGCTGACAAACCTCGTTACCTTATGGGGGTAGGCAAACCTGAAGATCTCGTTGAGGGTGTGCGCCGCGGCGTCGACATGTTCGACTGCGTGATGCCGACGCGTAATGCGCGCAACGGCCATCTGTTCGTCGATACAGGGGTGATCAAGATCCGCAACGCGTTCCATCGCCACGATGATTCGCCGCTGGATCCGACCTGTGATTGCTACACCTGCACAAACTTCTCCCGCGCCTATCTCCATCATCTGGACAAGTGCGGCGAAATGTTGAGCAGCATGCTGAATACCATCCACAACTTGCGCCATTACCAGCGCTTGATGGCCGGTTTACGCGAGGCTATTCAACAGGGTAAATTGGCCGCCTTCGTCGACGCCTTCTATGCCAAGCGCGGGCTACCTGTGCCGCCTTTGGACTGATTGTTCGCACCATCTAATTAAAACTTACGCAACTGGAGTGCCCAATGAGCTTCTTGATCCCCGCCGCCTATGCGGACGCTGCTGCACCCGCCGCTGGCCCAGCCGGCACCGGCTTCGAGTGGATTTTCCTGGTCGGTTTCCTGGTCATCTTCTACCTGATGATCTGGCGCCCGCAGGCCAAGCGTGCCAAAGAGCAGAAGAACCTGCTGAGCAACTTGCAAAAAGGTGATGAAGTTGTCACCAACGGCGGCATCGCTGGCAAGATCGTCAAGGTTTCCGATGATTTCGTGGTGCTGGAAGTGTCCGACACGGTCGAGCTGAAGTTCCAGAAGGGCGCCATTGCCGCGACCCTGCCAAAAGGTACGCTCAAGGCTATCTGAGTTACCGGTTTTTTTTCCAGTCGGGGCGCGCAACGCGCCCCGCGTCTTGAACGGGCGGCGTGATGCTGAACAAATACCCTCTGTGGAAATACGCACTGATCGTGATGGTACTGGCGATCGGTTTTATTTATTCCGCTCCCAACCTCTACCCGGATGACCCGGCGGTGCAGATCAGCGGTGCCAGCTCGGCGCTGCAGGTTAACCAGGCCGACCTCGACCGCGTCAGCAAGGCGCTGACCGAAGCCGGTATCACCGTCAAAGGTGCGAGCCTGGGTGAGAAGGGCAGTGCGCTGGTGCGCCTGAGCAACCAGGAAGACCAGTTGCCAGCCAAGGATGTAGTGCGCAAGGCACTGGGCGATGATTATGTCGTGGCCCTGAACCTGGCCCAAACCACTCCGCAATGGCTGCGTAACCTGGGTGCAAGCCCGATGAAGCTGGGCCTGGACCTGTCCGGTGGTGTGCACTTCCTGCTGGAAGTGGACATGGACAAGGCCATGAGCGCCCGCCTGAAAGTCTACGAAGGCGAGGTCAAGACCTTGCTGCGCAAAGAGCGCGTCCGCTACCGCAGCCTGCCTCAGCAGGATGGCGGGATCATGCTGGGCTTCGCCGACGATGCCACCCGCGAACAGGCACGTGCCCTGATCCGCAAGAATTTCAGTGATTTCGACCTGACCACCAGCGAACGTAATGAAACCGCTGTGCTGCGTCTGGCGCTGACTCAGGCGAAAGTCGCCGAGATCCGCGAGTACTCGATCAAGCAGAACCTCACCACCGTGCGCAACCGCGTCAACGAGCTGGGCGTCGCCGAGCCGCTGGTTCAGCGCCAGGGCGCCAACCGCATCGTGGTCGAACTGCCAGGTGTGCAGGACACTGCCGAAGCCAAACGTATCCTCGGCAAGACGGCCAACCTGGAGTTCCGCTTCGGTGCCGAGCCGGGTGCGTCCAGGGCCACTACCGAGGTCTTCGAGTTCCGTGAGGGCGGCCGTTCCGCCCAGGTCGAGCGTGGCCTGATCATCACCGGTGACCAGGTTACCGACGCCCAGGCGAGCTTCGACGAGCATGGCCGGCCGCAGGTGAACATTCGCCTGGACGGCCATGGTGGCGAGCTGATGAGCCGCGCGACCCGCAGCAATGTCGGGCGCAGCATGGCGGTGATCTTCATCGAGCAGAAGCCGATTACCCGCTACGTCAAGCAGACTGTCAACGGCGTCGAGAAGGACGTGCCGGTACAGAGCTTCGTGGAAGAGAAGAAGATCATCAGCCTGGCGACCATCCAGTCGCCGCTGGGCAGCCAGTTCCGCATCACCGGCCTGAACGGGCAGGGCGAATCGTCCGAACTGGCTCTGCTGCTGCGTGCTGGTGGCCTGGCCGCGCCGATGTACTTCGCTGAAGAACGTACCATCGGCCCGAGCCTGGGTGCCGACAACATCACCAAAGGTATCGATGCGTCGCTGTGGGGCATGCTGTTCGTCTCGCTGTTCATCATCGCCATCTACCGCGCGTTCGGCGTGCTGGCGACCATCGCCCTGGCGGGCAACATGGTCTTGCTGCTGGCGTTGATGTCGCTGTTGGGGGCTACCCTGACCTTGCCAGGCATCGCCGGGATCGTGCTGACCATGGGTATGGCCGTCGACGCCAACGTACTGATCTTCTCGCGTATCCGTGAAGAGCTCGCTGCCGGCATGTCGGTGCAGCGCGCGATTCATGAAGGCTTCAACCGGGCGTATTCGGCGATCGTCGATGCCAACCTGACCACATTGCTGGTCGGCGGCATCCTCTTTGCCATGGGTACCGGCCCGGTCAAGGGCTTTGCGGTCACCATGTCCCTCGGGATTTTCACCTCGATGTTCACCGCCATCATGATGACCCGTGCGCTGGTCAACCTGACCTGTGGCGGGCGTGACATCAAGAAGCTGTGGGTTTGAGGGAGCGACGATGAAAACCATCAACTTCATGGGCGTGCGCAATGTTGCGTTCGCCGTAACCGTGCTCCTTACCGTGCTGGCACTGTTCAGCTGGTGGCAGAAGGGCCTGAACTTCGGCCTGGACTTCACCGGCGGTACGCTGATCGAGTTGACCTACGAGCGCCCGGCCGACCTCAAGGCAGTGCGTGCCGAGCTGGTCGAATCCGGTTTCCACGAGGCTGTGGTGCAGAGCTTCGGCGCTACCACTGACCTGCTGGTGCGTATGCCTGGCGATGACCCGATGCTGGGTAACAAGGTGGCCGAAGCCCTGCAGAAGGTTGGCGGTGACAACCCGGCGACGGTCAAGCGCGTCGAGTTCGTTGGCCCGCAAGTGGGTGAAGAGCTGCGCGACCAGGGTGGCCTCGGCATGCTCCTGGCGCTGGGCGGCATCCTCATCTACCTGGCTTTCCGCTTCCAGTGGAAGTTCGCCGTGGGCGCGATCATCTCGCTGATCCACGACGTGGTGGTGACCCTGGGTATCCTGTCGTTCTTCCAGATCACCTTCGACCTGACTGTATTGGCGGCGGTGCTGGCGATCATTGGTTACTCGCTCAACGACACCATCGTGGTGTTCGACCGGGTGCGTGAGAACTTCCGCGTGATGCGCAAGGCCTCGCTGATCGAGAACATCAATATCTCGACCACGCAAACCTTGCTGCGCACGGTGGCCACTTCCGTTTCGACCCTGCTGGCAATCGCTGCGCTGCTGTTCTTCGGCGGTGACAACCTGTTCGGCTTCTCCCTGGCCCTGTTCATCGGCGTCATGGCGGGTACCTACTCCTCGATCTACATCGCCAACGTGGTGCTGATCTGGCTGAACCTGAACAGCGAAGACCTCATTCCGCCGGCCAAGACCGACGGTGTGGATGACCGCCCTTAAGGCTTAGCCCTACGCCGTTCGGCGATCGAAAAGGCGCGAGTGTTGAACTCGCGCCTTTTTTTTTGCTCCAAGGCTGGGAGCAGGCGGGTTTACCCCGCGGGTATGAATCAGGAGGTTCAATGTGAACAAATCAATGCTGGTGGGTGCGGTACTGGGTGCTGTCGGTGTGACTGCCGGAGGTGCTGTGGCGACCTACAGCTTGGTGAACAAAGGCCCCGAATACGCCCAGGTCACCGACGTGCAGCCGATCAAGCAGCAGGTGAAAACCCCTCGCGAAGTGTGCAAGGACGTGGCCGTGACGCGTCAGGCGCCGGTCAAGGATCAGCATCAGATCGCCGGTACCGTGGTAGGCGCCCTGGCGGGCGGCTTGCTGGGCAATCAGATCGGTGGCGGCACCGGCAAGAAGATCGCCACCGTGGCCGGTGCTGTCGGTGGTGGCTATGCCGGTAACAAGGTGCAGGAGGGCATGCAGCAGCGTGACACCTATACCACCACGCAAACCCGTTGCAACACGGTCAATGATGTCAGTGAGAAGGTCGTTGGGTACACCGTGACCTATTCAATCGATGGCCAGGTGGGCAAGGTGAAGATGGATCGCGAGCCGGGCTCGACCATCCCGCTGGACAAGAATGGCAAGCTGATCCTGAGTGACGCCGGGCAGCAATGAGATTGCAGGCACAAAAAAAGCACCGCGAGGTGCTTTTTTTGTGCCTGCAATCTGCGCTTAGCGCTTCATGTGCTCTGGCAGGTGCGGCTGGATAGCGGTCAGCACGGCCTTGAAGCACTTGATGTTGCCGGCAACGATGTGGCCTTTGTCGAGGAAGTCGTGGCCACCGTTGAAGTCGCTCACCAGGCCGCCCGCTTCCTGGATCAGCAGCACGCCTGCTGCCATGTCCCACTCGGACAGGCCCGACTCCCAGAAGGCGTCGAAGCGGCCGGCCGCCACGTAGGCCAGGTCCAGGCTGGCGGAGCCGGCGCGGCGGATGCCGGCGGTCTGGCCAGTCAGGGCGCGGAACATGCCCAGGTAGTTGTCCATGTCAGCCATCTGGTTGTCACGGAACGGGAAGCCGGTGCCCAGCAGGGCGCCGTCCAGGCTGGTGCGCGAGCTGACGCGCAGGCGGCGGCCATTGAGCTGGGCGCCACGGCCACGGCTGGCGGTGAATTCTTCCTGGCGTACCGGGTCGACGATCACGGCGTGCTCGAGGCGGCCACGGTATTTGCAGGCGATGCTGACGGCGAAGTGCGGGATGCCACGCAGGAAGTTGGTGGTGCCGTCCAGTGGGTCGATGACCCAAAGGTAGTCTTTGCCTTCTTCACCGGAGCCCGCGTGCAGGCCGGTTTCCTCACCTTGGATGGAGTGGTTCGGATAAGCCTTGCGCAGGGCGTTGACGATGCTCTGCTCGGCGGCGCGATCAACCTCGGAAACGTAGTCCTTAGCCTCTTTCTCGTCCACCTTGATGCTATCCAGGCGTTCGATGGAGCGGAAAATCAGTTCACTGGCGCTGCGAGCGGCGCGCAGGGCGATATTCAGCATAGGCTGCATGGGCGGGTCACCTGGAGATGTTAAAGAAGAAAGCCGAACATTCTAGCAGAAAAGTTTGGCGGCAGAAGTGTCACATTTGCTTTCATGGCGTTACGCTGGTCGGTTCTGTAAGATCGGATCCCCCAAAACCCGCATCTGTGAGCACAACACCTTGCTGCAAAATATTCGTGTTGTTCTGGTCAATACCAGCCACCCCGGCAACATCGGCGGCGCTGCGCGAGCCATGAAAAACATGGGCTTGTCGCGTCTGGTGCTGGTGCAGCCAAAAGAATTCCCCGCCGCGGACGCCAGTGCGCGGGCCTCCGGTGCCGACGATGTGCTGGCCGGTGCCCAGGTGGTCGACAGCCTCGAGCAGGCACTGGTCGGCTGCAGCCTGGTCATGGGCACCAGCGCCCGAGAGCGCAGTATCCCCTGGCCGTTGATCGACCCCCGTGAATGCGGGGCCAAGGCCGTGGAGCATGCCGTCGGGGGAGAGGAGATCGCCCTGGTGTTCGGGCGCGAGCACGCCGGCCTGACCAACGAAGAACTGCAGCGATGTCACTTCCACGTGCACATTCCCTCGAACCCCGACTTCAGCTCGCTGAATCTGGCCGCAGCGGTCCAGGTGCTCTCTTATGAGGTGCGCATGGCCTGGCTGGCGGTTGAAGGCACGGCGCAGAAAGTCGAAAAGGTCGACGCCAGCGAGCTGGCGACCATGGACGAAATGGAGCTGTTCTATGAACACCTGGAGAAAACCCTGGTGGACATCGGCTTCCTTGACCCCGCGAAGCCCAAGCACCTGATGGCGCGCCTGCGCCGGCTATATGGGCGCAGCTCGGTGGAGCGTCCGGAGATGAGCATTTTGCGCGGTATCCTCACCGAGACCCAGAAGGTCGCGCGGGGCGAGCCGCATAAAAGAAAGGACTGACAGATGTTCGAACGTCTGCGTGAAGATATTCAAAGCGTTTTCCATCGGGACCCGGCGGCGCGCAACGCCTTCGAGGTGCTGACCTGCTACCCGGGTATGCATGCCATCTGGCTGCATCGCCTGGGCAATGCCTTGTGGAGGCGCGATTTCAAGTGGCTGGCTCGCCTGGTGTCGAATTTCGGCCGCTGGATGACCGGTATCGAGATCCATCCCGGCGCCACCATCGGCCGGCGCTTCTTCATCGATCACGGCATGGGTATCGTGATCGGCGAAACCGCCGAGATCGGTGACGACGTGACGCTTTACCAGGGCGTGACCCTGGGTGGCACCAGCTGGAACAAAGGCAAGCGCCATCCGACCTTGGAAAACGGCGTGGTGGTGGGTGCTGGGGCCAAGGTGCTCGGCCCGTTCACCGTCGGTGCCGGGGCCAAGATCGGCTCCAACGCGGTGGTGACCAAGGCGGTGCCGGCAGGTGCCACGGCGGTCGGTATCCCGGGGCGCATCATCGTCAAGCGCGAAGACAGCGAAGTCGAGGCCAAGCGCAAGGCCATGGCGGAAAAGATCGGCTTCGATGCCTACGGTGTCAGTGGCGACATGCCTGACCCGGTGGCGCGCGCCATCGGCCAGATGCTCGACCACCTGCAGGCTGTCGACGAGCGCCTGGAAGGCATGTGCGGCGCACTGACCAAGATGGGCAGTGACTACTGCGCCAAGGAGCTGCCGGCCCTTCCTGAAGACGACTTCAGCGAGACCGCGGCAGCGGCCCCACGCGACGCTCGGTCGCATTGATCGCGCCACAGTGACGGCAGGTTGGCATAGGGGGCGTGTGCTCACGCCCCTTTGCTGCTACAATCGCGCCCGCCTCCCAGATGCAAACCCGACTAAAGCAGTAGGTCTAATAGTTGACTTAAATGCTCGGGAATCGCATACTCGCTCACATCCTGTAACTCTCGTGGTATCCATTTAGCCATGCGACTGACTACCAAAGGCCGATACGCCGTGACAGCCATGCTTGACCTGGCGTTGCACGCGCAGCATGGGCCTGTGTCTTTGGCCGACATTTCCGAGCGCCAGGGCATTTCCCTCTCTTATCTGGAACAGCTGTTCGCCAAGCTGCGCCGCAGCAGCCTGGTATCCAGCGTGCGCGGCCCGGGCGGTGGTTACCAGCTGTCTCGTGGCATGGAAACCATCCAGGTGGCCCAGGTTATCGACGCGGTCAACGAATCGGTCGATGCCACCCGCTGCCAGGGCCTTGGGGATTGTCATGCCGGTGACACCTGCCTGACCCACCACTTGTGGTGCGACCTCAGCCAGCAGATCCACGAATTCCTCAGCGGCATCAGCCTGGCTGACCTCGTCATGCGCCGTGAGGTGCAGGAAGTCGCCCAGCGCCAGGACCTGCGTCGTGTCGCAGGCCGTTCTGCCCAGCTGGACAAGATTGAGACGTCCGCCGTCGACTGACCTTTTACAGTGACGAGCGACGCCACCGCCTGATAGGAGATACTCAATGAAGTTGCCGATCTACCTCGATTACTCCGCGACCACACCGGTCGATCCCCGTGTCGCCCAGAAGATGGCCGACTGCCTGCTGGTCGACGGTAACTTCGGTAACCCGGCTTCGCGCTCCCACGTGTTCGGCTGGAAAGCCGAGGAAGCGGTCGAAAACGGCCGTCGCCAGGTTGCCGAGCTGATCAACGCCGACCCCCGCGAGATCGTCTGGACCAGCGGTGCAACCGAGTCCGACAACCTCGCCCTCAAAGGCGTGGCGCACTTCTATCAGACCAAGGGCAAGCACCTCATCACCTCCAAGATCGAGCACAAGGCGGTCCTGGACACCGCTCGCCAGCTCGAGCGTGAAGGTTTCGAAGTCACCTATCTGGAGCCCGGTGAAGACGGCATCGTCACCCCGGCCCAGGTCGAAGCGGTGCTGCGCGACGACACCATTCTGGTCTCGCTGATGCACGTCAACAACGAAGTCGGCTCGATCAACGACATCGCCGCCATCGGTGAACTGACCCGCTCGCGCGGCGTGCTGTTCCACGTTGACGCCGCCCAGTCGGCCGGCAAGGTCGAAATCGACCTGCAGAAGCTGAAAGTCGACCTGATGTCGTTCTCCGCGCACAAGGTCTACGGCCCGAAGGGCATTGGCGCGCTGTATGTCAGCCGCAAGCCTCGCGTGCGTCTGGAAGCGATCATTCACGGCGGTGGCCATGAGCGCGGCATGCGTTCGGGCACCCTGCCGACCCACCAGATCGTCGGCATGGGCGAAGCATTCGCCATCGCCAAGCAGGAAATGGCCGCGGAAAACCAGCGCATCAAGGCCCTGAGCGACCGCTTCTTCAAGCAGGTCTCGGACCTCGAAGAGCTGTATGTCAACGGCAGCCAGACTGCCCGCGTACCGCACAACCTGAACCTGAGCTTCAACTATGTCGAAGGCGAGTCGCTGCTGATGTCGCTCAAGGACATCGCGGTATCGTCCGGTTCGGCTTGCACCTCCGCTTCGCTCGAGCCGTCGTATGTACTGCGCGCTCTGGGCCGCAACGACGAGCTGGCGCACAGCTCGATCCGCTTCTCCTTCGGCCGCTTCACCACCGAGGAAGAAGTCGACTACGCCGCGCAGAAAGTCTGCGAGGCTGTAAACAAACTGCGTGAGCTGTCGCCGCTGTGGGACATGTACAAAGACGGCGTTGACATCTCCAAGATCGAGTGGGCCGCCCACTAAGCAGTCGCCAGCAAGAGCGGCTCCCTGATGAGGAAGGAATTGCACCATGGCATACAGTGAAAAGGTCATCGACCACTACGAAAACCCACGTAACGTCGGCAAGATGAATGCCGAGGACCCGGATGTCGGTACCGGCATGGTCGGCGCCCCGGCGTGCGGTGACGTGATGCGTCTGCAGATCAAGGTCAACGAGCAAGGCATCATCGAAGATGCCAAGTTCAAGACTTACGGCTGCGGTTCGGCCATCGCTTCCAGCTCCCTCGCCACCGAGTGGATGAAGGGCAAGACCCTGGACGAAGCCGAAACCATCAAGAACACCCAGCTGGCGGAAGAACTGGCGTTGCCGCCGGTCAAGATCCACTGCTCGGTACTCGCCGAAGATGCCATCAAGGCAGCCGTTCGCGATTACAAGCAGAAGAAAGGCTTGATCTAAGTCGCCTGTTGCGAAGTACCGACGTTGAGGAATAAGTACCGATGGCTATCAGCATGACAGAAGCCGCCGCCAACCACGTGCGGCGTTCCCTCGAAGGGCGCGGCAAGGGCGAGGGCATCCGCCTGGGCGTGCGCACCACCGGTTGCTCGGGCCTGGCCTACGTGCTGGAGTTCGTCGATGAACTGGCGGACGAAGACACCGTGTTCGAAAACCATGGCGTCAAGGTGATCATCGATCCCAAGAGCCTGGTTTACCTTGACGGCACTGAGCTGGACTTCGTCAAGGAAGGGTTGAACGAAGGCTTCAAGTTCAACAACCCCAACGTACGCGGTGAGTGTGGCTGCGGCGAAAGCTTCAACGTCTGAGGCTGGCTGTGGGTACTCCTTGTCATTTCGCTCTGTTCGACCTCCAGCCGTGCTTCCGGTTGGACCTCGACAAGCTGGCCACTCGCTATCGCGAGCTGGCCCGCGAGGTTCATCCTGACCGCTTCGCCGACGCTTCCGAGCGGGAGCAGCGGGTATCGCTGGAAAAATCCGCCGCCCTCAACGACGCCTACCAGACGTTGCGCAGTGCCCCGCGCCGTGCCCGCTATTTGCTGGCCATCGGTGGCCACGAGGTGCCTCAGGAAGTCACGGTCCACGACCCTGACTTCCTGCTGCAGCAGATGCAGTGGCGCGAGGAACTCGAAGAGCTGCAGGACGAAGCCGACCTCGACGGTGTCGCCGTGTTCAAGAAGCGCCTGAAGGCTGCCCAGGACACGCTCAACGAGGATTTCGCCGCCTGCTGGGATGTGCCTGCCGAGCGCGACAAGGCCGAGCGCCTGATGCGCCGCATGCAGTTCCTCGACAAGCTCGCCCAGGAAGTGCGCCAACTAGAAGAGCGCCTCGACGATTAACCCGGCGTTGCCCGTGATGACGCCTAAGGTATTCAGATAAGCATGGCCCTACTGCAGATCGCCGAACCCGGTCAAACCCCCCAGCCGCACCAGCGTCGTCTGGCGGTGGGCATTGACCTGGGTACTACCAATTCTCTGGTCGCTGCCGTGCGCAGCGGTCGCAGCGAACCCCTGCCCGATGCGCAGGGCAACGTCATTCTGCCCTCCGCAGTGCGCTATCTGGCTGGCCACAATGAGGTCGGCCTGGCAGCGCGAGAAGCTGCCGCCAGCGACCCACTGAACACCGTGCTTTCGGTCAAGCGCCTGATGGGGCGTGGCCTGGCCGACGTCAAGCAACTGGGTGAGCAGCTGCCGTATCGCTTCATTGGCGGCGAGTCGCACATGCCGTTCATCGAGACTGTCCAGGGGCCCAAGAGCCCGGTGGAAGTGTCCGCCGATATCCTCAAGGTGCTGCGCGAGCGCGCCGAAGCGACCTTGGGCGGCGAGTTGGTGGGCGCGGTGATCACCGTGCCGGCTTATTTCGACGACGCCCAACGCCAGGCGACCAAGGATGCCGCCAAACTGGCTGGCCTCAACGTGCTGCGCCTGCTCAATGAGCCAACCGCCGCTGCCGTTGCCTATGGCCTTGACCAGAATGCCGAAGGCCTGGTGGCCATCTATGACTTGGGCGGCGGTACGTTCGATATTTCCATCCTGCGCCTGACCGCAGGTGTGTTCGAAGTGCTTGCCACCGGTGGTGACACGGCCCTTGGCGGGGACGACTTCGATCACGCCATTGCCAGCTGGATCATCGAGCAGGCCGGGCTGTCCGCCGACCTCGACCCGGCTACCCAGCGCCAGCTGCTTCAGGCTGCCTGCGCCGCCAAGGAAGCCCTGACCGACGCCGACCTGGTCAGCGTCAGCCATGGCGCCTGGCAGGGCGAGCTCAGCCGCGCCGCTTTCGAAGCCATGATCGAACCGTTGATTGCCCGTAGCCTCAAGGCCTGCCGCCGCGCCGTGCGCGACAGTGGCGTCGAACTGGAGGAGGTGGGTGCGGTGGTCATGGTCGGTGGTTCGACCCGCGTACCGCGTGTCCGTGAAGCGGTCGGCACGCTGTTCGGCCGTACCCCGCTGACCTCGATCGACCCCGACCAGGTGGTCGCCATCGGCGCCGCCATTCAGGCTGACACCCTGGCCGGCAACCGCCGCGAAGGCGGTGAGCTGCTGCTGCTCGACGTCATTCCGCTGTCCCTTGGTCTTGAGACCATGGGCGGGCTGATGGAAAAGGTGATCCCGCGCAATACCACCATCCCAGTGGCCCGCGCGCAGGAATTCACGACGTACAAAGATGGCCAGTCGGCCATGATGATTCACGTTCTGCAGGGTGAGCGCGAGCTGATCAGCGACTGCCGTTCGCTGGCGCGCTTCGAGCTGCGTGGTATTCCGGCCATGGTTGCCGGCGCCGCGAAAATCCGCGTGACCTTCCAGGTCGATGCCGATGGTTTGCTCAGCGTCGCGGCGCGTGAGCTGGGCTCTGGCGTAGAGGCAAGCATCCAGGTCAAACCATCCTACGGCCTGACCGACGGCGAGATCGCGCGCATGCTCAAGGACTCCTTCGAGCATGCCGGCTCCGACAAGCAGGCGCGTCAGCTTCGTGAACACCAGGTTGACGGCGAGCGCCTGCTTGAAGCTGTGCAGGGCGCCCTGGACGCTGATGGCGAGCGACTGCTCAGCAGTGAAGAGCGCGAAGCCATCGAATTCCAGATGCAAGAACTACGTGATTTGCTGAACGGCACCGATGGCCCTGCCATCGAGCAACAGACCAAGCGTCTGTCGCAGGTGACCGATGCATTTGCCGCCCGTCGCCTTGATTCGACGGTCAAAGCCGCACTGGCCGGGCGCAACCTGAATGAGATCGAGGAGTAACCGATGCCGCTGGTGACATTCCTGCCGCATGAGAAGTTCTGCCCAGAGGGGCTGAGCGTGGAGGTCGAGCCCGGGACCAATATCCTGGAGCTGGCCCACGACCATCACATCGAGATGGAAAGCGCTTGCGGTGGCGTGAAGGCCTGCACCACCTGCCACTGCATCGTGCGCAAGGGTTTCGATTCGCTTGAAGAAGCCGACGAACTCGAAGAGGACATGCTGGACAAGGCCTGGGGCCTGGAGGCGCAATCGCGTCTCGGCTGCCAGGTGGTCGTCGGTGATCAGGACCTGACCATCGAGATCCCGAAATATTCGCTCAACCACGCTGCCGAAGCGCCCCACTGAGGATTTTTCAATGAGTCTGAAATGGGTTGATGTACTTGAGATCGCTATCCAGCTTGCAGAAAGCAAGCCGGACGTCGATCCTCGTTATGTGAATTTCGTCGATCTGCATCGCTGGGTGCTGGCCTTGCCGGAGTTCAGCGACGATCCGTCACGCGGCGGTGAGAAAGTGCTCGAGGCCATCCAGGCGGCCTGGATAGACGAAGCCGACTAAGCGTGACGCTGCAGGTTAGGCAATCCCCTGGAACCCGCGTATAATTCGCGGGTTTAATTTTTCGCAACACTCATATTCTGGAGTTTTCCATGGCTGTTCAACGTACTTTCTCGATCATCAAGCCTGACGCAGTTGCCAAAAACGTCATCGGCAAGATCACCACTCGCTTTGAAGAAGCCGGCCTGAAAATCGTTGCTTCGAAAATCAAGCAACTGTCCAAAGCCGAAGCCGAAGGTTTCTACGCTGAGCACCGCGAGCGCGGCTTCTTCGGTGACCTGGTTGCCTTCATGACTTCCGGCCCGGTTGTCGTTCAGGTTCTGGAAGGCGAAAACGCCATCGCTCTGAACCGTGAGCTGATGGGCGCTACCAACCCTAAAGAAGCGGCTGCCGGCACCATCCGTGCTGACTTCGCCGAGTCGATCGACGCCAACGCCGTTCACGGTTCGGACTCCGAAGCTGCTGCTGCTCGCGAAATCGCTTACTTCTTCGCTGCTACCGAGGTAACCACTCGCTAAGCGAAAGCTTACGGGTGAGGGTGAATCCATGACGACATCTACTGGCAAAATCAACCTGTTGGGCCTGACCCAGCCGGAAATGGAACAATTCTTCGACTCTATCGGGGAGAAACGCTTCCGTGCCGGCCAGGTGATGAAATGGATTCACCATTTTGGCGTCGATGATTTCGCCGCCATGACGAACGTCGGCAAGGCCTTGCGCGAAAAGCTCGAGGCCGTTGCCGAAATTCGTCCTCCGGAAGTGGTCAGTGAAGACATTTCCGCAGACGGCACCCGTAAATGGGTGATCCGCGTTGCCTCCGGCAGCTGCGTCGAGACCGTCTACATCCCAACCGACGATCGCGGCACCCTCTGCGTGTCGTCGCAAGCCGGCTGTGCCCTGGACTGCAGTTTCTGCTCCACCGGCAAGCAAGGCTTCAACAGCAACCTCACCGCCGCCGAAGTGATCGGCCAGGTGTGGCTTGCCAACAAATCCTTCGGGACCGTCCCGGCCAAGATCGACCGCGCGATTACCAACGTGGTCATGATGGGCATGGGCGAGCCTCTGCTGAATTTCGACAATGTCATCGCTGCCATGAAGATCATGATGGATGATCTGGGCTATGGCATTTCCAAGCGTCGCGTCACCTTGTCCACCTCCGGCGTGGTACCGATGATCGACGAACTGGCCAAGCACATCGACGTGTCCCTGGCCCTGTCGCTGCATGCGCCTAACGATGCGCTGCGCAACCAGCTGGTGCCGATCAACAAGAAGTACCCGTTGAAGATGCTGCTGGAGTCGTGCATGGGCTACATGGCCACCTTGGGTGGCAAGCGCGTGCTGACGGTCGAGTACACCCTGCTCAAGGACGTCAACGACCAGCCAGAGCATGCCGCGCAGATGATCGAACTGCTGCGCGATGTACCGTGCAAGATCAACCTGATCCCGTTCAACCCGTTCCCCCATTCCGGTTACGAGCGCCCTAGCAACAACGCTATCCGCCGCTTCCAGGACCTGCTGCACCATGGTGGCTTCAACGTCACCACCCGTACCACCCGTGGCGATGACATCGATGCCGCCTGTGGCCAGCTGGTCGGCCAGGTCAATGACCGTACCCGCCGCAGCGAGCGCTACATCGCCGTACGTCAGCTGTCTGCCGACGCCGAGCTGCAAGACAGCGCTGTGCGCCACTGAGTCCGGGCCCGCCATGAGCCTGCGCGCCGCGCTGTCGATCCTTGCACTTTCGCTGCTGGCCGGCTGCGTGTCGGGTGGTGCAAGCGACCCACTGGCCACGCACCAGGGGCGAGTGGAGGCGGGGCGCGCTTACGTGCAGCTCGGGCTTGGCTATCTGCAACAAGGTTTGACCGAGCAGGCCAAGGCGCCGTTGGCCAGGGCACTGGCGCTGGATGCCAAGGATGCCGATGCGCACGCGGCTTTGGCGCTGGTGTTTCAGGCCCAAGGTGAAGCTGCGCTGGCCGAGCAACACTTCCAGAAAGCGTTGTCGGCACGCCCCGGTGACACGCGAATTCGCAACAATTACGGCAGTTTCCTATATGCTCAGCAGCGTTTCGCCGAAGCCGAGCAGATGTTTCGCCTCGCCAGCGCCGATACCCTGTATCCTGAACGTTCGCGCGTTTACGAGAACCTCGGCCTGACAGCCCTGAAGCTCGGCGACCGTGACCAGGCGCAGGCGTACCTGGGCAAGGCTCTGCAACTCAATCAGCGGCAACCCAGGGCGTTGCTGGAAATGGCTGAGTTGTCCTACGAAAACAGGCATTATGTGCCGGCCCGGGGTTTCTACGATCGTTTCAGCCAGTTGAGCGATCACAATGCCCGTAGTCTCCTGCTGGGCAGCCGTCTTGCCCGGGTGTTCGACGAGCAGGGCACACAGGCCGAATTGGGCCAGCAACTACAACGACTTTATCCCGGTACGCCGGAATATCAGCAATACCTGTCGGAGCAACGATGAAAGCCGCGCATCCCGAAGTAGCAGCAGCGACTGGCCAGAACCCCGGTGAATTGTTGCGCCAGGCCCGCGAAAGACGGGAGTGGTCGCAAGCCGAGGTGGCCCGCAAGCTCAACCTCACCGTCAGTTCGCTGAACCACGTGGAAACCGGTGCCTTCGACAAGTTGCCAGGGCATACCTTCGCCCGTGGCTATATCCGTGCCTACGCCAAGCTGATGGACATGGACCAGGCGCCGCTGGTCGAGGCCTTCGACCAGTACACCGGCACCCATGCCAAGGGCAGCGACGTGCATTCACTGGGCCGCATCGAAGAGCCGGTGCGCCTTTCGCACAACATTCTGCGCGGCGTCAGCCTGTTGCTGCTGCTTGTGGTGGTCGGTGGCAGCTTCCTGTGGTGGCAGGACCAGGGCAGCCTGCGCGGCAAGGACCTGGCCAAGATCGCCCTGGAGCACGTCGAGGTCGAAAGCGCCGACGGTACCACCCAGATCCACCCGCTGGACGAGCCTGAAGACCAGGCCGTTACCTTGGGCCAGCAGGGCGAAAGCGCGCCGCTGCCGCTGGAGCAGGCACCTGCCGAGCCGGTCGCCGGGGCCGCCCCCGAGGCCGCCAGTGCCGCCGCCCCTGACGCCGCAGCGCCCGCACCGGCCCAGCAGGCACCTGCCCAAGCTGCAGCGCCCGCGCCGACAACGGCAGCCGCACCGGCTGCATCGGCCTCGCCAACCGCACCCGTAGCCCAGGCCGCCCCCGTTGCGCCCGAGGCCAGCGTGCCGGCCAGTACCGCCGAGCCTGCCGCCGCACCTGCCGGCAGCGCCAAGGTAGCCATCCAGTTCACCGCCGATTGCTGGACCCAGGTGTCCGATGGCAACGGCAAGGTGCTGTTCAGCGCCATCAAGCGCAAGGGCGACAACCTCGAGTTGACCGGCAAGCCGCCGTTCGCGGTACGCCTGGGCTTTGCCCGCGGCGCCCAGGTCAGCTACAACGGCCAAGCCGTCGATGTCGCCCCGTTCACCAGTGGCGAAACCGCTCGCCTGAAGTTGGGACAGTAAGTCATGCACGGCGAATCTCCGATCAAACGTCGCGAATCCCGCAAAATCTGGGTCGGCAATGTACCGGTGGGTGGTGATGCCCCCATTGCGGTGCAGAGCATGACCAACACCGACACCAATGATGTCGCCGCCACAGTGGGCCAGATCCAGCGCCTGGTCGATGCCGGTGTCGACATCGTCCGGGTTTCGGTGCCGGACATGGACGCCGCCGAGGCGTTCGGCAAAATCAAGCAACTGGTCAGCGTACCGCTGGTCGCTGACATCCACTTCGACTACAAGATCGCGTTGCGCGTGGCCGAACTGGGCGTCGACTGCCTGCGTATCAACCCGGGCAACATCGGCCGTGAGGACCGTGTTCGTGCTGTGGTCGATGCCGCTCGTGACCGTGGTATTCCGATCCGTATCGGTGTCAACGCAGGCTCCCTGGAAAAGGACCTGCAGAAGAAATATGGCGAGCCGACCCCGGCGGCGTTGGTCGAATCGGCCCTGCGCCATGTCGAGCACCTCGATCGCCTGGATTTCCAGGACTTCAAGGTCAGCGTCAAGGCCTCCGACGTGTTCATGGCCGTCGAAGCCTATCGCTTGCTGGCCAAGCAGATCATCCAGCCGCTGCACCTGGGCATCACCGAGGCTGGTGGGCTGCGCTCCGGCACGGTGAAATCCGCCGTCGGCCTCGGTATGCTGCTGGCCGAAGGCATCGGCGATACCATCCGCATTTCGCTGGCGGCCGACCCGGTCGAGGAAGTGAAGGTCGGCTACGACATCCTCAAGTCGCTGCACCTGCGTTCGCGTGGCATCAACTTCATCGCCTGCCCGAGCTGCTCGCGGCAGAATTTCGATGTGGTCAAGACCATGAACGAACTGGAAGGGCGCCTGGAAGACCTGCTGGTACCGCTGGATGTGGCGGTGATCGGTTGTGTGGTCAACGGCCCTGGCGAAGCGAAGGAAGCCCACGTGGGCCTGACCGGCGGCACGCCGAACCTGATTTACATCGATGGCAAGCCGGCGCAGAAGCTGACCAATGACAACCTGGTCGATGAGCTGGAAAAGCTCATCCGCCAGAAAGCGGCCGAAAAGGTCGAGGCCGACGCGGCGCTGATCGCCCGCGGCTGACACACAGATTCGTAAGGACTTTTCGTGAGCAAATCGCTGCAAGCCATCCGTGGCATGAACGACATCCTGCCAGAGCAGTCGCCGCTGTGGCGCTACTTCGAAGGCACCGTCGCCGGGCTGCTGGACACCTATGGGTACAGCCAGATCCGCACGCCGATCGTCGAGTTCACCGAGCTGTTCAAGCGCTCCATCGGTGAAGTCACCGACATCGTCGAAAAAGAGATGTACACCTTCGAGGACCGCAACGGCGATTCGCTGACCCTGCGCCCCGAAGGCACGGCTGCCTGCGTACGTGCCGTGCTCGAGCACGGCATCACCGGCAACGGCCAGGTGCAGAAACTGTGGTACATCGGCCAGATGTTCCGCCACGAGCGCCCGCAGAAGGGCCGCTACCGCCAGTTCCACCAGATTGGCGTCGAGGTGTTCAACCTGGACGGCCCGGACATCGATGCCGAGCTGATCATGCTGACCTGGCGTTTGTGGGGCCTGCTGGGCATCCAGGATGCGGTCAAGCTCGAGCTGAACAGCCTGGGCACCAGCGAGGCCCGCGCCCGCTACCGTGACGCGCTGGTCGAGTTCCTCTCGGCGCGCCTGGAGCAACTCGACGAAGACAGCCAGCGCCGCCTCAAGAGCAATCCGCTGCGCATCCTCGACAGCAAAAACCCTGATACTCAGGCGGTGCTGGTCGGCGCGCCGAAGCTGGAAGACTACCTCGACGAAGACTCCCGGGTGCACTTCGAGGGCCTCAAAGCCCGTCTGGATGCTGCCGGTATTCCGTTCGTGATCAACACCAAGCTGGTGCGTGGCCTGGACTACTACAGCAAGACCGTGTTCGAGTGGGTCACCGACAAGCTTGGCGCCCAGGGCACTGTCTGCGCAGGCGGCCGCTACGATGGCCTGGTAGAGCAGATGGGTGGGAAGCCGACCACCGGCGTTGGTTTCGCCATGGGTATCGAGCGCCTGATCCTGCTGCTGGAGACCCTGGGCCAGGTCCCGGAATCCATCAACCGCCAGATCGATGTGTACCTGTGCGCCTTTGGCGAACAGGCGGAGCTGGCTGGCCTGCGCTTGTCCGAAAGCCTGCGCGACCGTCTGCCGGGCCTGCGCCTGGCGGTCAATGCCGGTGGCGGCAGCTTCAAGAGCCAGTTCAAGAAAGCCGACAAGAGCGGCGCGTTGTTCGCCCTGATCCTGGGTGACGACGAGTTGGCCAAGCAAGAGATTGGTCTCAAGCCCCTGCGTGGTCAGGGCGAACAACAGAACATTGCCTGGGATGCTCTGGCTGAGCACCTGGAAACCGCGATCGCTCAGGCGTAACGCGGTTCAACAAGCGAATAGGCGAAAAGGAGTATTGGGGTGTCGAGTACCGATGATGATGACCTGGCAGGGGTCAAGGACTGGTGGAACCGTAACGGCAAGCCACTGCTGACCGGTGCGCTGCTGGCGGGCGTGGTGGTTTTGGGTTGGAACACTTGGCACAAGTACCAGGACAACCAGTCGCAAGGCGCATCGCAGCTGTATCAGGCCCTGCTTGAAACCAGCCTGACGCCGAGCGGGCAGCCGGACGCGGCCAAGGTCGCTGAGTTGTCCGGCAAGCTCAAGAGCGAGTTTGGTGGTACCGCCTACGCCCAGTACGGCAGCCTGTTCGTGGCCAAGGTCGCGGTCGAGAGCGGCAAGCTCGACGACGCCGCTGCCGAGCTGAAGAATGTGCTCGACAAGCCTGCTGACGACACCCTGGGCGAAATTTCGCGCCAGCGCCTGGCACGCGTGCTCGCGGCTCAGAACAAGGCCGAAGATGCGCTCAAGCTGCTCGACGGTGACGCTGATAAGGCGTTTCTGGCCAGCCGTGAAGAATTGAAGGGCGACCTGCTGGTGCAGTTGGGTCGTGCCGACGATGCTCACAGCGCTTATGAAAAAGCCAAGGCCGCGCTGTCCGATGAGGCGGCGGTCGGTGGCTTGCAACTGAAGCTGGATGACTTGGCCAAAGGGGACGCGTGACGTGATCGGTTGGAAACAAGCAGCAGTGCTGACCCTGGCCGTACTGGCCGCAGGGTGCAGCAGCAACAGCAAGAAGGAACTGCCTCCGGCCGAGCTGACCAAGTTCACCGAAGAAGTGGTACTGAAAAAACAGTGGAGCCGTTCGATCGGTGACGGCCAGGGCGAGACTTACAATACCCTGGTACCCGCCATCGAGAACGACCGCATCTACGCCAGCGACGTCAATGGCGAAGTCTTCGCCCTCGACCGCATCACTGGCGACGTCGTGTGGAAGAAGGACCTGGAGCTGCCGGTTTCCGGCGCCGTCGGCGTTGGCTATGGCCTGGTCATGCTCGGCACGCTCAAGGGTGAAGTGATTGCCCTGGACTCCAGCACCGGTGAAGAGCGCTGGCGTTCCCGCGTCACCAGCGAAGTGCTGGCGCCGCCTGCCAACAACGGTGACGTTGTGGTGGTGCAGACCCAGGACGACCGCCTGATCGGGCTCGATGCCGCTACCGGCGACCGCCGCTGGATCTACGAGAGCACTCCGGCTGTCCTGACCCTGCGGGGCACCGGTGCGCCGATTGTCACCAACCGCCTGGCCGTCGCCGGCCTTTCCACCGGTAAGGTGGTGGCGGTCGACATCAACAATGGCGTGCCAGTGTGGGAGAGCCGTGTGGCCATCCCGCAGGGCCGTTCCGAGCTGGACCGTGTGGTCGACATCGACGGCGGCCTGCTGCTGTCCGGTGGCACGCTGTACGTCAGCACCTACCAGGGCCGCGTAGCGGGCCTGGACCTGGAGAGCGGCCGTGTGCTGTGGCAGCGTGATGCGTCGAGCTACGTGGGTGTCGCCCAAGGTTTCGGCAACGTCTATGTCAGCGAGGCCTCAGGCAGTGTCGAAGGTGTCGACGAGCGCTCTTCCAGCGCCCTGTGGACCAACGACTCGATGGCCCGCCGTCAATTGTCGGCGCCGGAAGTGTTCTCCAGTTACGTGGCTGTAGGTGACTTCGAAGGTTACCTGCACCTGCTCAGCCAGGTCGACGGCCGTTTCGTCGGACGTGAGCGTATCGACAGCGATGGCCTGCGCGCCCGGCCCCTGGTGGTCGGCGACACCATCTATGTCTTTGGCAACAGCGGCAAGCTCGAGGCACTGACCATCCGCTGAAGCTATGCTCAAGACCACGACAGGTCTTGAGTTGCGGCGTAGGACACGCCGCCCGAACTCCGGCCGCTGCCTTGCAGCGGCCTTTGCATTTTCAAGAATTCAAGAGTGGAGAGCCGCATGGTTCCCGTAATCGCCCTGGTGGGACGGCCGAACGTCGGCAAATCCACCATGTTCAACCGCCTGACCAAAACCCGCGATGCCATCGTGGGTGACCTGTCGGGTCTGACCCGTGACCGCCAGTATGGTGATGCCAGCTGGCAGGGTCGCTCCTTCATCCTGATCGACACCGGTGGTATCACCGGTGACGAAGTGGGCATGGACGAGAAGATGGCCGAGCAGTCGTTGATGGCTATCGAAGAAGCCGACTACGTGCTGTTCCTGGTCGACGCCCGCGCCGGCATGACTGCCGCCGACCAGATGATCGCCGAGCACCTGCGCAAGCGGAACAAGTCGGCCATTCTGGTGGCCAACAAGATCGACAACATCGACGCCGACGTCGCCCGCGCCGAGTTTTCGCCGCTGGGTATGGGTAATGCCATTCCGGTGGCAGGCTCCCAGGGCCGTGGCATCAATCAGTTGATGGAGTCGGTGCTGGGTCACATTCCTCGCGATGCCGAGGAAGAAGCCCTCGACCAGGAGGTTGCCGAAGGCGAGGAAGCGGTACGCATCCCCGGCCCGAGCGAAAAGGATGGCATCAAGATCGCCATCATCGGCCGCCCCAACGTGGGCAAGTCGACCCTGGTCAACCGCATGCTCGGCGAAGAGCGCGTGGTGGTCTACGACCAGCCGGGTACCACCCGTGACAGTATCTACATCCCGTTCGAGCGCGATAACGAGAAGTACACCTTCATCGACACCGCGGGTGTGCGCAAGCGCGGCAAGATTCACGAGGAAGTCGAAAAGTTCTCGGTGGTGAAGACGCTGCAGGCGATCAAGGACGCCAACGTGGTGATCTTCGTCATGGACGCTCGCGAGGGCGTGGTCGACCACGACCTCAACCTGCTGGGCTTCGCCCTGGAAGCGGGCCGCGCCATCGTCATCGCCCTGAACAAGTGGGACGGCATGGAGCCGGGTGAGCGCGACTACGTCAAGACCGAACTGGAGCGCCGGCTGTTCTTCGTCGACTTTGCCGACATCCACTTCATCTCGGCGCTGCACGGCACCGGCGTGGGTCACCTGTACAAGTCGGTGCAGGCCGCGTTCAAATCGGCGGTCACCCGCTGGCCAACCAGCCGTCTGACGCAGATCCTCGAAGACGCCGTCAGTGAGCACCAGCCTCCGCTGGTCAATGGCCGCCGCATCAAGCTGCGCTATGCCCACCTCGGGGGTGCCAACCCGCCGCTGATCGTGATCCACGGCAACCAGACCGAGAAGATCCCCAAGTCCTACTCGCGTTACCTGGAAAACACCTACCGCCGCGTGCTCAAACTGGTCGGTACGCCGATCCGTATCGAGTACAAGGGCGGTGAGAACCCGTACGAGGGCAAGAAGAACACCCTCACCGACCGCCAGGTCAACAAGAAGCGCCGCTTGATGTCGCACCACAAGAAGGCCGAGAAGAAGCGCCGCGACAAGCGCTGACAAGCGGCAGACTTCAAGTCGCAAGCCACAAGAATGAGCGGACGCTGATACATGTCGCTTTTTCTTGTGGCTTGGAGCTTGTAGCTTATAGCTCTCCGTCCCGCAGGAAAGAGGGCTCCATGATCCGCAGCAAATTGCCGAACGTCGGCACGACCATCTTCACCACCATGTCCCAGCTCGCTGTGCAGACGGGCGCGCTCAACCTGTCCCAGGGCTTCCCTGACTTCAATGGCCCGCAGGCCCTGCTCGATGCAGTGGGCCGGCACGTGGCTGCCGGGCATAACCAGTATTCGCCAATGACCGGCCTGCCGGCCTTGCGCCAGCAGGTGGCTGCCAAAGTGGCGCGGCTGTACGGCGCACAGGTGGATGCCGACCAGGAAGTGACCATCACCCCCGGTGCCACCGAGGCGATTTTCTGTGCCATCCAGGCAGTGGTGCATGCGGGTGACGAGGTGATTGTCTTCGACCCGTGTTACGACAGCTATGAGCCTTCGGTGGAGCTGGCCGGTGGTCGCTGCGTGCATGTGCAACTGAGCGACGGCGACTTCCGTATCGACTGGCAGAAGTTCAGCGATGCCCTGAGCCCGCGCACCCGCATGGTCATCCTCAATTCGCCGCACAACCCCAGTGGCGCGCTGATCACCCGCGAAGACCTTGAGCAGTTGGCAACGCTCGTTGCCGACCGCGATATCTACCTGATCAGCGACGAAGTCTACGAGCACCTGGTTTACGACGGCGTCCGCCACGCCAGCGTGCTGGCCCACGAACAGCTGTATCAACGTGCCTTTGTGGTCAGCTCGTTCGGCAAGACGTACCACGTCACTGGCTGGAAGACCGGCTACGTGATCGCGCCTGCGGCGTTGAGTGCAGAGCTGCGCAAGGTGCACCAGTACGTCAACTTCTGTGGCGTGACGCCGCTGCAGTGCGCCCTGGCCGACTTCATGGCCGAGCACCCCGAGCATATCGACGAGTTGCCGGCCTTCTACCAGGGCAAGCGTGACGTGTTCTGCGGTTTGCTGGAGGGTTCGCGTTTCAACTTTACCCGCACGGCGGGCACTTATTTCCAGCTGGTGGACTATTCGCAGATCCGGCCAGACCTGAACGACGTCGAAATGGCCCTTTGGCTCACCCGTGAACACGGCGTTGCGACCATTCCGGTGTCGGTGTTCTACCAGCGACCCATCCCCGAGCAACGCCTGATACGCCTGTGCTTTGCCAAACGTGAGGAGACGCTGCGTCAGGCAGCGGAAAAACTATGCGCGATCTGAGTGCACTGCCCAACCTGAAAATCGCCTTGGTGCAAACGGCCCTGGCCTGGCACGACCGCGAGGCCAATTACGCTCATTTCGAGGTTTTGCTCGACCAGGCTGGAGACGCCGACCTGGTGATCCTCCCCGAGATGTTCACCACGGGTTTTTCCATGGAATCGGAAAGCCTGGCCGAGCCTGAGAACGGCCCGACGTACAAATGGCTCAAGGCGCAGGCCAAGCGCATCAACGCTGTGGTTACCGGCAGCGTGATCATCCAGGCCGCCGATGGCAGCCACCGCAACCGCTTGCTGTGGGCGCGGCCGGACGGCGAGATCCTGTTCTACGACAAGCGCCACCTGTTCCGCATGGCCGGTGAACACAAGCATTACACCCCGGGTGAGCGTCAGGTGCAGTTCGAGATCAAGGGCTGGCGGGTACGCCCGCTGATCTGCTACGACCTGCGGTTCCCGGTGTGGAGCCGCGATGCCCAGGATACCGACCTGCTGTTGTACACCGCGAACTGGCCGGCAGCACGCCGCCAGCACTGGAACCGGCTGCTGCCGGCGCGGGGTATCGAAAACCTGTGCTTTGTGGCCGCGGTGAACCGGGTGGGCACCGATGGCAAGGGTTTCGCGTATTCAGGCGACAGCCAGGTGCTGGATTTTCAGGGTGAAAGCCTGCTCAGCGCGGGTGAGGCTGATGGCGTGTTCACGGTGGTGCTGCGGGCAGCGGAGCTCGCCAACTACCGCACCCGCTTCCCGGCCAACCTGGATGCCGATACCTTCGAGCTGCACTGAGTCTGCACCGGCCAATCGCCGGCAAGCCGGCTCCCACCGGTGCGGCGCAGGCTCAAGATAGCGGACTGCCCCAAGACATTGGATTGCTGTCCAACTTCTTGGGGGCAGTCCACATTAGAGTGGGAGCCGGCTTGCCGGCGATGGTGCCGGTGCTGGCTGCATCAACCCCTGATCAGTAAACATCCCGCCGATAACGCCCATCTTCGATCAACTGCTCGACAACCGCTTCGCCGAGCATGCCTTTGAGCGCCGCATCGACACCGGCCGCCATCCCTTGCAGGCTGCCGCAGACATACACATAAGCCCCATCGGCAACCCAGCGCTTGAACGCTTCGGCCTGCTGCAGCAATACATCCTGCACATACACCTTCTCGGCCTGATCGCGCGAGAACGCCAGGTCCAGCCGCGCCAGGTCGCCGTTAGCCAGCCAGCCTTGCAGCTCATCGCCACACAGCAGGTCATGCGCGCGGTTACGCTCGCCGAACAACAGCCAGTTGCGCTGCTCGCCGGCATTGACCCGCGCCCGCAGCAGGCTGCGCAGGCCCGCAATGCCTGTGCCGTTGCCGATCAGGATCATCGGCGCGGCGCTTTCGGGCAAATGGAAACCACTGTTGCGGCGCAGGCGCAGGCCAAGGGTGCCAGCGACTGGCAGGTATTCAGTCAGCCAGCCAGAGCCCAGGCCAAGGGTGCCATCGGGGTGACGCTCCTGGCGTACGATCAGTTCCAGCACACCATCGCTGGCGATCGAGGCGATGGAATATTCGCGGCTGCCGATCGGAACCAGCGCATCGATCAGGGCTTGTGGTTGCAAGCCGATCAGGTGCTCCCGCTGGGTGGGTAGCTGGCGGCCTGCCAGGGCCTGGGCGAGGGTCTCGTTCAGGCCGTGAAGCTGCACCGTAGCGTTGGCGTCGACGGCCAGGCCGCTGAGGAATGCCTCCACGCGTGGCTGGCCATTGAGCGGCAGAATTTCAACCAGGTCACCGGCCTCCCAGCTGGCGGGCGCTTCGCAGCGCAGACCGATCAGGTAGACCGCTTGCCCTTGGCTGCCAGGGTTGAGCCGTTCGCGGCTGACCAAGGTCCAGTTGCCGAAACTTGGCGGTTGCCAGGCAGCGACGGGCTGGGCGCCAGTCAGCTGTGCCAGCTCCTGTTGCCATTGCTGCAGGGCCGCCTGGTCGGCGTTGTCCACCTCCACCGGGCTGAACGCCGTGCTGGCACCGCGCTCGCCGAGCCATGCCTGTAAGCGCCGGGCAAAGCCGCAGAAGTGCGGGTACTGGCGATCACCGAGCGCCAGCACGGCATAGCTGAGGCCGCTCAGCGCCCAAGGCTGGCCCAGCACCTTGCGCTCGAAGGCTCGGGCGCTGTCAGGCGCCTCGCCGTCACCGAACGTACTGACGACGAACAGCGCGCGGCGCGTCTGGCGCAGGTCCTCTTCGCCCAGATCGGCAAGCGCACGTACTTGCACCGGCAACCCTGCCGCCTGCAGCTGGCCGGCGCTCTGCCAGGCCAGTTGCTCGGCGAAACCGCTCTGGCTGGCAAAGCCGATCAACCAGCTGTCGCCGGTGCCGGCAGTGCTGTCGACGCTGCCACGGGCCGCGCGGACCTGGCGTTTTTTGCGGCGGCGATCGAGGTACAGCAGCCAACCGGTGACGAAGAACAGCGGCATGGTCAGGCTGGCGAGGGTGACGATGATCCGCCCCGGCAGGCCGAAGTATTCACCCACGTGCAAGGCATAGACACTTTGCAACAGCTGGGCCTTGAAGGATTTTTCGCTGTAGCGGTCGTGGCTTTTCACCTGGCCGGTGGCCGGGTCCAGGGTCAGGGTATCGAAGGCGCGTGGGTGCGCAGCGCTGTCGAGCAGGTAGAACAGGCTGGCGGGCTGGCCCCCGGCAGGGGGAAGACGCAGGTTGTACATGGCAAGGCGTGGGCCGGCAGCGTTTTTCAGGCTGGCCCAGATGGCGTCGTAGTCGACCACCAGCGGCGGCGCGTTCTTGTCCACCTTCTGCGGCCCATGGCGGCCACGGCCTTCGCCGCGCTTGTGCTGCTGCCCTGCGGCAGGGGCGTCGGCCAGCAGCCTGTTCAGGCCTTCGCGGTACCATTCGTAGGACCAGAACAGCCCGGTCAGCGCGAACAGAAGGTAGAACAGCAGGCACCAGGTGCCTGCAACGGCGTGCAGGTCCCAATTGAAGGCGCGGCCTTTTTTTGCCCAGTCAAAGGTCAGCCAGGTGCGCCAGTTCAGGGCTTTGCGCGGCCAGCGCAGGTACAGGCCGGAAAGGCAGAAAAACACCAGCATCAGGGTGCAGGCCCCCGTGATTTGCCGGCCCGTGTCACCCATGGCAAGGAACTGGTGCAGGGTGAGCATCAGTTTGAAGAAGTCTTGCCCTGCGGCCTGGCCCTTGAGCTCACCGGTATAGGGGTCGGCATAGCGCAGCTCACCGCGGCGCTCGCCCGGTGGTGGTGTGAAGAACACCCGTGCGGCGTTGCCTTCGCGTACATCTACCCACAGCATCGACACTTTGTCGCCTTGAGCGGCCTCGACCCGGCGCACCAGCTCAGCCGGAGGCAGCACACCCTCGGCGCGGACCTCGACGTTCAAGACATCGGCGTTGAAGGCACGCAGGAGTTCTTCCTGGAACGAATAGAGCGCCCCGGTAATGCCCATCAAGGCCAGCACCAGGCCGGCGGTGATGCCAAAGAACCAGTGCAATTGGAACAGTGTCTTCTTCACCACATCGATCACCTTGTATTGCTGCCGCGCCTGGCGCGGCGTGCATTATGCCTTGATACGCAAAAGCCCCGCTCACAGGAATGAACGGGGCTCCGGGCTGTTGCTTCAGAAGTGGACGCTGGTGGTCAGCAATGCGGTCCGGCCCGCCGCCTGGTTGGCGAAGTGGGTGGAAAACGCCTTGTCGTAGTACACCTCATTGGTGAGGTTCTGCACGTTCAGTTGCAGGTCGATGTTCTTGGTCAGCTTGTAGGCGGCCATGGCGTCGTAACGTACATAGCTGTCGACCATGGTGGTGTTGGCCACGTTGCCGTAGACGTCATCCACATAGAACGCGCCGCCGCCGACCGTCAGTTTCGGGGTGATCGAGTACGTGGTCCACAGGCTGGCGCTGTTGTTCGGCGTGTTCGGCAACTGGTTGCCGTCGTTGGCCTTGCCCAGCGGGCCGCCGTCGACCTGGCGGGCCTGCAGGTAGGTGTAGCCGGCGAACACTTGCCACTTGTCGGTAAGCTTGCCGCTGGCCGACAGTTCGATGCCTTGCACGCGGGTTTCGCCGACGTTTTCGTAGGTGGTGGTGTCCACCTGCACACGGGCGTTTTCCTTTTCGGTGCGGAACAACGCGGCGGCCAGGGACAGGCGCTCGTCGAGCAGATCCCACTTGGTGCCGATTTCGTAGTTGGTGGTTTCTTCCGGCTCCATGTCGCTGGCCAGGATGTTGCCACCACGGTCGGTGGTGCCCGACAGCGGGTTGCCTTCGGTTCCCTCGCCGAGCATCGCCCCGGGCGGGGTGGCGGAAGTGGCATAGGAAACGTAGATGCTGCCGTTCTCAGCCGGTTTCCAGACCAGGCCCAGCTGGCCGGTGAAGAACTCGCTGGTGTCGCGGCCTTTGGTCTGAACGCCGTTCTTGTTCACCACTGTCGCGCCCGAGGCATCGTACGTGCGGAACTTCGTGTCAAAGTGGTCGTAACGCAGGCCCATGTTCAACAACCACTCAGGCGTCAGCTCCAGCGTGTCGAAGGCGTAGATTGCACGGGTCTTGCTGCTGGTTTTGGTGCCGGCGTAGTTGCGCGAGATAGTGCCATCCCAGACATCGTCGGGGTTCGGGTCGCTCAGCGATGTACAGCTGCCACCATTGCTCGGGCCGGTGCAGGTGAGCTTGCTGTTTGGCGACACTGTGTAGCTCTGGCGGTCCGAGTCCTCCTTGCTGAACTCGACCCCTGTGGAGAAGCTGTTCTTGAAACCGCCCACGAAGAACTCACCGAACAGGTCGGTCTGGTTGGTGGTGGTGGCCGTGTTGCCCACACGGGTGTTGGCACGCCGCCATACGCCGTTGTTGTTGACGTTGCCAATGCTGTCGTCTGGCTGGGTCAGGATATAGTCCTGCATGCTGTTGCCATGACGCAGGGTGTTCTTGATGGTCAACGATTCGCTCAGGTCGTGTTCCACGGCGATAGTGGCGATGTCCACACGGGTCTTGCGGAAGTCGCGACCGGTCAGGCCATAGAAGTTGTCGCTGTCGCCGCCGTCGATCGGCTTGCTCGGGTGCGCCGAGGTACGTGCGCCGCTGCCTCCGGTCGGGATGCTGTACGGGATGCCCGAATCCGGCAGGTCGTCGCTTTCCAGGTGGTAATAGTCGAGGTTGACGCGGGTTGGCGTGCCCAGGCCGAAGGCCAGGGAGGGGGCGATACCCCAGCGGTCATAGTTGACCTTGTCACGGCCGGCGACGTTGCTCTCGTGGGTCATCAGGTTGAGCCGGCCGGCAGCGGTGTCGCTGAACTGGTAGTTGCCGTCGAAGGTGTAGCGTTGGGTCTGGTCGCTGCCCCAGGTCCAGGCACCGTCCAGGGAGTTGCCCAGGTGTGCACGCTTGCTCACCAGGTTGATGGTGCCGCCTGCCGCGCCGCGGCCACCGATGGCCGAGTTGGGGCCTTTGGCCACTTCCACCGATTCGATGGCGAAGATTTCACGGGTTTGCGCGCCGGTATCGCGGACACCGTCCAGGTAGGTGTCACCCTGGGCGTCGAAACCACGAATGAACGGGCGGTCGCCTTGCGGGTTGCCGCCTTCGCCTGCACCAAAGGTAATGCCCGGTACGGTGCGCAGGGCATCCTGCAGGCTCAGGGCGTTGGTGTCCTTGATGACTTGCTGGGGGATGACGGTAACCGAGCGCGGGGTGTCCACCAACGGTGCGGTGTACTTCTGCGAGGAGGCCTTCTCGACCTTGTAATCGGTGCTGGCCTGCTCGGCCTTGCCGTTGACGCTGGTGGCATCGAGGGTAATGGCACTGCTGGTAGCGGGATCGGCGGCGTAGGCGGACGAAGCGCTCAGGGCGACGCCGATGGCGGACACGACCAGGCGTGGCGAACTCACTGCAGATGGCACGTATTGACGCATTGTTATGGACCTTCCCCAAGGTGTGAAGGCCGCGGATCATAATGCAAGTGATTGTAGGTCACAATTGAGAGTCGTTACCATTCACTGCGAATTTACAATCTTTACAAATTTTCTTTACGGTCAAAGGAAGCTGAAACGTCTCGGGTGCAGAAAGGGCTTGTGCGGCGTAAAAGGGAATCAATATCATTGGCTTCTTTACAATTCGTTACGGTGCTGCCGCCATGCTGCTTCATATTCCCGGCCTGTTCGACGCCGACGAGCTTGCCCGCATTCGCGCGGCACTGGAGCAGGCTGACTGGGCCGATGGCAAGGTCACGGCCGGCTATCAGTCGGCCAAGGCCAAGCACAACTTGCAGCTGCCAGAAGGCCACGCGCTGGCGAAGGAAATCGGTAGCGCGCTGATCGACCGCCTGTGGAAAACGCCGCGGTTCATGTCGGCGGCGCTGCCGCACAAAGTCTTCCCGCCGCTGATCAACTGCTACCGTGAGGGTGGCAACTTCGGCTTCCACATCGACAATGCCCTGCGCCAGCCCAAAGGCAGCCCGGAGCGGGTGCGCACTGACCTTTCCTCTACGCTTTTTCTCAGCGATCCGGACAGCTACGACGGTGGCGAGTTGGTGATCCAACACACCTATGGCGAGCAACAGGTCAAGCTGGCGGCCGGTGACCTGGTGCTGTACCCGGGCACGAGCCTGCACAAGGTCAACCCGGTGACGCGCGGCGTGCGTTATGCGGCGTTCTTCTGGACCCAGAGCCTGGTGCGGGAGGACAGCCAGCGTGCGTTGCTGTTCGAGATGGACAATGCCATCCAGCAACTCACTGCCGATGTGCCGGAGCACCCCTCGTTGCTGCAATTGACTGGCACCTACCATAACCTGCTGCGCCGCTGGGCAGAGGTCTGAGCCGTGTCCTATCCGTTGCGCCGTGAAGAAGTGGTGGATGTCGCCGGCCTGAAGGCCATGCTCGAAGATAGCCCGGGCAAAGCCGCCCAGGCCATTCTCGCGGCGGCAGGGCAGGGCGTGATCGAGGCGCAGTTGCTGCTCGGGCAGATCCTGCTCGACGGCCGCGGCATCGAAGCGGATGCCGGAGTGGCCCGGCGCTGGTTCGGTATTGCCGCCCAGGGTGGCAGTGCCATGGCGCACAATATGCTCGGGCGGTGCCTGGAGCATGGTTGGGGTGGCGAGGTGAATGTGGCACAGGCTGCGGTTCACTATGCCCGCGCGGCCGATGCCGGGCTGGACTGGGGGTTGTATAACCTGGGCAACCTGCTGGCTACCGGGCGTGGGGTGCCGGCCAATCAGGCGCAGGCATTGATGTGCTACCAGAAGGCTGCGCAGCTGGGGCATGCCAAGTCGATGAACCTGTATGGGCGTTACCTGGAGCAGGGTATCGCTACGGCGCCAAGTCCGGTGCGGGCGGTGCGCTGGTATCGGCGATCGGCCGAGGCGGGGGATTTTCGTGGAATGTTCAGTTTGGCGATGGTGCTGGCCGAGCGTGGCCAGATGGCCGAAGTGGGGCCGTGGCTGGAGCGGGCGCGGGTTGAGGGCAACCTGAATTTTTTGCGCAGTGCGTTGGTGACCTTGCAGGGGGCTGGGCCAGGGTTGATGGCCTTTGCGGCGCGGTATGCCGCTGAGATAGAACAGCGCCAGGTGTGATGGTGTCGGCACTGGCCCCATCTCCGGCAAGCCGGCTCCCACGGATTTGCGCCGGCCCTTAGAAATTGCTTCCACATGGATTTGCGCTGGTCTTTAGAAATTGCTTCCACATGGATTTGCGCTGGTCTTTAGAAATTGCTTCCACATGGATTTGCGCCGGCCATTAGGAATTGCTTCCACAGACAAAGCGCAGGCCTGAAGAACTGCGCGGTCGGGGTGGGAGCCGGCTTGCCGGCGATGGGGCCAAGCCAGGCACCAATGAAAACGGGGCCTTTCGGCCCCGTTCTGCATTATAGGTAGTAGGCCTTCAGCGGCGGGAAGCCGTTGAATTCCACTGCGCTGTAGCTGGTGGTGTAGGCACCGGTCGATAGCCAGTAGAGGCGGTCACCGATCGCCAGGTTCAGCGGCAGGCCGTACTTGTAGTGCTCGTACATGATGTCGGCGCTGTCACAGGTCGGGCCGGCGATGACCACTTCTTCCATCTCGCCTTTCTTTTCGGTCCAGATCGGGAACTTGATGGACTCGTCCATGGTTTCGATCAGGCCGGAGAATTTGCCCACATCGGTGTACACCCAGCGCTCGACAGCGGTACGCGATTTGCGCGCAACCAGCACGACTTCGCTGACTAGGATACCGGCGTTGGCGATCAGCGAGCGGCCTGGCTCAAGGATGATTTCCGGCAGGTCGTCACCGAAGTCTTCCTTCAGGAAGCGGATGATCTCTTCAGCGTAGGTTTCCAGGCTGTTGGTGCGGGTGATGTAGTTGGCCGGGAAGCCGCCACCCATGTTGATCAGCTTCAGCTCGATGCCGTCTTCTTCCTTCAGGCGCTCGAAGATCACTTTGACCTTGGCGATCGCGGCGTCCCACACACTGATGTCGCGCTGTTGCGAACCCACGTGGAAGGAAATGCCGTATGGCACCAGGCCCAGGTCGCGGGCCAGGATCAGCAGGTCCATGGCCATGTCGGTCTGGCAGCCGAACTTGCGCGACAGCGGCCAGTCGGCGGTGGTGGAGCCTTCGGTCAGGATGCGTACGTAGACCTTGGAGCCCGGGGCGGCCTTGGCGATGTTGCGCAGGTCGGCTTCTGAATCGGTGGCGTACAGGCGCACACCTTTTTCAAAGAAGTAACGGATGTCCTTGGACTTCTTGATGGTGTTGCCGTAGCTGATGCGGTCGGCGCTGACGCCACGGCCCATGACCTTGTCCAGCTCATAGATCGAGGCGATGTCGAAGCTCGAGCCTTTCTCTTTGAGCAGGTCGATGATCTCGACCGCCGGGTTGGCCTTGACCGCGTAGTAGACCTTGGCGAACTCGAAACCGGCGCGCAGGTCGTCGTAGGCCTGGCTGATCATCTGGGTATCGATGAGTACGAACGGGGTTTCCTGCTTGTCGGCGAACGCCTTCATTTTCTGGAAGGTGTCACGCGCGAAATAGTCTTCGACCTGGATCGACATGCTCAGGGACTCCATGGGCAAACTGAAAAGATAAGTGGCTGCAAACTGAACGTCCTCCGTATCCCCACTTTGGTTCGCCTACTCAGTACTTGAGCCGGATGGATCGTTTCCAGCATGGACGTTCGGCGCGCACTTTAGGGCGTGAAGAACCCAAGATCAACAGGCAATCAGGGCGTGTCGGCCCACGATCGACGCGCTGCCACTTGAATAACCGACTCGTGTGACCAGCAGATGTTCCCTGAACCCTGGCAGGCGTAAAAAATTGTGGAATAGACCGTCTTTGGCCCATTTCGGGCAAGCCCGTTTCCATAGGCTTGGCGGGCTTTCTGCAAAGTGGCCTGGCCTGCAAAAAAAAGCGCAGGTGTTCATATTAATGGCCACGGTCATGGCCACTGCAGTGCCTGAAATACCACATAAATTTTTTGTTACCGACTGGCGGATTTCCTGCGTTTTATGAGGAGCACTGCTAATTTTCGCCATTGACTACGGACCGACGATGGTCAACCTGAGATTGGCGGCGGGGGTGAAGCACTTCTTTGACGAGCCTTTGGGCAGGCCGGTTTAGGGTTCCGATATCCCCATCGCCCCAATCGCCGGCAAGCCGGCTCACACATGGATTGCGCCGGCTTTTAGAAAATGGGCAAGACGGTTGCTTGCACAGGTAAAGCACAGCCCTGAAGAATTGCGCGGTCAGGGTGGGAGCCGGCTTGCCGGCGATTGGGGCGCGAAGCGCCCCCGTTGATCAGGAAACCGCCGCCTCGGCCGGTGACACGATACTGGTCTTGGCCCCGCGCGATCTCCCCGAGCTCAGGTAAGCCGCGATCGACTCCTGCGTCACCTCGCCCAGGAACACCTGCTCGGCATCCAGCACCGGCAACCACGCGCGGTTGAACTCGTACATCCGCGACAGCAGGATGCGCAGGTGCTCATCGTGCGAAGCCGTTGCATTGAACTGGCGCAGGAAGTCTGCACAGGTACCTTGCTGGCGGTGCATGTCGCGCCGGCGTACATACCCCAGCGCCTTGTTCTGCGCATCGGTGACCACCACATAGCGGCGATCGTGCTCGTCCAGCAGCTCCAGCGCATCGCCCACCGGCGTTTGTGGGCTTACCGAAGGGGCGTTGTCCGCCGCATCTTCGGCGCGCACCAGCAACAGGCGTTTCAAGGTGCTGTCCTGGCCCACGAAGTTGCTGACGAAGTCATCGACCGGGTGGGCCAGCAAGGTGTCCGGGTGGTCCAGCTGCAGCAACTTGCCGGCGCGGAAGATGGCAATCTTGTCGGCCAGCTTGATCGCTTCGTCGATGTCGTGGCTGACCATGATCACGGTCTTGTTCAGCGCCCGCTGCATCTCGAAGAACTCGTTCTGGATCATTTCGCGGTTGATCGGGTCGACGGCGCCGAACGGCTCGTCCATCAACAGCACCGGCGCGTCTGCGGCCAGCGCACGGATCACCCCGATGCGCTGTTGCTGGCCACCGGACAGTTCACGCGGGTAGCGTTGCAGATACTGCTTGGGCTCGAGCTTGATCATGTGCATCAGCTCGCGGGCGCGGTCGTGGCACTTTTGCTTGTCCCAGCCGAGCAGGCGCGGGACCACAGTGATGTTTTCCTCGATGGTCATGTTGGGGAACAGGCCGATCTGCTGGATCACATAGCCGATGTGGCGGCGCAAGGTCACTTCGTCCAGGCCGCTGGTGTCTTCGCCATTGATGAACACCTGCCCGGAGGTTGGCGTGATCAGGCGGTTGATCATCTTCAGCGTGGTGCTCTTGCCACAGCCCGAGGGGCCGAGGAACACGCAGATTTCGCCTTCGTTGACGGTCAGGCTGACCGCATCGACGGCTTTGACGTCCTTGCCGTTGACGTTGAAGGTTTTGCTGAGGTTCTTGAGTTCGATCATGAGCGCAGTCCTTCTGGAGTCAGGGCACGTTGCAGGGTTTGCAGGAGCAGGTCGGCGATGATTGCCAGCAGGCTGACCAGTACGGCGCCAACCAGCAGCATCGACATGTCGCTGCGGCTGATGGAGGTGAGGATGAGCACGCCCAGGCCACCGGCACCGATGGTCGCGGCGATGGTCATCACGCCGATGTTCATCACCACGGCAGTGCGCACGCCGGCGAGGATGACAGGCACGGCAATCGGTAGCTCGACCATGCGCAGGCGCTGGCCGAAGGTCATGCCGATACCGCGTGCGGCTTCACGGATGCCGGGCTCGACGTTGGTCAGGGCCAGATAGGTGTTGCGCAGGATGGGCAGCAGTGAATAAAGGAACACCGCGGTGATCGCAGGCAATGGCCCCAGGCCCTGGCCGAACTTGGAGTAGAACGGCAGCAGCAGGCCGAACAGGGCAATCGACGGGATGGTCAGCAGCACTGTGGCGCTGGCCTGCAGTGGGCCGGCCACCACCGGGAAGCGGGTCATCAGGATGCCCAGCGGCACGCCGACCAGGATTGCCAGGCCAACGGCAATGCCGACCAGCATGATGTGCTGCCAGGTCAGTTGCAGCACCAGGGCCCAGTCGAGGTGGGCGAACGTATCGAGCAGGCTCATGGCTGCACCTCCTTGAGTGGGTGCTCACGCAGGAATGCTGCCGCCACGGCAGTCGGGCTCTGGTGTTCGACGTCGACCTTGGCATTGAGCTGGCGCATGGTCTGGTCATCGAGCTGCTCGGCCAGGGGCTTGAGCAGGGCGACCAGTTGCGGGTTGGCGTCGAGCACGGCCTTGCGCACCACCGGGGCAGCGGTGTAGTCGGGGAAGTAGTGCTTGTCGTCTTCCAGCAGCTTGAGGTTGAACGCACTCAGGCGGCCGTCCGTGGTGTAGACCAGGCCTGCGAACACCTGGTTGTTGTGCATGGCGGTATAGACCAGGCCGGCGTCCATCTGCCTGATGTTGGCACGGCCGACTTGCAGGTCGTACATCTCCTTCAGGCCGACCAGGCCGTCGGGGCGGTTGGCGAACTCGGTGTCCAGGGCGATCAGGTGGTTGCGCTCGCGTTCGTCGCGCAGCACCTGATTGAGGTCACTGATCGTGTTGATTTGTGGGTAGGCCTCAGCGACCTGTTCAGGCAGGCCCAGGGCGTAGGTGTTGCTGAACTTGGTCGGGGTCAGCCAGATCAGGTCTTTCTTGGCGTCCAGCGCCTTGACCTTGGCGTAGGTGGCTTCG